>JAQVXD010000066.1 GCA_028709385.1 Fermentimonas sp.
GCGAAACCACTCTTTCAACATTTACCCGAATATTGTTGTTAACACCTGTCTTTGCATCTTCTTCAGAAATATAAGGCAAAACTGTTAAGGCATATGCATCCTGGTCGTTGGTCATCATAATGGTTTCTGTTCCTTTTGTTGCCGGTGCAACAGGACTATTATACCATGCTACCTGAGAGGCTATTTTGTTAGCCTCTGCAGCAAAGGCAGTGGCAAAGTTAGCAGCAGAAGTAGCTTTTAATGTATTTAATATGTCCTCCACACCATTGATAACAACATATGCTCTAACGTTTTCGCCGGCTGTTGCTTTCAGTGCAAGGTTAGGATGCAGCACACCATTTATGTCGATCTCAGCAAATGCGCTTTTAGAGAAAAAGTTGTAATCTACCACCCCTTTTGTCTCATTAACCAGGAATACGGTAACCGTTTCCAGATTGTCGCGTCCCATCCATGTTCCGTTTTCATTATAGTCGCCAGGTAGTGCCCTTGTGGAAACTTTACCAGGGAATTTAATTGTAATACTGGCGTAGGAATCGGTTGTCTTATTTTCAACTACAGGCTGTTCATCCGCATTACAGGCCATAAATCCCAAGCCTATAACAGCAACTAAAAATAACTTAAATAGTTTCATACTCAATAAAGTTTAAAATGTTAATGGAATGTATATTTAAAAATTAAATTAAACGTAGTTATATCACTTCTGATCTCTTTGTTTCTCCAATTCTCCCAGATTGGCTGATGCCCTGTTATCACCGGCTTCTGCAGCTTTTTGGAAGTACTCTTTTGCTTTTTTCAATTCTCCGGCCTTTGCATATGCAACACCGATATTGTTCCAGCTCCTTGGATCATCCTTTACTTTTTCGAGGCGCTCAAGAGCAGCAGTACTGTTTCCACCCTCAAGGTCGGTTGCCGAACTATTGATAATGGCAATGGGATCATCAGGATAGAGCCGTGCTGCGATGTCGAACACTTGCCTGAAATCTTTACTTTCTTTCGGATATGATTCGGCAACCAGATACATTTCGTTGAGACTTAATAGCTTTGGGTTTGTTTTGATTAACTCTCTGGCCTCTCCCACTGAGAAATTTCTCACGTTAAAAGCTATGGTATAGTCGGTGCGCCGGAGCGATGGATAATATTGATCCAGCAGCATCCGATAGGTATTTCCGCCGGAGAGCTTCATTAGTACGGCATCGCGGGCATCGGGAGGAAAAACATCGTTGATAACGCGAATTATATTGCTCTTATCGTTTAATGAGGAAGCTTCCACTGCCTTGCGCAATCCCGCCCAGTCTTCACCCAAACCTTCGATCTTCTTCATCTGGTTACGCTTGATGTTGTGTGCCGATTCCAGATATTCTGCAAAAGAGTTAGCTCTTTTACCAGAAAGTGTACGGTTGTAGTCGAATCCACCTTCGGGCGAGGCATAACCCTCTATCACAAAATCTGTGATGGAGAGGTCAGTGTTCCCTTGAATCTCTTTGATCACTTTATCAACTTTATTAAATTCAGCGGCGTTATTTTTATAATTGCGCTGCAGTTCATAGCTGTTTAACTGATAATTAAACGATGCACTGTATTTTTCGCTGCGCTCCTTCACCGATTCGGGTTCCGGCACTATATAAGTGAGTTGATAGCTGGGTACATATTCTTCCGGAATGGCTTGAGCAAGGAGTAAAATCTTATCATCTTCAAGAGAGCATTCGGCACATCCGTTGTATTCGACTGCCAGAAGCAGCGAAGCATCATTCATCCAGCTTTTAAAAGGCAGCGTGTAATGATATTTGATAACCTGTTCCGATCTGTTATCTCTTTTCACAATAGCATATGGATTTAGTTTGTCAGCAGAGTTTTTTGATCGAAGTGTTATCTGTCTGTTAACAACCTTATGCCTAAGTGAACCATTGACAATTACCGGAGGAAGGGTAAAGATATTAAAATTGGTGCTATCAGAATTGGATTTCAAGACAGGGGTCACAATCATCATTTCGTTCCTTCCAATCTTTGTCTGCCCCACATTAATATTCATGTCGAGCCGGACAAGTTCACCTTGTCGATCTGCCTGCAGGTTAATAACCTTTAGTTGACTGGTATAACTCTTTTGAGCTGAAATATTATAAACAGCAGGCGCAAAACAGAGAAGTATGGATATTATGAAAAGCGACAGGTATAATTTTTTTGTTGACATTTCTCTTTTATTTTATAATGTAAATAATTGAAATAGCTCCTTTAGTTGGCCCAAAGTAGTTTTTATCAGCCTTACCCAGTGATTCACCACATTTCAAACATGGATACCTTTCATAATGGAAGCGCGCATAACCCCCGCCTGCAGTAATTTCGAGGTTCCATCTATTATTGAGCACCCACTGGTACCCGTAGCTTATTCCCGCACCATACTCATATCCCTGGTAGCGCCTTTCTTTTAGATTTTTAAAATGCCAGAAAGGAATATCCCATCCCCCAACATTATATTGGGCGCCCAAACCATGAAGCCCAAAGAAGTGGCCATTGAACTTCTCGCAGGTCCAGTACCGCAATTCACCATAAGCCAGCCAGTGTTTCAAGTATCTGTTTTCTGATATGTTAAACGGATTGAATCCTGCCGTGGCTTCTAACGTTATCTTCTTGCTGAGTGCAAACTCTAATCCTATGTTAGGGGTTGTTGTTGCTAAATAGGGTAGGTTGGTCTTGATTCCGATATTTTGAGATGTCAGCATCGTGGAGAATAATACCGTTCCTATAAATACAAAAATGAACTTGTTCATATCATCATAATTTTTTATTGCAAAATAAAGACATGTTTTAAAAATTTGTTTGTCCCTAAAATGCAACTATTATAACTTAATCGGCATTAACCTTGGTTAAATTATAACAATACGTGCATATACGATCGTTATAATATTGATAGACAGTACCTAAGAAAGTCAAAATATATTATTGAAAAAGATGTTGAAATGGGAGAAAAAGATAAATAATTGGTAAAAATTATGTAAAAACAGGGACAAAATGGGACAAATATTATCCATTATTTACTGAATTAATGTCCATATTATTACATAATGTAGATATGGGGAAGAGATTGTTCTATTGAGACAAGTATTTGTAAATAACAGACACGCATTAATCCTGGTTCTATTATTAATATGTCAGGTTTTTTTAAGCAAATATCAGGTCATGGGCATGTGGTTAATTCTTCAAATTCCACTTCTGTTACAGTTACAGATGAATCTTTTATATCTATTATTACAATACTTCGGAAATTATTTTAAAATAGTTCTTATAATTCGCTGAATATCAATCGAGTATGACGCTTTTTAGGAGTATGGCATAAATTATTGACTGTCAGTATTATAAATGAAGTTTTAACGAAGCATTATTATTAATGAAACTGCATCCTTTACATCAGTTATGGTAATAGTATATTCTTTCGGCTGATTAATTAACTGCTGAGGCGGGGCATCCGCTGGAAAGAGGTGGGAGTCATTCCGAATTCCTTTTTAAAGGAACGTGAAAAATAGGCAAAATCGCTAAAGCCACAACTCAAGGCAATTTCTCCAATTGGTTTCTGTGATTGTGCAAGCATCTTTCCGGCTTTATTCAGCTTAATCTTTAATATATAGTTTGAGGTTGTCATTCCTGTGATTGCTTTTATCTTGCGGTTTAGCTGCGATGAACTAAGGCAGGCTTCGGCAGCAATTTTTTCAATGATGTTTTCGGTATTACTTGCCTCTTTGTATATTAGATCTGTAATCTGTTTAAGAAATGCCACCGAGGGATCGTTTTTTACTGTTGCATATTCCCTTTTGCTACCTGTATGTGTAATCATGATCGCATATTTGTCCCTGATCTGTTTTCTAGCATTCAATACTTGTTCTAACACTGCCAGCAATTCATCTTCATATACTGGTTTAGAGAGGAAAACATCAGCACCGCATTTGAATCCTCTTATTCGTTCTTCTTTTGAATGGAAAGCTGAAAGCAAAATAACCGGTATATGTGCGGTAACATTTGAGTCTTTTATTGCTTTACAAAAGTCGAAACCATTCATATGATACATTTTTGTGTCGGCAATAATGATATCTGGTATTATTTCATTTGCTGTTTGAATAGCACTTTCTGAATTATCGTCCGTCAGGATATGATAATTATCTCCTAATACAGATGATAGATAGTAGCTCATATTTTTGTTCCCATCAACTATTAAAACGGTAGGATTCTCTATGGTTGCCTGACGTTTTAGCAAGGAAGGGAAATTAGTGGCTTCATCGTTTTTCAATTCATTATTGTTATTATCTGAGTGTCCATTGCTTCCGCAACGTTCATTGATTATTGGAAGTATTACTCTAAAAGTTGTATCTTTTAAAGGTTCGCTCCTAACATCTATGCTGCCGTTGAACTTTTCTATAAATATTTTTGTGAAGGGTAATCCGGCACCGTTGCCGTTATTTTTTGTTTCGTTTCCTGAAATCCTGTGACTTAGTTCAAAAATATTTGTCAGATCTTCTTTTTGAATACTTTTTCCGTTATGTGAGACTGTAATAGCACAGGTCTTCTCATCCCTGTTGCAGCTTACCTGAACAGCGATCCTGTCGTTTTCATGGCAATAATTGAAAGCACTGTTTACCAGGTTGTTGATAATAAGACGTAAGAATTCAGGTTGATAATCCATAACAAGTTCTCCGGTATTACTCCGGAAGTTGTAATCAATTTTTTTACTTTTTGCAAATGCCGAGAAATTTTCACACAGATAATTTAGATATCCGATTATGTTGCCATTTACTGTTTTAGATGATTTCACTATTTCAAGTATACTTGCAGTTGACGACATCTCATCTATAAGTGTAAGCAGATCTTTTGACTGACGTGAAAGTATATCCAGATCATTCAGGCCGTTGTGTAAATTGTTTTGTTCCAGATTATTCCTTATTCGTTCAATTAATCCTGCTATAATTGTAACGGGAGTTTTAAATTCGTGTGAGAAGTTTATATAAAAGTTAGATTTCAATCTTTCCTGTTGAAGGGATGACTCTACTTTTCGTTTTCTGTGTTTAATGTATTGGAAATAGAGTAAGGCAAAGCTGAATAATACAACAGCAGAGAGCAGGATAATATAAATTGTCTTCTGCTTGTTTCTTTCTAATTTTTCAAGCTGTAGAGCCAACACTATTAATTTTTCTTCATTCAGCCCATTTTCATAATTCAACCTGTTAGTCATAATCCGGATTATATTCCGCTTGTTCCTGAAAACGTTTGCCAATGAGTCGCTCAAATTGTATGTTTCCAGAGCTGCAACCGTATTTCCCTGTTTTATGTATAGTTCCGAGAGAAGTGAGTATGCTTTTTCAAGTCCGTTAGTCAAATTCAGTTCTTTTGATACTGTTAATCCTTCCAGGATTATGGTTTCCGCTTCATGATAGTTGCCTTTTTTGATGTTAAGGCTACCAAGTGAAAAACAGGTATTTAACCAGTTCAACCTGTCAGTTGACCAATATAATGAGTTGTATGCACTTTCAAAGTACACCGTTGCGCTTTCATAATCTCCCTTAAGCATATAAATGTTGCCAATGCGTTCAAAACAATAGTTCATTCCAGATAGTGAATTTGCTTTGATATAGTAAGACAATGAGAGATCGAAAAAATAGAAGGCAGAATCGTAGTCCAATTTGTTTTCATATGCTGACCCGATACTTGCCAGATTTTCAGCTTCTCCTATAATATTATTGTTCTTTTTATCTATCTGATGTGCTTCTTGCAGAAAAGCCATAGCTTCATCTGGCTGATTCATTTTTAAGTATATATTTCCCAGTCCGTTAAGTGTTTTCGCCTTCTCTTGTTTTATTTTTTCATTATCGTTGTTCTGCAGTTTATTT
>JAQVXD010000031.1 GCA_028709385.1 Fermentimonas sp.
ACAGAACCATATTAAAATACGCACCTATAAAAAGAAATCCACAAGTTTGAAGGTTAACCTTCAAACTTGTGGATAAAAATAACTAGTTTTGTAAAAACCTGTAACGGTTATTTAGGACTAGTCATAAAAAGGAAATAGTTACAATTATTTCAGAACTATAATTCTCTCTTCACATTGAGTAATATTCTCTAATCCCTCATCGTGTACTATATAAGTGTTTTCTATACCGGCAGCACCTATGCCGGGAAGCACGAATTTTGGTTCAAGTGCAATGGCCATTCCGGACAGGAGAGTGTCTTTTGATCTTGGAGTGATAACCGGAGGTTCGTTTATTTCAAGTCCTACACCGTGACCGATAAATTTAGCCTGTTGTACGGTGCCCATGAAATAGGGTTGCAATCCGCTTGAGATAACCATCTCCTCTGCCAAAGAATAGATATCGGAACAGAGTGTACCTGCTTTTGCTTGTTTTTTTACTGCATTATGAATTTCAATTGAGACTTCATGAGCTTTATATGCAATTTCGGGTGCATGTTCTATGGCAAAAGTTCTGGTCATATCATCCATATAGGGACTGTAGTTACCGGCCATGTCCACCATAACTGTCGTACCGGGCTTCAGAGGGGTGCCGTTTGCACCTAATGGCAGCAATGGGGTTATACCTTCACCGCCTAAGGCATAATCATAAGGAGATGCTATCTGTGCATTATCACCTGCCAGTATGCTTCCCATAAATATATCCATATTTTCTCCAAAGGAACGGAAGATGCCAACTGATCCGCGCAGCCGCATTTCTCTTTCTATCTCAATCTGCAGTTGCAAATCACTCATTCCTTTTCGGTAAAGAGCAGGAATCAGCTGATATACCTCACTATGGATTTTTGCACATTCACGCATCTGATTTAGTTCGTACTCAGACTTAACAGATCTGATTTTACGGATTTTATCTGATATATTTAACAGCTCAGGCATATTCAATGCCGCCTGCAGGCGGTTTGCAGCATTTAAAGTAAGCTGGTCTGATTCAATCAGGATTCTTTTTGGCAGAGGCAGTTCGGCCTCCTGTAGCAGTCCCGGAATCTGTTCAGGCTTACGAATAGAAATTATTCTTTCATCATCAAGGTCGGAGGGTCGCTTTACGAATAATATCGGATCTCTGTCTGCCGTAATATAGAGATACCCGTCGAAAATAAACCCGCAGAGCCAGTATTGGTTTACTGATGATGTGATGATGCAGGCACCGGCATCTTTTTTCCTTGTTATGTTTTGAATTTTTTCAAACTTCAGGTTTGATTCTTCCTTAGTGAGTTCGTTCATATCTTAGGTTGACTTTTTATTCAAATATACTACATTATATGATATTTATATTCACCAGACCGGTTTTATGAACTTCGATTTTGTCTAAAAAATCTTAATCATATATTACATTGTGTCCATTAATAATAAATTGCTCTATCTTTACAAAAAGATAATTGAGGTGTAGGATTACAACAAAGGGATTATATTAACATCAGGTGAACGGAAAGATACTAATTGTAGAAGATGATCGCTCTTTCGGGTCCATGTTATTAAAATGGTTCGAAAGGAATGGCATTTCGGCAATATTGTGCAACGGTATGCTGTCTGCGCAGGAGAAACTGTCAGAACAGGAGCCGTTTGATGTGGTATTGTCCGATCTCCGGCTGCCTGATGGTGACGGGATTATGTTGTTATCCTGGCTGAAGGAAGAGAAAAAATCGATTCCGTTTATAATAATGACCGGATACGGGGAAATTCAAACTGCAGTATCTGCAATCAAACTGGGAGCATTTGATTTTTTAGAAAAACCGATTAATCCGTCTGTGTTAACACAAAAAATAGAATCAGCATTGGTATCAGTCAATACTGAAAAATACAGTGCTAAAAAAAGAACAGACAGTTCAAAGTCAGATGCATCTCCAATAAAAAAGAAACCTAGTGATTACGGAGTAAAAATTGTAGTTGGAAAAAGTGCTTTATCAAAACAGATGTACTCCTATATTGATCTGGTTGCACCTACACAGATGTCGGTTATGATTGTTGGCGAAAGTGGTACAGGTAAAGAGCATGTTGCCCGAATGATACACGAAAGAAGCGCCAGAGCCAAAGGCCCTTTTATTGCCGTCGATTGCGGCAGTCTCTCAACAGAGCTGGCCCCCAGTGAATTATTCGGTCACAAGAAAGGGTCGTTTACATCTGCAATTGAGGATAAAACAGGTTTTTTCAGGGATGCAAACGGCGGCACTCTTTTCCTTGACGAAGTGGGCAATTTGCCTTATGGTGTGCAGATGCAGATGTTAAGGTCGCTTCAGGAGAAAAAGATCCGTTCTATAGGAACATCAGCGGATATTGATGTTGACGTGAGGATACTTACAGCTACAAACGAGAATCTGGAGCTGGCTATCTCTGAAGGTAAATTCAGAGAAGATCTGTATCACCGTCTCAATGAATTTATGATACGTGTTCCATCATTACGCGAGTGCACAGAGGATATTAAGCTTTATGCTGATCATTTCAGAGAAGAGGCTAATACAGAGCTTGATAAAAGTGTTAAATATATTACGGGTGAGGCGATGGAAAGACTTGAGCAGTGCGATTGGCCAGGCAACTTAAGAGAGCTTCGTAATGTAATAAGGCGTTCGGTTCTCTTTAGTTTAAGTGATGAGATAACTTCAGAGAACCTCCCTATTCTCAACAAATCAATGCGTGAAATCGAAGATGACAGTGATATCATACTTTTCCCCAAACCTGAGAATGAAAAGGAGAAAATAATAAGTGCTCTCAAAAAGACTAACGGTAATAAAACCAGAGCTGCTATTTTATTAAATATTGATAGGAAGACGTTGTACAATAAAATTCATCTCTTTAACATCGAGTTATAAATAGTCCTTTTTTATATTTTCAGTAAACTCCCTGATCATACGTACACTTTCTGATAACTCAGTCTTCCAATTAGGGTAAGCCGACTCGTCCCGGTCTCTCAGTCCATCCATTTTCCGTAGATTAACACAGATATGGTCAGCATCAAGCTGACTTAAGAAGGGGTGTATTTTATGGCAAATCTTCTGAGCCTCTCTAAAATCGCCTTTATCTATTGCTTGGTAAAGGTTGTCTGTGTCAACTGATGATGATTGTACAAACAGTGACAGCAGATCTTTTATATATTCAGTATCACTGTAAAACATAGATACTAGTCCGGGGAATCTTTTCTCCAAAGACCTGCCATTCCAATTATCTGAGGGATCTGATGTCTCTGCTTTGTTATTTCTCATCTTACCTTTATTCGGTTCTCCTGAATTCGGTTTTCCTGAATTTTGTTCTCCGGACAAAATTTTAAGTAGTCGGCTCATTTTAACAGGCTTTTTAATTAATCCGCTAAAGCCTTCATAGAGAGCTTTCTCTTCAGAATACTCATCGTTTGCAGTCATTAACCAAACAGGGATTTCTGGATCCAGCTCCCTTATATCACTTAAAATATCAGTTCCTGTAATATTCAGCATCTGCATATCTGTAAACACAATGTCGAAAGTAGAGATTACCCGTATAAATCCCTTTATATCACGGGTGTTACTGCAAAGTTTAACCTTAAATCCTTTCTGAGTAAGAAACTCATGTATCATATTACCTAACGAGATGTCATCTTCGAAAATTAATATCTTACTGTAAATATTGTTGTTTACAAAAAAACTGATCTCACTGCCTGATTCTTCCGGGATAAAATCAGTTATTTGTTTAATTGGCAACTTTATGTTTACGGCAGTTCCCTTTCCTTTTTCTGAAGAGATATTTATCTCCCCCTGCATTGATTCGGTTAATCCTTTGGTGACATACAGACCAAAGCCCGTCCCCTCTGCTTTTAAAGGATTGGTTGTTCTGGCGAAAGGTTTGAAAATCTTTTGAAGATCTTCCTTATCTATTCCCACGCCGGTGTCAGAAATAGTAAACATTAACACACCTTCTTTCTGAAGGGTCAGTTCAATATCTACACTGCCTTTATACGTGTATTTAACTGAGTTGGAAATTACATTCACAAGAATTTGCTTGAGTATGGTATAGTCAGTTTCAATATAATAAGGAGATTCCAGGTTGTTGTTGAAATTCAATTTAATATCCTTATCGTCTGTAAAAGGGCGGAACATACTCAGAATATCATTAATGAGCTCTATTAAATTAAAGGTGCTTTTTTGCAGAGAAGCACTTTTTTGTTCAAGACGAGAAAATTCAAGTAGATTTGTAAGCATGCTGAGTATGTGCCTGCCTGAGTTCATTGCAGATTTTATCTGTTTTTTCCTTGACTCCTTTTTTTCCTCGGAATCCCATATTTCCATGTATCCCATAATAGAACTGAGCGGAGTTTTTACATCATGTGATACCGATAAAAGTAATTTATGGCGACTTTCTATGAGCTCTTCAGTAAGCTTCTTTTCTCTGGAAAGTTCGATCCTTGCTTTTTTTCCTTTTTTCAGATCATCAGTAATAAAGAATATGATAACAAGGATTAGTAAAATTGAAATTGTACCTACCGTAACTGCAAAAGAGAATATCTTTTGAGTCAGCTGTTCACTGTTTTCAGTGCCACGCTGAGTGGTTTGTATAGCTTCGTTATAGAACTGAGTTGTCAGTTTGGAGATATTAAGAGAGATGTTTTGTTCGGCCAGTACCAGTTCACGAACTTGCCTTTCTATCCTTTCCATTTGCGATGAGTAGGTCTTGGAGGCCTCCTCTGTAATACCTTTCAGATCGGCATACATAACAGTATCAACTCTGGTTTGCGCTCTCGCCTCTTGTTCTGTATATGTAATATTAATTGTTGTATCAGGTTCGAATTTCGGATTAAAAAGGTGTGAAAGGCGACTCCAGAAATCTCTTCGCTCTCGGTGAACAATTGTTGTGTCGCTGACCGTAGTAACTACTACAGTGTCTTTGACAACAGGCTCTATTGTCTCTATTTTCCTGTCAAGTTCCTGTAGCGGACTTTGAGATCTGAACTGTCCCAATAATCTGTTTACAATTAAATCCTTTTCTCTTAAAAGTGAGTCTATGTCTTCAAGCAGAGCACTTTGTGCATTATCAGGCGAACTGCTTTTTATAATATCTATCTGTTCAGAGATATCCTGTGATATGGAATCATATTGCTGCCGATAAACTCTGCGCGGTGAAACCATATAGTGGTTGAGAATATCCTGTGCGTGTTGTATGGATACAATTAGATTATTACTATAAAGCAATACTCTGTTCGCATTGTCCATCTCCTCCTTTTGGGCATCAATATTCTTTTTCAGAATTGCAGAGTAGATAAACAATCCGCTAAAAAAAAGTAGTACAACAAGGAAAATCAATCCAATCTTTATTGTAATTCGTTGTTCAGTGGATTTTTTTGATTTCATGCACTTTTATATTTGAAGCCTCAATTATATTTCAAATATACGTTATATATTTTAATTGACCATCACCCTTACGTTGTCAATAAACTGTGGATAAATACACATTAATTGTGGAGAGATTCCACACTTTCCATATTTATTCCACACATATTATAAGTGCGGCAATTTTGTGATATAGTGCTTAATATGCATGAAATGAGATAAATATGGTGTTGTTTAAAGTTCATGGATTTCTTTAGTACGAAATTTGTTTATTATTTATCAGACGAAGGGTCGTCATATTAAATACAACTAATTTATTATTCAAAAAAGTTTTATTATTATGAAAAAAGTTATTTTATCAATCGCACTTATTGCCGGTGTTTTCGCAATGACCGGTCTAAATACTGCTAATGCGGCAGAACAACCGTCTATAATTATCACATTGGAAGATGATGGTTTTGTGGATGTAAAATTAGAAGATCTGAATGAAGCTGTACAGAACGCAATTCAGGAGATTTCAGCAACATATGATGTCAAATCAATTAAATACAACAACGAAAAGAAAATTACAAAAGTGACCGCTTCAAAAAAGGAAGATCAGTCACAAAAAGTATTTATTTTGGATGATGAAGGTAAAGAAGTAAAAAAAGAGACACATACACCGGAATTATAATTAAGGGAACAAACTACACTATCGCACCTCTTTATTTTATCTGGTCAATTTACTCTACTTTTGATGACCAAGGATAAATAATTGCCCACTTGAATGTGATATTCAGGAGGGCAATTTCTTTTTAACTATTACAATCTCTTTCTCAACTATTCCAAATCTCCCATGCTGCCAGTGCCTGTAGTTCAAGCATCTCTTGTCCGTTTTTGACGGAAGCACCCTTCTCTTTCCCTTTTCTGAGGAACAAAGTCTCCTCAGGATTATAAACCAGATCGTAAAGTATATGGTCAGGTGTGAGAAAGTTATACGGGATGTCGGGACAGGATTCTACGTCAGGGAATGTCCCGACAGGTGATGCATTAATAATGATATTGTGCGTATGAATAATTTCCTGCGAGAGATCGCTGTAGTAGATTACTCTGCCGTTGTTTTTACCTTTGCTGCGGGAAACATACAGCCACTCAATTTGAATGTCGGTGAGAGCTTGCGATACAGCTTTAGAAGCACCGCCGGTGCCAAGAATCAGTGCTTTGTAGTTAACACCAGGTTTCAACAGAGGAGTGAATGAGTTTTTGAATCCGATATAATCTGTATTGTATCCCGTGAGTTCGTAGAAATACATATCTCCTCGTTTGCGAGATACCTTAATAACATTTACGGCACCAATTTTTTCTGCTTCAGGAGAAATATTGTTCAGAAAGGGAATTACTTTTTCTTTGTAAGGTGTTGTAACATTCAATCCTTTCAGACGTTGATTAAACAGAATAACGCGACGAATATCCAGTATATCTTCAATCTCAAAATTCAGATATTCCGCATCGATATTTTCTTTTCTGAACTTATCAGTAAAAAAACCGGCGGAAAAAGAGTGTTTCAGAGGAAATCCAATCAGTCCGTAAGTATCCATCTGCTTCTACTTTTCTGCAATATAAACAGTTGTAATCTCCTGGGTAAGTCTTCTTAAGCGGATATTTCTAAAACCGTTCTTTTTCAGAATTAGCATCATTTCTCTTCCCTGAGGAAATGCACCTATTGAATTAGGGAGATATTCATAAGCCTTTTGTTCAGTGGCAAATATCCCTGAAAGCACAGGCATAACATTGTCGGTATAAAATTTATACAACTCTTTCATCGGAGTTTTTTCGGGTGTGGTAAGTTCAATAAACATGAATACACCGCCCGGCTTTAATACTCTCAGCACTTCGCTGAAGCTTTTGTCAATATCTTCAAAGTTGCGTACCCCGAATGAAGATATGGCAGTATCAAAAGTGTCATCAGGAAAAGTCATGTTTGCACAGTCTTGATTCTCAAATGAAATTATATTTTCATATCCTTTAGCTTTAACCTTTTCTCTGCCGACAGCCATCATTCCGTCAGAAATATCAACAGCTGTTATCTTTTCCGGACTCAGTATTCTGTTTGCAAGAACAGCAAAATCTCCTGTTCCTGTGGCAATATCAAGTATATGAGAATGAGGATATTTTTTTAATACTCCAAGTGCTTCACGCCTCCAGTAATTGTCAATTCCCAATGAAAGAACTCCGTTTAGTCGGTCATAGGTAGGTGCCAGCATGTTAAACATATGAGTCACCTGCTCTTTCTTTGGCCGTTCTGAGTCGTACGGGTTTACGGATTCTACTTTATAATTCATTTTTCTAAGTATTTGGTTACATTATCTTTTATTCGGGCTTCCAGATCTTTTGCCTCAGCCTTAATAAATTTCTCGCCTACAATCTTTTCATATAATTCGATATATCGCTCCGAAACACTCAGGCAATATTCATCAGTCATTTCAGGCACCTGTTGTCCTTCCTGCCCCTGGAATCCGTTTTCCATAAGCCATTTGCGGACAAATTCCTTGGAAAGCTGTTTTTGCTCTTCACCGTTACGGAACCTTTCCTCATATCCTTCGCTGTAGAAATAACGGGAAGAGTCGGGTGTATGAATTTCATCAATCAGATAGATTTTACCATCTTTCTTTCCGAATTCATATTTTGTGTCCACAAGAATCAGCCCTTTTTCCTCAGCAATTTCAGTGCCGCGTTTGAATAATTCGTAAGTGTATTTTTCAAGCTGATCGTACTCTTCTTTGCTTACCAGCCCTTGCGCAATAATTTCCTCTTTGGAAATATTTTCATCATGGCCCTCATCAGCTTTTGTGGTAGGAGTAATAACAGGAGTTTCAAATCTTTGATTTTCACGAAGACCTTCAGGCAGGTCTATTCCGCATATCGAACGAGCACCCTTTTTATAATCACGCCATGCACTGCCTGTTATGTAGCCACGTATTACCATTTCCACTTTATAAGGCTCACAACGAACACCTACAGTAACCATTGGATCAGGTGTGGCAAGTTTCCAGTTAGGTACAATATCTGAAGTGGCATCCAGAAATTTGGATGCAATCTGATTAAGAACCTGTCCCTTATATGGAATACCTTTTGGTAATACAACATCAAAGGCAGAAATACGATCAGTTGCAATCATTACCAAAATATCATCTCCAATAGTGTATACATCACGCACTTTTCCGTGATACAGATTGGATTGGCCGGGGAAATTGTAATTTGTGTTTGTTAGACTGTTCATATTATTTTGTTTTAATCAATTTCTAATTTTTGTTCATCTTTAACCGTTTCTGATTCTTTTAAACTTAGTGATTTAATGTGGTCAGTTTCTTTTTCGTAAGCTTCAACAATCCTTTGTACAAGCTTGTGGCGCACAATATCTTTTTTATTAAATTCAACTGTTGCAATACCTTTTATATTACGAAGAATACTCATTGCATGAATTAAACCCGACTGTTGCGTACGTGGCAAGTCGATCTGAGTTATATCACCCGTAATAATCATTTTGCCGTTAAGTCCCAGTCTGGTTAAAAACATTTTAATCTGTGGTTTTGTTGTGTTCTGAGCTTCATCAAGAATAATAACAGCATCGTTTAGAGTGCGCCCGCGCATAAATGCAAGCGGGGCAATTTGTATAATCTTGTTCTCCAGATATTCTTTGAGCTTCAAGGGTGGTATCATATCCTCAAGCGCATCATAAAGAGGCTGCAGATACGGGTCGATTTTCTCCTTCATGTCGCCGGGCAGAAAACCAAGCTTTTCACCGGCCTCCACGGCAGGGCGGCTAAGAATGATTTTGCGCACCTGTTTGGTCTTCAATGCACGTACAGCCAGAGCAATTGCAGTGTATGTCTTTCCTGATCCGGCAGGGCCAATTGCAAATACCATGTCATTGACATCAAATTCTTCGGCAAGTTTTTTCTGATTTGCTGTTCTTGCCAGGATTGGCTTTCCGTTTAACCCGTGAATAATCAGATTATCTACATTAATAACAGCAGGAGCTTTTCCTTTAACAATATCAATGATATCCTCTTCTTTCAGAACATTCATTTCAACACTGAATTTCTCCAGTTCATGAATTTTTTCTTCAAAAGTTGCAAGTTCCTCCTCATCACCTATTACCTTAATTACGTTTCCACGGGCAACCATCCGTAATTTGGGGTATAATGTTTTTAGTAATTGCAGATTACTGTTGTTAACGCCAAAAAATACAATTGGATCTACATTTTCTAATATGATAATTCGTTCAATCATTATTCATTATTTGAGAAATTCAGGGTAAACTGGTGTGGTTTATTCTCCTGCCCGTCAACATAATTTATAAAAGCATTGTTAACTAACCTATTACCTCCCGGGGTGGGATAGTTGCCGGAGAAATACCAGTCACCCTTATGATTAGGGCACGCTTTGTGAAGATCTTCTATTTTCTGAAAAACTATCATAACCTCTGCTTTTATATCTTTTGATGTAAGCATTTGTGCAATCTTATCTGATATTTCTTCATCAGTGAAGGGTGCATAAATATCTTTCACATGATTTACTATTTCTTCTTTTTTTCTGTGAATTTGCTCTACAGATTTCTCATATGTTTCATCAATAATATCCTGCATTCCACGTTCTTTCAGGAGTGCAATAGCTGCTTTAAAAGCTATAAATTCACTCATGCGCGACATGTCAATACCATAGCAATCGGGGTATCTGATTTGAGGAGAGGATGAAACAATTATTATTTTTTTGGGATCCAGTCTGTCAAGAATTTTAATGATACTCTGTTTAAGAGTTGTTCCCCTCACAATACTGTCATCAATAATTACCAGATTATCAACACCCCGTTTCAGAGAGCCGTAAGTAACATCATAAACGTGAGCCGCAAGATCGTTTCTTGATGTGCCCTGTGCTATAAAAGTGCGCAATTTGATATCCTTAATTGCTACCTTTTCAGATCGTACACGTTTGGAAAGGATACGATCAATTTCCTCTTTACTCAGAGTGCTGCCCTTTTCGAGTATAATATTTGCCTTCTTATGATTGAAATGGTCTTCAAGACCTTGAAGCATGCCATAGTAAGCCACCTCAGCCGTATTAGGGATAAATGAGAACACTGTATTGTCAAAATCATCATCAATTGCTTCGATGATTTTAGGTACAAGCAGTTCACCCAACCTCTTTCGTTCTCTGTAAATGTCATAATCAGAGCCACGGGAGAAGTAAATTCGCTCAAAAGAACAGGGTGTAATATTCTCCTTTTTTTCAAGAACCTGGTTAAGACTGATCTTACCGTTGCGTTTAATTACAATGGCTTCACCCGGCTGCAGTTCATGAACATCATCCTTTTTCAGATTGAAAGCAGTTTGGATCACGGGGCGTTCAGAAGCAACAACAGCCACCTCATCATCACAATAGTAAAATGCAGTTCTAATACCCCATGGATCTCTTAATGCAAAAGCATCTCCACAGCCAACCAGTCCGCACAGTGCATAGCCTCCGTCCCAGTTTTTGGAAGCTCTTTTAAGTAAAAAAGGGATATCCAGTTTTTCTTCGATTATATGACTCACCTCCTGACCATTCTTGTCGTTTTTGTCAATGTGGTCATATTGATACTGAACCTCTCTGTCGAGATAATGTCCGATCGATTCGAGCATAACGAATGTATCAGCATAATCACGCGGATGCTGGCCCTCTTTTAACAGCTGACCGAACATCTCGTCAACGTTGGTCATATTAAAATTACCTGCCAGTGCAAGGCTTCTTGATGCCCAGTTGTTTCGTCTTAACAGGGGGTGAACGTATGTCAGACCGCTTTTTCCGGTAGTGCTGTAGCGCAGATGTCCTATAAAAAGCTCAGCAGCGTAAGGTACCGACTTTTTGACGAAATCTATATCATTAAGCTGTTCGGGAGTGAAAGCGTTAAAAGTTGAATGTACCTTGGAGAATATTTCTGATATCGCACTCGAGCCAATAGCTCTTTCTCTGAAAATATATTCGTCTCCGGGAGCAGACTCCAGTTTTACAGCTCCAAGGCCCGCGCCTTCCTGTCCCCTGTTATGTTGTTTTTCCATGAGCAGATAGAGCTTATCCAGCCCATATTGCCAGGTGCCATATTTTTTGTAATAATAGTTAAGAGGTTTAAGTAAGCGGATGACCGCTATACCACATTCATGTTTGATGATATCTGTCATTCTGTTGTAATTGTCATTCTTTCCTTAAAGAAGATACAAATTTAATCTTTATCAGGGATAAAATATCCTTTTTTGAGTTATATTATTGAGAAATAATGTCAAAACAATTTTATCTTTGTTAGAGTAAGTTTTATATCAACTATGAATTGGGAGCAGTTATTATCAGTAAAAAGATTTGGGCTTGAGCATTTTGAGAACAACAAAGAGCATGAGCGAACAGAGTATCAACGTGATTACGACAGGTTAATATTTTCTTCGCCATTCCGAAGGTTACAGAACAAAACACAGGTATTTCCTTTACCCGGAAGTGTTTTTGTGCACAATAGATTAACACATAGTCTGGAGGTTTCAAGTGTAGGTCGTTCTTTAGGTGAGAATGCAGGCCGTGAGTTGCGTAAGAGACATCAGACCTCAAAAGCTCACTTCGAAGAAATCGGTTCAATAGTTTCAGCCGCATGTTTGGCGCACGATCTCGGTAATCCTCCATTCGGGCATTCCGGAGAAGAGGCTATTTCAACTTTCTTCTTAGAAGGTAAAGGTAATTATCTGCAAGCTAAAGTGGAGGCTGAAAATGGCAGATGGAGCGATTTTACCTGTTTTGAGGGCAATGCAAATGCTATACGTCTTTTAATGCATAAATTCAGGGGGAGGAGAGAAGGCGGATTTGTAATGACATACTCCACTCTGGCGTCTATCGTGAAATATCCCTATTCATCAGAGTTGAGCGGCGGGAAAAATAAGTTTGGTTTTTTTGCATCGGAAGAGAAAGATTACACACGAATCGCAGAAAGCCTCGGTATCACCAGGGTCAATGAGAGTCCTGTCAGATTTGCAAGATACCCTTTAGTCTACCTGGTAGAGGCTGCCGATGATATATGCTATCAGATAATGGATATAGAGGATGCTCACAAACTCAATTTAGTTTCAACTGAAAAAGCAAAGGAGCTGCTGCTTGGTTTCTTTGATGGAGAGAGACGGGAGAGACGACTTAAAAATTTATTGTTTGTAACTGATGTTAACGAGCAGATAGCCTATTTGCGTGCAAGTGTAATAGGGTCGCTGGTAGGTGAGTGCACAAAGGTCTTTATGGACAATGAGGTTGCAATCTTAAAAGGAGAATTTGAAGGCTCCTTGATCAGGCATTTGCCGAAAAGAGTGAAGGATGTATATTTAACATGCTCAGAATTTGCTTCAGAAAATATCTATCGATCAAAAGATGTTCTCGATATAGAGTTAGCCGGATATAGAATAATCGGATTTTTGCTGGAAACGTTCACAAATGCAATACTAAATCCTGATCATACATACTCTAAACTGCTTTTAGATAGAATACCTGAACAGTATGAAACGGATTCGCCATCATTGTATAATAAAATTCAATCCATACTTGATTATATTTCAGGCATGACTGATGTCTATGCATTGGATTTATATCACAAATTGACAGGTATTGGGTTGCCTATTGTCTAATTTTAGTTGCAATTTGATATAATTAAAAATTTTATGTTTTTTTATCGAAAAAGTTTGGATTGTTTTAATTTCTTTTTTATATTTGTCTCGTGGTTTTTTCATAATAGTATTAGATTTAAGGTTAACATGTTTGGCAGGATGTCGTGAGACATTCTGCCAAATTACTTATATTCATTAATTCATTTCATTCCTTAATTTTATTTTTAATATTGTCAAAACTTTTTTATTTTTGTAAAAATAAAACACTCAATGGGGAAAATCATTCCGAAAATCATTCTTATTTTTATAACGTTATTGCTTATTCAGTGCGGATCTGACAAAAAAGCAATAAACAAGGAGCTTTCTCAAATGGCAGCAGACCTTAATTTATCTGCTCCGGTAATGCTCGATCAGTACACACGTTTCGATAATGCTTCAGTTAATGATGATAACGTGTTCAGATATAACTATACAGTACTGAATACTTCAAACCCGGATTCATTGATTCAGGAGGTTTCCGTGAGTTTGAAAGATGCCATAAAAAGGGAATTGTCATCTAACCCTCAGTTAGCTTTTTTTAAGAAAAACAATGTTGTTATCGAATATGTTTATATGAATGAAGATAATCAAGTAATCCGTTTGTTACATATAAATCCCGAAGATTACCAATAAAATTATTTATTATGAATCACTATTTTTTTATCGATGAATCCGGTAAACAGAGAGGCACTTTCACTCCGGTAGAGCTGAGACGGGAAAATATCAAGCGTGAAACACTTGTATGGACTCAGGGAATGGAGAATTGGAAACGTGCAGGTGAAGTCAGCGAACTTAGCTTTCTTTTTGAGCAGAGTGGTTCTGAGCAGAGTTATGAAGTGCAGCAGGTAGTGCCTGCTAAGCCGGAAAATACTGTTTACGAGAAAGAAATCAGAAAACCAATGCCAAAAACATGGCTGGTAGAATCTATTCTGGTTACAATCCTCCCCTTTATATTCTGCGGTAGTTTTCTGAGTCTTTTAGGAATTATTGCTATAGTTTACTCTGCACAAGTTGAATCATTCTACAACAGAGGAGATTATAATGCAGCTTTAGAGTCTTCTAATTCAGCCGGCAAATGGACGAAAATTACCTTCTGGATATTTATAGCATGGGTGCTGCTGATTGTGGTAGCTCTGTTCCTGCTTTTCGGACTTCTTGGATTCAGCCTTTCAGGTATGGGGGATTTAATTAATGCGTAATAATTTACTTATAAAATATAAAAATGGAAGATTATAACAACACACCCCCTGTGCAGGGACCGCCACCACCTCCATTGAGCTCAAATGTTTTAAGTCAGGAGGAGGATATCCCGCCATTGAAACCTAACAACTGGTTATGGCAATCTATTGTAGCAACACTTTTTTGCTGCAATGTGCTCGGTATTGTAGGAATCGTGTATGCTGCAAGAGTTGATGTTCTTTACTCCAACAGAAAATATTCTGAGGCTGAGAAGAATGCGAAGAATGCCAGAACATGGACAATTATTGCAATCGTATTAGGACTGATTTCAATAATTTCTTGGGTAGTAATGATGTCTACCGGCAATATGCCCTCATATCTTGAAGAAATCATTGAAAACAATGCAAGCGGTTATAATTTTTGACTTGCCCTGCAATTTAAGTGAGTAAGGCAATTAAAATATTTTTAGGTGCTGTCGTAGTTTTAATGCTATTGGCAGCACTTTATCTGTTTTATAAACTGAATCCTGAAACACAGCCAATATTCCCAAAATGTCCCTTTCTTGTTATCACAGGTTATGAGTGCCCCGGATGCGGCTCACAAAGAGCTATACATCAATTGTTGCATCTAAATATCGGAGCAGCTTTTAAATACAATGGATTCATGGTAGCAGCATTACCTTATGTATTCCTTGGTATTTATATGGAATACTTTGGAGGTAAGCAACGTAATGTAAAGCTATATAGATTTTTTTTCGGCAGATATTCGGCTTTAGTAATACTTGTAATAATAATTCAATACTGGGTATTGAGGAATATTTTATAGAGTCTTATTTACTTTAGCACAATTGTTATTTATAGACAGCAGTAATTTACCTGATTCAGGAATTTACCTACTTTAGTAATTTATCTGTTGAAATTTTTAAATGAGATTATTTATTTTCTCTTTAAGAAAGCGGCCGGTATGGGACTCTTCACAATCTGAGATTTGCTCAGGAGTACCTGTGCAAACTATATACCCTCCTGCCTTTCCACCCTCCGGGCCGATATCTATAATATGGTCAGCACTTTTTATAATTTCCATATTATGTTCAATAATAATTACTGTATGACCTCTTTCTAAAAGTGAGTTAAAGGCTTTAAGCAGAGTCTTTATATCATGAAAATGTAATCCGGTTGTAGGTTCATCGAATATAAAAATTGTCGGACGATCTTTTTCTTCCCCGAGGAAGAATGCAAGTTTTACCCTCTGATTTTCGCCACCAGACAGGGTTGATGACGATTGCCCAAGTTTGATGTAACCTAACCCTACATCTTGAAGCGGTTGAATTTTCTTAGTGATTTTCTTTTCTGTTGCACCTTTTTGGCTGCCAAAAAAATCAATTGCCTCGTCAACAGTCATCTCCAATACATCATATATGGTATTTCCTTTATATTCAACCTCAAGCACTTCCGGCGAAAAACGTTTGCCGTGACATGATTCGCACTCAAGCTTGATATCTGCCATAAACTGCATCTCAACAGTAATTGTGCCATCTCCTTTACACTCCTCACACCTGCCGCCTTCAACATTGAAAGAAAAATATGCAGGTGTAAAATTCATCTGTTTTGAAAGTGGCTGAGATGCGAAAAGTTTTCTTATTTCATCAAAAGCCTTAAGGTAAGTAACAGGATTAGAGCGGGATGATTTACCCAACGGGTTTTGATCAACAAACTCGACAGCCTTAATAAGGTTGAGGTCACCGCTAATCCCCCCGAATTCAGCTCTTTCCAGAGCAGTGCCTTTGTAATGATGCTGAAGTGCGTTATAAAAAACATCATTGACAAGTGAAGATTTGCCTGATCCGCTTACGCCAGTGACAACAGTCATTACATTTAACGGGAACTTAACATCAATATTTTTAAGATTATTCTGACGTACCCCTTTGACCTCAATATAATTATTCCATTTTCGTCTGGCTTCCGGCACTTCAATCTGTTCTTCCCCTGTAAGATATTTAACAGTATAGCTGTCACTATTCATTTTAAGCTCAGAAACCTCACCCTGATACATTACCTCTCCGCCTAAACGGCCTGCTTTAGGACCAATGTCTATAATGTAATCGGCAGCACGGATAATCTCTTCATCATGTTCTACCACAACTACTGTATTACCCAGCTTTTGAAGTTCCTTCAATACATTTATCAGTAAATATGTGTCACGAGAATGAAGACCGATACTTGGCTCATCTAAAATATATAGTGAGCCGACGAGACTGCTGCCCAATGAAGAAACCAGATTAATGCGCTGGCTTTCTCCTCCCGAGAGAGTGTTTGAAAGTCGGTTTAATGTCAGATACCCAAGTCCGACATCCAACAGAAACTGAAGGCGGTTGTTTATTTCAGTAAGCAATCTTTCAGCTATGGTTGCGTCAGTGTCACTGAGACTTAGGTTGCTGAAAAACTCTTTAAGTTCAGTTACAGGCATCAGGACAAGTTCAGTTATTGATTTACCGCCAACTTTTACAAATTGAGCTTCCGGTTTAAGTCGTGTACCTTTGCAAACATAACATTCAGTCTTTCCACGATATCGGGCCAGCATAACGCGGTTCTGTATCTTATACAGGTTCTTCTCCAGCATATCGAAGAAATCGTTTATTCCATAGATTTCATTTTCATGACGTCCGTTCCAGAGAATATCTTTTTCCTCATCACTCAGATCGTAGTACGCTCTGTGAATTGGGAAATCTACCAGATAAGCATTGTTCACGAAATAACGTTTCCACTCGCTCATTTTTTCACCCTTCCAGCATTTTACGCACTCCTCCTGTACAGACAAGCTTTTATCAGGTATTACCAGATTTTCGTCAATACCTACAATCTTGCCAAATCCTTCGCATTTTGGACATGCACCAGCAGGACTGTTGAAGTTAAACATCATCTCAGTGGGCTCTTCGAAGATTATTCCGTCTGCTTCGAATCTGTTTGTGAAAAGAAAGGATTCAATGCCTTTTTCTCCCCAAAAACGAACTATGCATTCACCGTTACCTTCGAGAAAAGCTGTTTCTACTGAGTCAGACAGACGATTGACCGTCGCTTTGTCAGAAGAACATGAAAGTCGGTCTATCACAAGAAGAATTTCCTCTATAGGTGGCAGTTGTTTTTGTTCAAGCAGCTCGTCAATACGATAAAACTGCTCCCCTACATCCAATCGGCTAAACCCTTCTTTCATGAGTATCTCAAGCTGTTCACGTAAATTGCGATTATTGCGAAGCTGTATATGGGAAAGAACCGCCATCCGTGTTCCATCTCTATATTCTTGCATCTTATCTATAACATCCTGAACATAATGTCTTTTAACTTCTGTACCTGAAACTGGTGAGATGGTTTTACCTATTCTGGCGTATAGTAATTTCAGATATTCATATATTTCAGTTGAGGTGCCGACTGTTGACCTTGGGTTTCGTGAAGTGGTTTTCTGTTCAATTGCAATTGCAGGGGGAATACCTTTAATGTAATCAGCTTCAGGCTTGTTCATTCTGCCAAGAAACTGACGGGCATAGGCTGAAAGGCTTTCAACATAACGTCTCTGGCCTTCAGCATATAATGTATCAAATGCAAGTGATGATTTCCCTGAGCCGGAAAGTCCCGTGATTACAGTGAAGCTGTTGCGGGGGATAGTAACATCAATGTTTTTGAGGTTATTGACACGTGCACCTTTTATTTCTATCTGTTTGTGATTACTCATATCTTGAATATAGTGACTTAAAAAAGAAAACGTAACCTGCAAAGGTAATCACTTTAAACTCTCTAAAAAAGATGCTTCTGTCAAATAAATCAAAATATTTTGTCTAAATTTGTCCGTTGACGATTAAATAAAGCTTCAGGATTATAATCCGAAACCCAAAATCAATTTCAATGGTAGAATTACTTTCCCTTGCTCATAACGAATTTAAATTGCCGATTGATAATCCGGTTTTGATATTTGCTATTCTTCTGCTGATAATACTGCTGTCGCCTATTCTTCTTAAGCGTTTTAATGTTCCCAGTATTATCGGATGGATTCTTGCAGGAGTAATAATCGGACCCCATGGATTAAACTGGATTGATAACAACAACGCGGGAGTTGAACTGTTTTCTACTATAGGCTTATTGTATATAATGTTTATAGTAGGACTTGAGCTCGACTTTAACGAGTTTATTCAGAACAGGAACAAAAGTCTTACTTTTGGCTTCTTTACATTTATTATTCCTATAATAATCGGATTCCCTGTTTGTCACTACCTCCTGGGTTATGACACAAATGCAAGTTTACTCACTGCCAGTATGTTTGCAACACATACCCTGGTTGCATACCCGATTGTAAGTCGTATGGGTGTAGCTCGTAATCAGGCAGTTGCAATAACCGTCGGCGGAACAATACTTACTGATACTGCAGTTCTGATAATACTGGCACTGATTTTATCAAACAGTGACGGAGGGTTGGAGTTTAGTTTCCTTATTAAGCTTTTGCTTTCATTGGCAATTTTCTCAGTCATTATTTTTGTGTTAGTGCCCCGAATTGCTAAGTGGTTCTTTAAAAGAGCAGATTCAGAGAAATACTCCAACTTTATATTTGTCCTGTTTGTTGTCTTTGCTTCCGGCTTTCTTGTAGAACTCGGGGGAATTGAGCCGATTATAGGTGCTTTTGCTGCCGGACTTGCACTAAACAGACTGATACCTCATTCATCTGCATTGATGAACAGGATAGAGTTTTTCGGAAATGCACTTTTTATCCCGATATTCTTAATTTCGGTAGGTATGCTTGTAGATATGTCCGTTGTATTTGACGGACTACGAACTTTAATAGTGGCATTTACACTGACTATTGTCGCTTTACTTGGAAAATGGCTGGCAGCTTTTGCAACACAAAAAACTTTTAAGTATGGCGTAGTTCATAGAAATCTTATATTCGGGCTGAGTAGCTCTCATGCTGCAGCAACTCTTGCAATTATACTTGTAGGTTTCAGAGCAGAAATACTTGATGAATATATTCTTAACGGTACCATTATACTAATATTAATTACCTGTCTTATAGCTACAGTCGTTACTCAAAAGGCTGCAAAGAAAATAGCCATAAGTGAAGAGAATGAGCCGTTAACTCCTTCTGCAATGGGGGAATTTGCTCAGGAAAAGATACTTGTTCCAATAGCAAATCCCCTGAATATCGGTCATCATGTTGAATTAGCAATGTTGTTGAAAGATAAAAAATCAGTCAATTCAATTTCTCTTCTCGGAGTTATGGTGAATAATGAAGAGGTTGAAAGGAATATTGTTAACTTCAGAAAACAACTTCAGGAATATATTTCCACTGCAACTGCCGCAGAGGTTGATGTTGATATAATCACAACAATAGATCATAATCCTGCGGATGGAATTTCAAGGATTGCCAAAGAAACTATGACTGATTTGGTTATACTTGGATGGCCGGGAAAGGCGGGGCTATGGGACAAGCTTCTGGGAGAGAAAATTGAGCAGATCGTTAAGAACTTAGATAAAAACCTGTTTGTATGTCATTTAGAACAGAATCTGATAACACTTAAAAGAATAGTTGTTATATCCCCTCCGCTTGCTGAGAAAGAGGACGGGTTTTCTTTGTGGGTGAATAAGATAGCGAAACTTTCAACTGAACTTTCTATCCCTATACTACATCTGGGACATCCTCAAACACATAAAGTTATTTCATCACAAAGAAAATCAGGTAACGTTATTTTCCAGCCATTCACAGATTGGGATAACCCAATGTCATGCGGTAATCAGATTAAAGAAGATGACTTGATTATACTGATTTCAGCTCACCAAGGCTATATTTCACATACCCCAGTTTTGGAGAGTCTGCCAACCCGAATAGAAAATCGCTTTCCTGATTACAACAGGATTATTGTTTACCCAAAACGTAATGTAGTAGAAGAACTTCTGGAGTCAGATGATTTTATTTTTACTCCATAAATAAAACTAATCATCATTAAAAATATTCCACATCGTTTATTAATATTCTTTTCTTGATCAAATATGAACAGAAATCTTTTTTTAGTGTGCCTTTTAATAATCACAGTATTCATTTCTTCTTGTGGTACATCAAAAAGCACGCTTACTTACAAATCAGATTTAAATCCTAAGAGAGAGTTTCGTGGTGCCTGGATTCAAACCGTAGGCCAGTCACGATATAGCCAGATGAACAGCGCTGCTATGAAGTTTTATCTGGCTGATATGGTAAGAAAGCTTGATGAAGCAGGAATCAACGCTGTAATATTTCAGATTCGTCCCGAAGCAGACGCTTTCTATAAGTCTGACCTTGAACCCTGGAGCAGATTTCTTACAGGTCAGCAGGGCAAAGCACCTGATGACCCTGATTTTGATCCACTGGCCTTTATCATTGATGAGTGTCATAAACGGGGGATGGAATTACATGCATGGCTAAACCCTTACAGAGTTAAAACTAATATTAGTAATCCTCTTGCAAAGAATCATATATATAATAGATATCCTGATAGGTTTGTACAATATGGTAACCAACTGTTTTTTGATCCGGGACTCCCGGAAAACAGGAGTTTTATTTGTGAAGTAGTTCAAGACATTGTTTTTCGTTATAATGTGGATGCTATTCATATGGATGATTATTTTTATCCTTATCCTATTGCAGGTGAGTCATTCCCTGATGATAGAAGTTTTAAGGAATTTGCCGCTTCTCAAGGTTTTTCTCCAACACAGCGTAACGACTGGCGTCGAAACAACGTAAACCTGCTTATTCAGCAAATAAAACTGACAATTGCTAGTACTAAACCATGGGTACGTTTTGGAATCAGTCCTTTTGGAATTTACCGCAATAAGAGAAATGATCCTAATGGTAGTGATACAAATGGATTGCAAAACTATGACGATCTATATGCTGATATTAAACTATGGGTAGAAAAGGGTTGGATTGACTATAATTTACCTCAACTGTACTGGGAGAGAGGTCATAATGCTGCCGATTACACTACTTTACTTCATTGGTGGAATGCAAATAATTTTGGTCAGCATCTATATATCGGTCAAGATCTTAAAAGGAGTATAGACAGAAACGAACTTAACACAAAAATTATTCAAACTAGAAATATGCCTTTTGTTCATGGCAACTCTTACTGGTATGGTTATCAGATTCTGGATAATTTTGAGGGTGTTGCAGATAGTCTTAAAAATGATATACACAGTGCAAAAGCTTTGATCCCTGCATATACACATATGCATGATGACCGGCCTAAAAGAGTTAATAAACTAACGGGGGTTTACACTGAGGATATGCATTTTATAACATGGGAACATAACAGAGATATCGCGAACCCTGAGACTGCACAAAAATTTGTTGTATATCGGTTCCGTGACAAAGAAAAGATTGATATAAATCAAGCAAAAAATATCGTTGATATTACTCCGGATAATTTCTTACTACTGCCATATGAAGGAGGAGAAAGCAAATATACATATGTAGTGACTGCTTTAGATGCTTTTGGTAATGAATCAAAAGAGAGAAAAATAAAAGTAAAGCTATAATTATTAATTATATCTTTGCATTGCAGAAATCTGAGTAAGAGAATAAACAGAGAGTATTTTTATAGAATGAAAATAAACAGATGGTAGAGAAAGAACAATTTCCTATGATAGCCAAAACTTTGGCTGAGCTTGAAGATGTATTGGCTGAAGAGTTGATTGGATTAGGTGCAGATAACGTTGAAATTGGTACTCGCATGGTATCATTTACGGGTGATAATGCCCTGATGTATAAGGCTAATCTCCACTGTCGTACAGCACTTCGTATTCTAAAACCAATATATGAATTTAAAGCAGAGACAGCAGATGAGGTATATGAAGCAATAAAAAAGGTAAACTGGGAAGATTACCTTACTCTGGATTCAACTTTTTCTATAGATGCGGTTGTTTTTTCTCATATTTTCACACATTCCAAGTTTGTGGCATACAAAGTAAAAGATGCAATTGCCGACTGGTTTACAGAGAAATACGAAAAACGTCCTTCGGTGAGTTTGTCTAATCCTGACCTAATGTTCAATATTCATGTTTCGCATAATAAATGTACACTTTCATTGGACAGTTCAGGAGAATCTCTTCATAAGCGTGGTTACAGGATTGCCCAGACAGAAGCTCCACTTAGCGAAGTTCTTGCTGCCGGGATGATACTTAAGTCAGGCTGGAAGGGTGAAAGCACACTAATCGATCCTATGTGTGGATCAGGAACTATATTAATTGAGGCGGCAATGATTGCATTAGGCATTCCTCCCGGAATTCACCGCCCTGGTTTTGCTTTTGAGAAATGGAATGACTTTGATAAAGATCTGTTTAGCGAAATTTATAACGATGATACAGGTTCAAAGGAATTATTTTATCCAATAATTGGTACTGATATTTCTTCAAAGGCAATATCTATTGCAGAGAAAAATATAAAAAATGCAGGACTTAAGAAATATATTGAGTTAAATGTAAAACCCTTTCAAGGGTATACAGAAGCACCGTCAGAAACAGGGGTAATGATTACCAATCCGCCTTATGGTGAGCGAATAAAGGTGGATGAGCTCGATGAGCTTTATTCGATGATTGGCGAGCGGCTAAAGCATGTTTTTACCGGTTATCGTGCATATATACTTAGCTACCGTAAAGAGTCGTTTGACGCAATAGGACTAAAGCATTCCAATCGTTTTTTTCTTTATAACGGCCCCCTGGAATGTGAGATGCGCGAGTATGAGATCTTCTCAGGCAAACGCAATGAGTTACCAAAGGAGGAGTTAGAACGTGCAAAAACAGGCAGGAAGGACAGCTATCATAATGAGCGAAACTCCAAAGAGGGATATCGTCGTTCAAGACGTTCTGAAAATGATGAATCGGAACAAGGTAGCAGCGGTTTTAAACGACAAAATAGAGAAGACAGGCCTGGTAGGGATAGTAAGTTTACTAGAGATAGTAGATCAGGTAGATTTGAAAGATCAGCCACAGGTGATAAATCTGACAGAGGTGAGAGACCCCGAAGTTTTAATAAATCCGGCAGTGATGAAAGGCCCCGCAGAGATCTAAAATCACGAAGTGATGAAAGACCTTATAGTAAAAGTGAAAGGTCTTTTGACGCACGAAGTAAAGACAGACCTCGTAAGCCTTTTGGAGAGAAAAGTGAAGGTTTTTCAAGTAAGGAAAAGCCCAGAAGAACAGGTAATAAACTAGGTGGCGATTCATATAAGTCAGACAGGTCATTCAAAAAAAGAGGTGCTTCTGATCAAAATGATGATAAGAGAGGTCCTTTCTCCAGTAAAAGTGACAGACCATTCAAGCCAAAGAAAAGAGACTAAGGGTATAATAAGGGATACTCTTTTTTCTACAACTTGTCTCGTCCTACAATACCGTTACATAAAAAAAGAACTTATGAAAAAAGAAGATGATTTGTTTTATGTAAAACGCACTCAAAGAGACTACAGTTTATCGTTTAAGCTACAAGTAGTATCCGAAG
>JAQVXD010000067.1 GCA_028709385.1 Fermentimonas sp.
AGGGACTAACTCTATAAAACGGAAAGGCATATCTACTCCGCACAGCTTCATAAAGTCGGTGAATACATATGACATGCTGAAAAAACTTGGACCTGTGTCAAAAATAAACCCATCCTTTTCAAGTCGGTTAAGCCGTCCTCCGGGCTGGTTGTTTTTCTCTAAGAATTGAACTTCATAACCTTTGCTTTGCAATAGCAGTCCACTCGATAGACCTCCTAATCCTGTTCCGGTAATAATTACTTTTTTCTTCATTTTGTATTATGTTTTTTTGTGAATGCAGGGTATAGTTCATCCTTCACCCAACTGAAACCGGGCTCGTATGATAGTGCTTTAAGATAAAAAGAGCCGGCTTTATCAATTTTCCCGGTCTCCTCCAATGCTCCGGCCAACTGTACGAGCAATGCCAGATAATTCCAGTCGCCATAGCCATCTGCTGCCATTAGCTTTTCAGCTCTAAGATAATATTCTATGGCTTTCTCTTTGGATCCGCCGAACAGAGGAGGCATGAAATAATAGATATTGCCCAGTTGAATTAAACCTAACGCATTATTTTCAACTGTCGCAACAGATTTCTTTGCAAAATCAAGGCTTCTGGGCCCCAGTCTGGGCGCTTTTAAATTGGCAAGTCCTATCTGAAAACCAAGAAAAGCAGAATCATAAGCATCTAAAATGGGGACTCTATAGTTTACCTTCCTTAGTCTGCCTAATCTTTCGATGCTTCTATTCAGATAAAGTCTTGCCTCGCTCTTACGTTTGTTGCCAATGCACCAGCCAATATATCCATACTCATAGTTGAGCAACTCGAGTTCACGTTCGTTATTTTTACTTGATTCATTATGCATTGCATCAATTATTATTTTCCAGGATGCCATGTCATTGGAAATGTAAGACCTGTATATAGTTTCCCTTTCCTGAGATGATGCAAATACTGAAATTAGAGGTATGAGTAAAAACAATAATATCCTTTTGGTCATGTTCTTTTATTATTTACCAGATAATGTAAATCATATCATTGATCGTCCTTTCCAGCGAAACGATTTCTTTCTGCTGTTAAGAATCGAACGTATTATAAATCTTCCAAGCATAAGTTGCTGCGGAATAAAAAGAGTGAGGTTGTCTGACACATTCATTCCGGCGGTAATGGACGCAAATATACGAGTAAGCAGGGTAGCTATAAGCCATATCCACAAATCATCTGTTCTTCCAACAGCAAGAAATACTATGAATCCTAAAGTTGTAACCAGCCAGTAGATAATTGTTGCAGTTAAAGAGTTACCGAAAAAAAATGTTACATTCTTTGAGAAACCTTCTACTGCATCTTTTACGTTTTGATACATACGGCAGCGCACACCACTTACACCTGTAAGACAGGCGACTTTTTTGTGATTCCTTTTCATGTAGCGAGATATTTCTATATCTTCGGCACGACTCTTACGGAATTTCCTGTGGGGATCTAATTCTGTGTAAGTGTCACGCCTGAACATCATAAACTGCCCATTTGCAGCAGACAGAGATGAAAATCCCGAAAGACGAACCAAAGGCAATGGCAGAAGTGTCAGCAGAATAATTTGCATATTTGGTACTGTAATCTTCTCTCCAATCGACAACATATCCTGAGTTGGAAAGATACTCATCATACTGCATCTGTATCTCTCCATGTATTTAACTGCCTTCCCGATAACATCCTCACTTACCCGAACATCGGCATCAAGAAAGAGGAGGTAGTCACTATTTGCTTCGAGTGCCAGCTGATAACATGCGTGATTCTTTCCGTACCAGTCGGCAGGCAGCTCTTTACCGGAAATCAATTTTATTCGGGTGTCACTTGCTGCAAACTCATTAACCACTGCAGCGGTATCATCTGCTGACTGATCGTCACACACAATTATCTCTGTAATGCTGTCGGTTATTTTTATAAGATCTCCAAGTAAATATCCTATATTCTTCTCCTCATCGCGTGCAGGAATCAAAAGCGATAAAGTGGGTAATTTTTCTGAAAAATCAACAAAAGGCATACGCTCCTTAAACAGGGAGTTGAACAATGCAACCATAAGTTGCACCAGAGCAAATGCCAATATTATGTTTCCGATTAAGTACATCATTCGGTACGTTTAGTTTGAACAGCCAGGCAGTCAGCATAAAAAAGATTGTAGGCCTCTTCTAAAGTTTCGCGAAGGAACAATCCGTCATATTCACGCAAATATATGTAAAGGGATGGTTTAGGATGTGCCAGATAATCGATCATATTCACCGACATCAACAGGTGTATCTCCCCCTCCCTGCCCCTGAGAATACGTTCTATTCCTTTTTCGAATAGAAAGGCATTGCAGTAAATCGACTGCAGTTTGCCCTGGGGATACATAAGAACCATGTTGTCACGATCGTGTAACAGGGATGCAGCGTACTGCAGCGACTCTGTCACCTCACGGCTATTCCTTTTTATGGAGAAGCCTCCTGTATAATTAAAGAATCGGTAACGGAGCAACTGATCTTCCTGCATCATGAAATGAAACTTCCGCTTCACTATTTTAAGCTTTAAATACATTCCCCAGAAGCCGTCCCACCATCCAATATGGTTACTTATCAACATCACCGGTTTCCCTGAGTCTGAAAATGACCCTTCAATTGTAACATTACGAAAATGACGCTTTATCAGCCAAAGTGTATAATGCTGAAAGAAGGGGTATATAAAGAAATGGTGTTTAGAATAAAGCATATCAACTTTGTATTATGTTTTAAAGCTCAGTTTATCAACAATATCAACAGGAAGAAAAGCGTCTGTACTAAAAAAAGCGGGAGAGCCATCTGATTTCGATCCCGCAGATTCAATGCATAACGCAATGAATGGAAGAATAGTGCCAGAATGCCCCACATCAGGTAGTTTTGCAGAGGTATCAGATCATTCTTCCACGACCACATATCCATTGTTGGTGCCACCTGTTCCATTATAATATCATACCCCACCATTAACAATGAAGGCCATATTACCCCGTTTAACAGGTTCTGTTTTAGCTGTGAGAAAATTGCAGAAGTGAGGTAGATCATCAACACCCAGTTTAAACCGATAATTGGAGGGGTACCTGCAATCTTTGGTCCCAGTCCGCCTCCATATAGATAATTTCCAAACAACATACCGGTATTAACACCCCACATCTCAACCAGAAAGCCTGCAATGAAAACAAATAAATAATATAACAATCTTTTAAGTTGCCTTTCACTTCTTAAGTCGCAATCGTAATAAAGTAGTATGGCAAATGAGAAGCATAACATCAAAGGCGTCAACTTTATAAAAATGCCATGAGTGAAAGGGATACTGAATCCTACTACTCCCACGGCGTATATCACCACGATATGTTTTACCATTTTGTTGCTAAACTCTATCATTTATATGTAAGTCATATACTTTTGAAATATCAATTTAAACCACTCCGTGAAGCATTCGGGATAAAGTTTCATTTCCGTACGCAATTCATCTATTGAAATATAACGCCAGTCGTCCACCTCATCCGAATGAGGCTGAGGGATATCATCACTTGTGTACTTAAATACCCTGTCATACTCGTATTCAGTTAATTTCTCATCAACTTTAGCGTAGTAAACAAAATCAAAAAGATGTATCAGCTCATCGGATACATCCATACCCATTTCCTCCTTCAGGCGACGACTTGCAGCAGTTGCATGCTCTTCTTCGGGATATGGATGTGTACAACAAGCATTAGTCCAAAGGCAGGGTGAGTGGTACTTGCCCGCTGCTCTACGATGAAGAAGCCAGTGGCCTGCAGAGTTGAATACAAGTACCGATACAGCACGATGCAGTGCAGGAATAATATGTGCATCTAATTTATTCATGGTACCTACAGGATTATCATGTTCATCAACAAGTAATACCAGCTGTTCGTTGTCTTTCATACATCTACAATATTGAGTTTGTTTTTAATCACGGTGTCCAACAACAGACGAAATTTCTCGGCGTTATGCACTCGTATTCTGCGGGCTATAAGTTTATTTGCAGGAGTATTACGTATCTTGTCCAGCAGGCGGACATAGTAGCGATAAGCAGTCAGAACCGCCAGACGCGAATTGTCAGGCAATCTGATTATACCCTTAAATGCCTCATCGAAATCTGACTGTATATCACTAACCAGTTCCTGTTTTAACTGGTCATCAAATTCTTCCATCGAGAAACCGGGGAAGTAAACACGTCCCAGTTCAATCACATCTTGCCTCAAGTCACGAAGAAAATTCACCTTCTGGAAAGCCGAGCCTAATCTCATAGCAGGAACCTTCAATTCCTCGAAAAGTTTTTTGTTGTCTCCACAAAAGACACTCAGACACATCAGTCCCACCACATCAGCCGAACCATAGATGTAACTATTAGTTTCCCTACGTGAATTATAGACCTTTTTATCCAGATCTATTCTCATGCTTTCCAGGAATGACCTGACATAAGAATCATCAATTTCATAGCGATTTACAGTTACCAGGAAAGCATTAATTATCGGGTTGCTGCAAACACCTTTCTCCCTGGCAAAATCATAATCAGCCTCAAACCTGTTGAGTATTGCCCGTTGATCAAAGCCGTTAAAAGAGTCAACTATCTCATCAGCCAGTCTCACGAAACCGTAAATACCATATATTGCCTCTCTTACAGGAGCAGAAAAAAGCTGAGTGGCCGAATAGAATGAAGTACTATAGTGTTTTGTAACTTTTTTGCTAATCTCGAAGGAAAGATAGCTATACCTCAGGAACTCAGTGTGTCTAGCTTTCATTATTAGTGGTTTAAATGTTGAATTTACGACAATTGTTGTAAATTTAATGTACAAATATAGATAAAGTTTTTTATCATCAAATATATATTGCAGCTTTACCAAATATTTATAAATTTGCATCACAAACACCACAATATCAAGGGATAGAGTCCTTAAAACAAAGACAAATGAAGAAAGCACTTAAAATATTGCTAATCATATTATTATCGATAGCAGGAATGTTATTAATCAGCCTACTTGTTTTAGCCTTTTACAGCCCCGGGAAATTGGAAGCTTTGAAAGATAAAGACGGAAAAGAGATAACAGGCTCACTCTCAGAGAAAAACTTAACTAAGATTGGTGGTATTAAGCAGGGATTTTTTATTCGCTCAGAAAACCCCGAAAACCCGGTTATTTTATTCCTGCACGGAGGACCCGGAAGTCCCGAGTTCGCAATGTTTTCTCCCTTCGAAACATCCGAGCGTTTAGAGAAGTACTTTACAGTTTGTTATTGGGACCAGCGAGGCGCAGGTATGAGTTTCAGTAAATCAATTGACCCGGCAACAATGACAGTTGAACAAATGGTTGAAGATACTCGACAAATGACTAATATCTGCAGCAACGTTTTAATCAGGATAAGATATATCTGATGGGCCATTCCTGGGGTACATATCTTGGCGTTAAAACCATCGAAAAGTATCCGGAAAACTATTTAGCATTTATAGGTATAGGTCAGGTGTAATCAGTAACTTCGCATGTACAACTTTTGGCAACGGTGCATGTACAGAAATTGGCAACATGGCATGTACATAAAAAGGGTTAAAAAGAAGAGTCTTCATATATTTGTAAATCACCAAAATTACAAAGCTTATGAAGACTCAGACACAACCCCTCAGAAAGGA
>JAQVXD010000068.1 GCA_028709385.1 Fermentimonas sp.
GAATGGATTGCTCAGTATATTCCGCGAGGCTTCGCGACGATGCCTCCACTGCATCCGCCATCATCATAATTGCAGTCTCTTTGGAAAAAGGATTCGGCCCGGGATATAGAAAATTGGCCTCATTGGCCTCTTTCCCGGGGTTGGCATTTTTCCATGAGATATAAAAATATTTCGGCATGCTTGTTCCGTGATGTGTTTCAATAAAATCGATAATCTGTTGCGGCACGTTGTATTTCTGTGCAATCTTCACCCCATCTTTTACATGATTGATTATGATGCGTGCACTCTCCTCAAAAGGGAGCCCTGCATGAGGGTTCATTCCAGGTGCTTGATTTTCCGTGAAAAAAGCAGGATTCTTTATTTTCCCTATATCGTGATACAAAGCTCCAGTCCTTATAAGAGAGGCATTCGCTCCCAGTTTTGCGGCGGCCGCCATTCCCAGATTTGACACCTGTAATGAGTGCTGGAATGTACCTGGCGCTTTTTCGGAGAGTTCTTTCAACAGAGGTTTATTTATATTTGAAAGTTCTACCAGCGTCACACCTGATATGAATCCGAAAGATTGCTCAACAAGATAGATCAGTGAATAGGAGAACATTATGAAAATAAAGTTTATTGAGAAATATACCAGCATAACCCAGTCGGCCTCCTTTACATTTCCTTCCTGATATAATATCAGCCCAAGATACACCGTAACATAGGTAAGAAGGATAAAAAATGAACTTCTTATAAGCTGAGAACGCTCAGTAAGCTCTTTCAGCATAAAAATAGAGACCATGGCAACTGAAATTTGGATTGCAGTGAACTCGAAAGGAAAAGGCACCATCAGTGAGCTCATGATTACGGTGGTGATACTGGCGAACAAAGCGGTACGTGAATCGATAAAGGTACGTATGAGAATGGTAACTATGGCATATGGAATTATATATACGCTGAATAGTTCAAACCGGACAGTGATACATGTTAGCGCCACAAAGAGCGTTATTAGCAACACCATGAAACTCACATGTTTCCTATTGCGATATTCATGAGGGCGGAAGAATAAAAGGTACATATAAAATGAACCGAACATAAAAAGAATAAGAATAAACTGTCCCAGTATTATCCAGCCATTTTTCGTGGCCCCCCCGCTGCGTTCTTCAGTCACACGTTTCAGTGAAGAGAGTATGTTATATGTGCGTGAGTCAACAATCTCTCCCTGGTCAATAATTCTTTGTCCCTGCTGCACCATGCCGCGGCTGATATCAACCTGCTGAATAAATTCATTTTGCGCTTTCTCTGATGTTGCCGCATCGTAAATTATATTCTCTCTGATATACTCATTTATATCAGCCGTTTTCAGAATGTTTGCATCTATATTTGCAGGGGCATCGCTCAATATCTTTTCATATGCGGTACGTATTGTATAAAGTGATTCTATCGACCTGGCTTGTGCAACATTCTCTTCTTTTATTCGCAGAGTCTTTGTCTTTGACTCATGTATGAGGTCGTAGTCGATTGAGCGCATTATGCCGTTGTTGTATATCTCGTTAAGCTTGTCGCGGATATACAGTTTATATCCGGGAGAGAGAGTGGCAAGTTTGGCATTCAGGTTTACATCAGCATCAAAGTCGGCAATGGCATTTTTCTGTACATCATAATTTATAATGAAGTAGGGTTCGTAAAATTGCAAAATACTGTCCTGCTCTGTCTTTAACTGCTCTGCAGGCTTGTAGATGGGGAAATCAAATGGAGCCGTCAACAGGCCATACTGCCAGGGTCTCCCTTCATTGAACGAATATTTGAAACTACCCTGACGGGGAAAAATATAGGTTATGAAGAGTACAGCGACAATAAATACCAAAGGAACAAAAATTCTTGTTCTGACTCTTATTTTCTTTTTTTTTGATGATGAACTGTTCATGCCTCTTTGTGTTAACGTTGTGAGGTTATTATACAACAACTGAACTACTGAATTGTTTGTATATTATGGACCTTTCTCTGTGGTACTACAAGTTTTTCAGAGTGAAATCAGCTTCATTATTTCACGTGTCGCCCCAGCGTTTCCGAATATATATTCTTTTGCTTTCACACCGGCATTTATCCTCGATGATGAATCAAGAGCCATCTCATCCATCTTTTTGTTGAATTCTGTCTTGTTGCTGATGGAAAATCCACCTCCGTTAGTTATAAGGCCATGAGCTTCAATGAACTTTGAGTATCTTGGCCCGAAGATGACAGGTATGCCATACACCGCCGCTTCGGGCAAATTGTGAATTCCCTCTCCAAATCCGCCTCCTATATAGGCTATCTGGCCGTATCGATAAATGGAAGAGAGTAATCCGAAGCAATCGATTATAAGACATTCACACTGTGTAATATTTTCCTCGGTAGCATTTGAATAACGCAAGTGTGCGCGTTTCAGCTTCTTTTCTATCTCCCTTAGACGTGGCTCGTCAATCTCATGAGGTGCTATAATCAGTTTCAATCCACTGTGAGTGTTAAAGTAATCGATCAGTAGATCTTCGTCCGGGGCCCAGGAACTGCCTGCTACGATGACGATTGACTTTTTATCAGCAAATTTTTCAACTACCGGCAGTTCCTTTGCATTATTCCGCACCTCTATTACTCTGTCGATACGTGTATCACCGGCAAGTGTGACATTTTCAATGCCTTTACCTTTCAGGAGTTTAGCCGATAGTTCGTCCTGAACAAAAAAGTGTGAGTAAAAGCGAAGCATTTTCCCGTAACGTGTCAGTCTGTTCTTAAAAAAGGGCTGACCAGGCCTGAATACTGCAGAGGCCAGATAGACAGGGATCTTCCGAAGAAAGCTTTCGTGAATATAGTTATACCAAAACTCATATTTGATGAAAATGGCGATGAAAGGATTCGCCAGATCCAGAAATCGGCGTACGTTCTTTTTTGTGTCGAACGGCAGATAACACACTATATCGGCCAAAGGATAATCTTTTCTAACTTCATATCCCGACGGAGAAAAAAAGGTAAGCAGAATTTTATACTCAGGATGCTCTTTTGTTATCGCCTCAATAAGGGGGCGGGCTTGTTCAAACTCACCCAATGAGGCTGCATGTAGCCATATGTAACGGGACTCCCGGTCTATCTTCTCTTTCAGTTTGCTGAATGTAGCTTTCTGCCCGCTGACCATCAGACGCGCTTTTTTTTTAAAAAGTGCAGCCAGGCGTATAAAAAACGCCATAAAAAAAATTCCTATATTATACATTCTCCTGAACTGGTATGGTATCAATAGCTTGTTGCAGCCTGGAAAGAGTCTCCTCTTTTCCGATAACTTCGGTTATGTTGAACATGTGAGGGCCTTTCCCTACGCCAACAATTGCCAAGCGGAACGCGTTCATTATGTTCCCGGTATGAAAGCAGTTATTCTTAATCCAATCCATTACTGCCTTTTCCTGATTTTCTGCTGAAAAGTCTGTCATATTTTCAATCAGTCCAATTAGTTGTTTCATCTGGCCGGGAGTCTCTTTTTTCCAACGTTTGCGAATGGTCTTTTCATCGTATGCGGCTGGGGCGACAAAGAAGTATGAGGATTGATCCCAAAGCTCTTTCACAAAATGTACGCGGTCTTTTACAAGTGCCACTACTTTGACCACTTTTTCGGCAGGTGCATTTACCCCTTTTTCCAGTAGGATGGGGGCAAACATACCGGCTAACTCATTGTTGGAGGTGTGGAGTATATACTGATGGTTGTACCACTTGGCTTTTTCAACATCGAATTTTGCTCCGCTTTTACTGCACCGCTCAAATGAAAACGCCTGTACAAGTTCTTCCAGAGAGAATATTTCCTTCTCTGTTCCGGGGTTCCATCCCAAAAAAGCAAGGAAATTAATTACCGCTTCAGGTAGATAACCGCTTTCACGGTAACCCGAAGAGACCTCTCCCGATACAGGATCCCTCCACTCTAACGGGAAAACTGGAAAACCGAGACGGTCTCCATCGCGTTTACTCAGCTTGCCGCTTCCTTCAGGTTTTAACAGGAGGGGGAGATGTGCGAACCGGGGCATGGCCTCTTCCCAGCCAAAGCTCTTGTATAGCCATACGTGCAGCGGTGCAGAGGGCAACCACTCTTCTCCGCGGATTACGTGCGTGATCTCCATCAGGTGATCGTCAACCACGTTCGCAAGATGATATGTTGGCAGTTCGTCCGATGATTTGTATATTACCTTATCATCCACGACTGAAGAGTTGATAGCCACCTTGCCGCGAATCATATCGTCCACAATGATTTCGTTATCAGGCTCAATTTTAATCCGGACAACATATTGCATCCCCGATTTTATAAGTAAATCAGTCTCTTTCTCAGTCAAGGTGAGAGAGTTGCGCATGTTGTTCCTTGTCGATGCATCGTATTGAAAATTGGGAATTTCCGATCTTTTGGCATCCAGCTCTTCAGGTGTATCAAAGGCAATATAGGCTGCTCCTTTCTCAAGTAATAATTTAACATGCTCTTTGTATATTTCCCTGCGTTGCGACTGTTTATAGGGACCGTAACTTCCACCCTTCCGGGGGCTTTCATCAAATTGGAGGCCAAGCCAGTCGAATGTCTCCTGTATATACTCTTCCGCTCCAGGAACAAACCGCGCAGAATCGGTATCTTCAATACGAAGGATGAAATCACCCCCCTGCTGTTTGGCATATAGGTAGTTATACAATGCTGTCCGTACTCCCCCAATATGTAGGGGGCCTGTGGGACTGGGTGCGAAACGGACTCTTCTCTTATGACACATAATTTTACGGTACTTTTTTTTTAAACGGTGCAAAGATAGCAAAAATCGTTAAAATGAACACGATAAACAGAGCGGGAATTCATCTTCCAGAGTCAACCCGCAAGTGCAATATTACTTAAATTGTATGTATAACTCATTTTTTGGTAAACCGAAGCCCTGTTTCCTTTTGGTCCCCTGTTATGTTTATGATCTGTTTTATGTTTAATTTAATTCAAGTTTCGCATGTATAAATTAAAACTGAGTCTCCTCCGATAAGTCTTTTTTCTTGAAAATTTCAAAAGATAATCATTGATTTTCAATAAGTTGAAAACCAATAAAATTGGGTTTTGAGGTTTTCGGAGAAGACTCAAAACTTATTTAGCTAAATATGGAACCTATAAAATGTTTAGAGGAAAACCATTCGATGAAACAGGCATCATCTGATATGCTGTTCGAGCGAGGCGAGTTATTTATCAGATAGCATGTAAATCGATAAATGAGCCACAAAGCATTGTCAGACTAATATTTAGTTGAATACTTGACATGCGAAACTTGAACTTTTAAAATTAAGTGGATGTACAGTTATGAGCATTAAAAAAAATATTACCGGCTTAAGTTAATTTTTTTCGTTAATGAAGAATTTTTTCTACTTTTGGAAAAATTTAAGATCGCTTCATTTTTCATTATTTGGTAACACGTTGCAACCATATTTCTTTTACTGCATCTCAGACAATTTCTCAATCTCTGTTTGAAGAGTTGTTCTGCTGTTTTTATCCGAAAATTGCGGCATATGCCACTACCATTCTTGATGATAAAACTGTGGGAGAAGATATTGCTCAGGAGGTATTCGTATATGTTTGGGAA
>JAQVXD010000032.1 GCA_028709385.1 Fermentimonas sp.
TATTCTGCCGACATGAACGGAGCAATAATTCATCATGAAAAAGCTCATATCCAAAAGAATCATTCATCAGATATGATTTTGTCTGATTTCTTCACCTGTCTGTTCTGGTTCAACCCCTTTTCGTGGCTGCTCAGGCGTGAGATTCAGTCAGTTCACGAATACCAGGCCGATGAAGAGGTACTAAAAAATGGCATCGATGCAAAACAATATCAACTATTATTAATCCGCAAAAGTGTTGGAGAATATAAATTTGCTCTGGCAAACAATTTCCGTCAGCGCGACTTGCACAAACGAATTACTATGATGATTAAAACTAAAACAAACAACAAAATGAAATGGGCTTATACATCTGCTTTCCCTGTGCTTATTCTTGCAGTCGTAGCACTTTCCGTACCAAAACTAAATGCTCAGGTAATTAGAGAAAATTCAAACGAACCGTTTATAGTAGTTGGTTACGGCTCAATGGATTCACTGGTTATTGATGTTGACCAACTTAGAAAAACAGAAACAGGTGCTAAAGCTGATACTTTAATAAAAGTTGAAAAGATTGGAGAAACACAAATTGAAATAAGAGGAGAAGCTGAAAATCAACCAATCTATATTCTCGATGGAAAAAAAATCACGAATAATGAATTTAAAGAAATTTCTGTTGATGATATATACTCAATATCTGTTTTGAAAAATGAATCAGCCACAGCAATGTATGGTAACGAGGGTAAAAACGGAGTTATCATAATCACAACTAAAAACAATCCTGACAAAAGTGTTGAACAGTTGAATCAATCTATAGAAAAAATTCTCAACAAACCCTTGTATATTGTTGATGGTGAAAAAATGCCAAAGGATTTTGATGTTAACAGTATTAATCCGGACGATATTGAGAGTGTAAATGTTTTAAAAGGGGAGTCTGCAGTTGAAACTTATGGTGATGAAGGCAAGAATGGGGTGATTTTGATTAATCTTAAAACAAAATAAGCAAGCTGTTTCATAAGCATTTATACCTACCACTTATTAACCGGATAAAAATATAAACTTTTTATCCGGTTGCATTGTTAATTAAATAGTTGAATAAAAAATTTTAATTTGATTTGCCGAGAAACAAGAGCATATCCATTGGTATAATAATTATATTCTTAATCAGCCTGACAATAAGCGAGATGAATGTTTGGCAAATGATTAAGAGTGATAATATATCTGCAGTCGTTAACAGCAAAAGCTGTAAGCGTACTCAAAACAATGGAGTAGATGCAAGCCATGTAGCCTTTAACGTTGAAAATGTCAAAGCTGGTGGCATGCAATTGCTGATTACGAAGTTTTGCACCTTTGCCGAACCTCAGCAGCTTAATCTTTACAACACAATTCTCACTCCAAAGCCATATAAACATATTTCCTACACGCTTATTCGTGAAGATGTTTGTATCGACGAAATAGGTCGCCCTCCCAAGGCATAACAGTTCCTATTCGCGATATTTAAACATAAAACATTTTAACATACGAATAAAAATTAAAAATGAAGAAGAAAATTTTCATTGCACTTGCTATGTCACTTCTTTTTGTCATGACAAGGGCTGCAACTACATACACAGTAAACAACTCAATGAATGATAGAATTACCATAACAATATTACAGACTGCCGACATTCACGGTCAACTGGACACTCATCAGGAACTCTTTGTAGAAGATGAGGAGGTTAGATTCCGAGAGAGCGGAGGCATTGCTGTGATAAAGACCATATTCGAGGAAGAAAGGAAAGCTAATCCGGGGCGTACAATAGTTGTAGATGGCGGTGACCTCATCCAGGGTAGCGGTTATGCCGCCATATCTAAAGGCAGAATCTTCTCTGATATTGTAAAAAAGATGAACTACGACTTGCTGTTGCCCGGCAACTGGGAAGTAGTATACGGAAAAGATATCATGATGGAGGTAATGAACAATTATAACACTCAGGTAATTGCTCAAAACATGCGACATGAGGAGACTGGAGAACGGCTTTTCCCTCCTTATTGGATAAAGGAGATTGAAGGTATTCGGATAGGATTTGTTGGCGTCAACGATCCTGATATTCCAATCCGGCAAGCACCAAGCTACAGTAAAGGTATACTTTTTAACGATCTGGATGAAAGCGTGGAAGAAGTAATCAATAAAGTAAAGTTCGATGAGAAGGCTGATTTCATAATCCTGCTCACACATATAGGCCTTGCCAAACAAGTAGCACTTGCCAATAACCCTATAAGTCGTCACGCTGACTACATATTTGGCAACGACACTCATGAAAGGGTGCGAGAACCGATACAGGGTAAATATGCAAAGGTTGTTGAGCCGGGAGCATTCGGGTCTTTTGTAGGTAAGCTCACATTGCATTTTGAGGAGGGCAAGCTTGTGGAAGATCATTACGAGCTTATTGAAACTGATCCGGTTCGATATCCTGCCAATAAAGAGATGCAGGAGCTCATCGATAAAAAGAAATCACCATACAGCAGAGAGCTTGAGAGAGTAATTGGCAGCACCACCGAGCCTTTATACAGGTATCTTATAGTTGAGACTGCGATGGATAACATGCTTACAGATGCCATGCGATGGAAGACTGGAGTAGATATATCTTTCTCAAACGGGTTTCGTTTTGGTAATCCCATCGTACCACAAAATGGTGAGCCGGCACAAATAACCAGAAACGACTTATGGAACATGCTTCCCATAGATGACTATGTGAAGACCGGCAGGGTGACCGGAAGTCAGTTGATGGAATGGCTGGAAAAAGAAGCTCACAATGTATTTGCACAAAACCCCACCGAACGATTCGGAGGATGGTTTGTTCGTTTCTCAGGTATGGAAGTACGATTCAACAGCACAGCAGAAAAAGGAAGTCGTGTGGAGTCTGTACTCATTAACGGCAAACCGTTAGAGATCGAAAAAATGTATACAATCTCAGCCTGTACACGTGAGGGAGATCCTGATGATATGTTATGCCGTATGAGAAACGTTAAGGATGTAGAGACGCAGCTATTCACAATGCACGACGCCGTGATGGAATACTTAGATAAGTTCTCACCTGTATCACCAAAAATTGATGGAAGAGCAATAGCAACTGATCTAGGGCCTTTTAACTTCTCCACTATGCCAGGAACCAATTATCAGTTCTATTGAGATTTATTTTGAAAATACTACTATACGAATACAAATACAAATACAAATACAAATACAAACAAAATATAAACAATTAAAAAAGTAGACAAATGAAAAAGATTCACAAATTAATGTTAGTTGCTGTTTCAGTCTTAACGCTAACAGCATGTACTTCAGCAGCAGATCAACAACAAGAACCTGTTGCTGCAGTAACCAGCGTCGAAGAGGTAAAAACTGATTACCTAACCCTAACTAGTAATGTGCAACAAATCAGAGCAATCGCTCATGCTGTTAGTGTAATGAAAGAGAACGAAAATTATAATTTCAATAGCATGGAAGTGGTAATCTGTGGTCAGACCGTTACTGAACTTGTCAAACCGGAAGTGATGGAACCTATTCTTAAAGCTATCAACGATGCCAACCTGCAGGTAAAGGCATGCGGCTTTTCAGTTAACGGACAGAAAGTTGACCGCACCAAAATCCCCTCTGAAATAGAGGTGGTTGAAAACGGTATTGCCTATGCATTGGAAAAGCAGATCGAGGGGTACGAAGTACTCGGGCTGTAAAGGTTAATAAATGATTCATAGTAAAGAGGATACAACCAATTCATATATCGGTAATTGTATCCTCTTTTTTTATTGAGTTTTAAAGAGTAGTCATCGCAGAATCATACACCAATTGCATTCTTCTCTTTTTATTCTCCAAAAATATAGTCAATAAATAACCTCCATCTTTAAGGGGATTTATCGCTGTCTGCTTCTCTATAATCTTCCGTGTTAAGTTATGCTTTCGCAGGTAGTCATTATCCTGCCCGATTAAATAGAGAAGCTTTTTACGCTCAGCTTTGCAGATATCCTCAGTCCAATAGCCTGTTGGTCTTATATTGAAGTTAGAATAATAATCATCACGAAGCGTCTCAGAAGCATCTATCCCCTTTGATTCAAGAAACTGATTAAGATAGCGAAACAAATCCTCGAGCTGATAACCCATTCGTGGCAGATTATTTGCTTTGTAATAATGCCCCAACTCATCAAAAAACTCAAAGTATCGTCCCGAGTATACCCCATCAAAAAGAAAATTCATTGTAGCATTAAATCTGCCGCTGTTCCAGAATTTATCAAGTGCATCCTCGGCATTTCTGATTCTGTCCAACTCTTCTTCTGAAATGTCATTGCCCGAGATAATTTCATATGGTGCCTCCTCATCGTATTTATAGCCATAAAAATTGGCATCGCGACGAAGACTTGTGCCTCTAAGTAATTTCAGAAAGCCCAGCTGCACCTCTTTTGCCCGCAAGCGAAACACATCATTAAAAGATTTCCTGAATCTGTCAAAAGTCTCATAAGGCAAACCTGCAATAAGATCAAGATGGAGATCAATAACGTCTCCTTTCATTATCTTCTCGATATTATCCGACAAGAGAGGGAAATCCTGTCGTCTTTGAACTGCAATATTTGTGGGCTCGTGCGTAGATTGAATACCTATCTCAAACCTGAAATAATCTTTTGGAACATTCGAGTTTAAATACTCTATGGTTTCATCATTCATCAGGTCGGCGTATATTTCAAACTGGCAACTTAGACCAGACCTGTGATTATCAACAAGAAAATCAAATACATCCGAGGTGTGTTTTTTATTAAGATTAAAAGTGCGATCCAGAAACTTAATCTGTTTAACATCACTTTCAATAATATATCTCAGATTATCTGTAATATGTTCTTGTGGAAAATATCTCACCCCCTTTTCCAGCGATGATAAGCAATACTGACAAGAAAATGGGCATCCTCTTGAGGTTTCGAAATATGTTAACCTGTTTTTCCGCTCACTATTATCTCTTTCCAGTTTATAGGGGGATGGATATTTTACAAGTTCATTAATATCTGCCCGGGCAGGTTTATTACTAATATTAAATTTTGATGAAACACTTTCAATATTAACTTCTTCGCCATTTTGTAAAGCATCAAGCAACTCTCCCAGCACAAACTCACCTTCGCCGCTAACCACATAGTCAATATCCCAGTTATCAACAAAAAACACAGGCTCATAGCTTACTTCCGGTCCTCCGGCTATTATTATAATATCAGGATTATGCTTTTTAAGTGTGCTTGCCAACTCACGGCTCAGCGCCACATTCCATATCGAAACACTGATCCCCACCACATCATATCCCTCACTTATAATATTGTCGGCAATTTCAGACACACTTTCCTTAATTGTGTATTCACTGAACGAAAGATCAAACCGACCTTCGTTTACCACATAAAGCCATCGCAGAGCCATAGATGTGTGTATGTATTTTGCATTGAATGTAGTGAGATGAACTTTCATTGTGTTGTCTATTTCTTCACCAATTTATATATAAATATTTGTCAAAAAATCTAATATTTACAAAAATAAGAATATTTACAATATTTCTTAAACTGTTTCAGCATAAAGTTTTCAACATAAACCAGATAAGACTAGTTGATTTGTATTGCTTTACGTAGTTCCTTTAAAGTTTTTTTCTATAATTTATTTAATGATGGCTATTTTCTATTTTCTACCTACCAAGTCCTAACCAAGTTCTAACTAAGTCCTAACATAGCTTATATAAATATGAAGGAAATTAGGAGTTAGTAGGTACTTGATAAGTCCTTTATTCAGTCAAAGTATTACCTGAATAGTATGATAATTGTGTTAAACTATTTTATTTATTAGAAATAATTATTATATTTGTTAACAATTCCACTCCTTAAATATAAACAACTTAAAAACCGAGCATAATGATGAAAAACAAACAATTTGGTATTTCTCTGTTAGTGTTGTTGGTAACATTAATTTGGTGTCCTGTGATGCAGGCATCAGACGGAGATAATCAACCTAACGGGAAAATAATTACAGTTTCAGGTTATGTAACCTGTAAGGGTGAAAGAATTCCTGATGTTTTAGTGGAAGCTGCGTCAACTAATGAGGGTACAGTTTCTGATAAAGAGGGTAAGTTTTCTATCAACATTACAAAAGGCAGTATACTCACCTTTCAGAAAGATGGATACAATTCTTATGAGTATATGGCTGATGAGCCCCGGGATAATTTGATAGTATGTTTGCTGCCTGAAAATGAGTCGGGTGAGACCGGTGAGCAGGCAGTAAAAGAACAGCAGGAGGAAACTGAAGCTGTTATAATTATTCAGACTAAAAAAGAGAACAAAGAGGAGTAGATTGATTCAGTATTTACCCGTTACAGTATATGCATCGTGATAAAATATCAGGGTGCGATCATCAGCTTTGGCTTTGTCCATAAAACGTTTTTTTTCTTCCATAGCAACAACCATACTGTTGTCGTAAGCGCACAACCAGCTCAACTGGAGGTTGAGTGAAGTTGGTACAACATCTCCCGGAAAAGCAAATTTACCATGCTCATTTTCAAACAAAACGGCAATCTGACCGGGGGTGTGACCGTCGTAGAGCTCAAGACGTATGTTTTCATCAAACTGAATATCTTCAATTACAAATTTCAACTGTCCGGCATCATAAACAGGCTCAATATTATCAGCGAAAAATGAATTTTTTTCAAAGAGCGACGGTTTCCTGTAATTATTCCACTGTTTTAGACTAACGTGGTAGGTGGCATTAGGGTAGGCGGGAACAGCTTCTTTGTTTTCATTAAAAACTGTATTGCCTCCGCAATGATCAAAATGGAGGTGCGAGATAATTACATCAGTCACCTCTTCCGGTTCATAACCGATCTTGCGTATCTCATCTCTTACGTCTACAGTATTGTGCGGCTGAAAAAATTTTAACCTCTTGTTATGCTTCTCGCCCAGACCGTTATCAATAAGTATCCGTCGGGTGTCGGTCTCGATAAAAAGGCAGCGCATCGACATAACGCACATGTTGTTTTCGTCCGTTTTATATTTGGCAGACCAATACTTTTTTGGTACTGCACCAAACATAACACCACCGTCACCCATGAAATAACCTGATTCAATAATATGATACTTGAGCATAATTGTTGTATTTTTGTTGCAAATTTAATATTTCGAAATGAGAATCGGTTACTTACTTGTTTGAATTGGATGTTTTTTAAAGTAGCCGTTGTTGAAAATGTTAATAATGAGAATTCCTGAAAAGAGAGAAAATATTGCAGAATACCTGCTCTTTATGTGGCAGATAGAGGATCTTATTAGAGCTTATAATCTTGACATAGATAAAATTCAGCAATCTGTTATTGATTCTGTATATCAAACTGTTGAGGAGAGGGAAAATGCCCGCGACTGGTATGAAGGACTGATTATAATGATGAAGTCTGAAGGTGTACAGGAGAAAGGGCATCTTCAGATCAATAAAAATATTATTATCGATCTCACCGATGTTCATCTTCGCCTTCTAAAGAATCCGAAAGAGTCGGAGTATATAGGTCTGTATTATAATACTCTGCCCTATATTGTTGAGTTGAGATCAAAAACCTCTGATAAAGAGGTTCCGGAACTGGAGACATGCTTCACAGCTCTTTATGGTTATATGCTCTTAAGAATTCAGAAAAAAGAGATATCAAAAGAGACACAGGCTGCCATCACTCAGATTACATCTTTACTCCGTTTGCTTTCTAAGAAGTACAAAGAGATTGATCAGGAGGAGGAGTAATTTGGCTGTATTTTTGGAAAAAGGATAAGATTATTTAAAATGGCAATAATTTCAGAGGCAATCAAATTGCTGGGGAGAACAGGGAAAGAGAACCGGGATCAGCAATACTTTTATGGTTTAGTTGAGAAAAATGTATTGGTGACTGGTGCTCACGGGCAGCTTGGGAACGAACTTAAGGAGTTGTCTGAAAAGATAAATCTGCCATTCAGGTTTCATTTTACTGATTCGGATATTTTGGATATCACTGACAGAGAGCAGATTGATGTGTTTGTCAGGAATAATCATATAGAATATATTATAAACTGTGCAGCATATACAGCAGTGGACAAAGCTGAAACCGACAAGGAGATGGCTTTTGCGGTGAATGTAACCGGTATTGGGAATATTGCTACGGTTGCGAAAAAACATAATGTGAAAGTAATACACATATCCACAGATTTTGTTTTTGATGGTGCATCTGAAATTCCTTATAAAGAGAGTGACAATGTCAATCCTTTGTCTGTTTATGGAGAAACAAAGCTTGAGGGTGAGAAGGTTTTACAGTCGCTCGCCACAGAATGGGTAGTAATCCGCACAAGCTGGTTGTATTCAACTTATGGAACCAATTTTGTGAAGTCGATGATACGTCTAATGACAGAAAGAGAAAGACTTAAAGTGGTTGATGATGAAATAGGGACTCCTACTTATGCAGCCGATCTGGCTGAAATGATTATACATATACTGCAATACTCAGAGGAGAAAGAGTGGAAAACAGGTTTGTTTCATTTTGCCAACAAGGGTGAGGTTTCAAGATTTGATTTTGCAGGAGAGATAAAAACTCTGGCAGGTATAGATAATTGTGAACTTTCCCCGATAACGACAAAAGAGTACGGAGCTCCCGCTAAAAGGCCTGCTTACAGTGCACTTGATGTTTCAAAAATATCAGAAGCTTTTAAAGTAGAGATTCCTGAATGGAAAGAGGCATTAAGTCGTTGCATCGTGAAACTTAAATTGGAGCAGGTATAAAAAAGTATTTAAAAGAGTTTAGAGTTATTATATGAATTTAAAAAAAGAGATAGAACGGCGACGGACGTTTGCCGTTATCAGTCACCCCGACGCAGGTAAAACTACATTAACAGAGAAACTCCTGCTTTTTGGAGGTGCAATACACGTTGCAGGTGCTGTTAAATCAAATAAGATTAAGAAGACTGCCACATCCGACTGGATGGAGATTGAGAAGCAGAGAGGTATATCTGTTGCCACGTCAGTAATGGGTTTTGATTATGAAGATTATAAAATAAATATTCTTGATACTCCGGGTCACCAGGATTTTGCAGAAGATACTTTCCGTACTCTTACCGCGGTTGACAGTGTGATTGTTGTGGTTGACGTAGCAAAGGGTGTGGAAACACAGACACGCAGGCTAATGGAGGTTTGCCGTATGCGCAACACTCCTGTTATGGTTTTTGTTAATAAACTCGACAGAGAGGGTAAAGATCCTTTCGAGATTCTTGACGAACTGGAAGAGGAGCTGCAAATAAACGTGAGACCCCTTAGCTGGCCAATTGATATGGGTGACAGGTTTCGCGGGGTGTATAATCTTTACAGAGGCAGTCTGGATCTATATAAGCCAAGTAAACAGGTTGTTACCGAATCAGTGCAGCTTGAGATTGATTCACCTGATCTTGATAAGCATTTGTCTCCTGATTTATCCAAGACATTGAGGAATGAGGTTGAACTGATTACTGAAGTTTACCCTGAATTTGATCGGGAAGAGTATCTTGCAGGAAAACTTACCCCGGTGTTTTTTGGTTCTGCTTTGAATAATTTTGGTGTAAAAGAGCTGTTGGACTGCTTTGTGGAAATTGCACCATCACCACGTAAGGTTGAGGCTGAGGAGAGGGTTGTTGAGCCATTGGAAGAGGCTTTTACCGGATTTGTATTTAAGATTCATGCCAATATGGATCCAAACCACCGTTCACGCATTGCTTTTGTAAAGGTGTGTTCGGGTAAATTTGAGCGAAATGTAAACTATAAGCATGTTCGTTTTAACAGGATGATGAAGTTCTCATCGCCTACTGCTTTTATGGCTCAGAAAAAGGAGATTCTTGACGAAGCTTATGCAGGTGATATTGTCGGTTTGCCCGACACAGGCAATTTTATGATTGGTGATACTCTTACATCAGGTGAAGATTTGCACTTCAAAGGTTTGCCAAGCTTCTCACCGGAAATGTTTAAATATATAGAAAACGCTGATCCTCTCAAATCCAAGCAGCTGCAGAAGGGTGTGGAGCAGCTTATGGATGAAGGCGTTGCCCAGCTATTTACCAATCAGTTTAACGGAAGAAGGATTATCGGTACAGTGGGACAGCTTCAGTTTGAAGTAATTGAATACCGATTATTGCATGAATATGGTGCACAATGCCGCTGGGAGCCTATTCACCTTTACAAAGCGTGCTGGATTGAAAGTGATGATCAGGAACAGCTGGCTGACTTTAAAAAGCGCAAGTATCAGTATCTTGCTAAAGATAAACAGGGCAGGGATGTATTTCTTGCAGAGTCAAGGTATATTCTTATGATGGCACAGCAGGATTTTAAAAATATACGTTTCCACTTCAGCTCTGAGTATTAGCCATATGTACTGTAATCTGTTGCAGAGAGGTGATCATTCCATTATCATAAAGGTTTTTGTAAAATGATTCTGTAAGATCGTGATTAACTTCCCACAGATCGCTGCTGTTTGCCCATACTCTTACGGTGAACTCAAGCGATGTGGGATTTATTTTTGTCATTCTTGCAAAAGGGGTGGGTTGTTTAAGAACTTTTGGATGTGAACCGGCAATTTCCTGCAGCAGTGATTTTACCTCATCCACGTTGCTCCCGTAATCTACATTTACAACAATAATTGTACGAAGAGTACCATCCATACTTCTGTTGTTAATTATGTTACCTGTGGAAAGCGGACCGTTGGGAATATATACAGTTTTGTTGTCTCCGGTTCTTAGTATAGTATGTAAAATGCCTATGCTCTCAACTTTTCCCTCAAGATTCTGAGTTGTGATATAGTCTCCGCCTTTAAAAGGCTTGCTGAGGAGAATCATAACTCCTCCTGCAAAATTTGCCAGGTTGTCCTTCATGGCCAGACCAATTGCCAGACCTACGGAGCCGATAATTGCTGCAATTGATACAGTTTTTACACCTACCGCATTAATTATTATCATTAACAGCACCACGTAAAGTAATGCCTGAAGTACAGTTCTAAGAAATCCTTTAAGCACAATATCCCATGAACTTTTTCTGAGCACTCTTTCAAAAAATCTATCGATTTTTGAAATCAGAAAACGTCCGATAAAAAATATAAGCAGAGTTATTAATATTTTTACTGTCAGGTCGATACCCCAAGTAAGCGCATTGTCAAGAATTTGATTGATATTACCCTCTTTTACCAATTCCCCAAAAGTTGATTGAGAATTTACAGCCAAGCTGTCGACAGGAATATTAGTCTGCAGTATTGTAGACATTTACATCTAATTTTAAATGATTTGATAATTATTGAACACAAAAATACAAAAAAACGTCTATTTTTGTTCCTGATTACCTTTGTATGATAAAAATGAAAGATATATTTATTTGTTTAATGCTTTTTACAGCATCATTGTCTTCTTTTGCTCAGTCACCGGGCTATATGGAGTGGGTGGACCGCTCAGCTGAGTATATTGATAAAAATCAACTCGACAGTGCTGCCACCGCTTTGTATAACGCCATGTCTCTTGAACCGGCTAATGAAAATAATCCTGTTTTACTGTTAAATCTTGGAATACTACAGCGCCAGCTGGGACATTATGACGATGCCTACATATCCTTTACTGCTTCACTTACGAGTAATCCGATTCCTGATATTGTATTGCATAACAGGGCGTCGTTGTTGGTTTTTTTAGGCAGATTTGATGAGGCAATGGAGGATTATAATGCTATAATATCGGACTTTCCTCATGACAATGAAGCTTTTTACCGCAGGGGACTTCTTCACCTGGAGAATCATAATAGGGCTAAGGCTGAAGCTGATTTTAAGAGATCAGAGGAAATAGATCCTGATAATATGTATACAAAACTGAGTAAGGCATTGATTTATAAACTGGACGACAAATGGGAGGAAGCCGCGAGAGTGTATACAGATCTAATTGAAAATGAACCTAATCCTGATATTATATTTTATTTAAACAGGGCTGAGTGTTATGTGAATACCAACCAGATGTTTAAAGCCTCGGCCGACTTACGCTCATTGGGTGATTCTCAGAGTAATAATCCCTATTTTTATTTCCTGAGAGGAAGGGTGAGGCTTGAACAATTTGATAAGACAGCTGCCAAGGCTGATTTTGAAAAAGCTAAAGAGCTGGGATATGATTTATCCATTGTGGATGAATGGCTAAAGAAAACAAAATAAGAAGTAGTATTAACCATACCAGACCGTACTCTTTGTGTAACAATCATTTGTAAGTTCCATAAGATACGTTTGAATTTAAAAGTTTTAATCTTATGAAGTGGGTTAGAAGAAACGACAGTGAAGCCAATTTTGAAGACAGAAGAGGCAAGGGCAGGGGGAAAAAGGCAGTTATCGGAGGAGCAGGAGCAGTGATAGTTGCCCTTATTGCATTATTGCTCGGGCAAGATCCTTTTGAAGCTTTAAACATGGTAAACAGTATCTCACCTGGTGGTGAATCTACGGAAATTGTCGATCCATCGAGAGTAAATGAGAATGAAGACCTGAAAGTATTTACGCTTGGGGTGTTTAACAGTGCAAATGAGGTGTGGAGTGAGATTTTCAGTACTCAGTTACAGCAAAATTATCAGAATCCTACTTTGGTGACATTCACAGATGCCACTACTTCAGAATGCGGTGGAGCTACTTCATCTGTCGGACCGTTTTATTGTCCTGCTGATTTTAAGATGTATATCGACTTGAACTTTTTCCATCAGCTGAGAAACGATTTTGGAGCAAAGGGGGATCTTGCAATGGCTTACGTTACAGCTCATGAAGTGGGTCATCATGTACAAAAACTGCTTGGAATTCTTGATCAGGTTAATCAGTACAGAGGTAGAATAAGTGAAACAGAATTCAATAAACTGAATGTAAAACTTGAGCTTCAGGCCGATTTCCTCGCAGGTGTATGGGTGTATCATGCTCAGCGAATGAACATTATAAAGCTTGAACCTGGCGATCTGGAATCAGCAATTAGTGCTACTACTGCTGTGGGTGATGATACAATTCAGAAGAGATCAATGGGTTATACTGTGCCCGACTCATTTACACATGGTACATCGGCGGAGCGTACTTACTGGTTTAGGTTAGGTATGGAGACCGGTGATATAAGTAAAGGAGATACTTTTGGCAATTAGTACACCCGGCGAGAATCGAACTCGCATCGTCGGAACCGGAATCCGGTATTCTATCCATTGAACTACGGGTGCATTTGTTTTATCTGTAAGAGGAGTCTTCCCACTTTAGTGAAATGGAATCGCTCTTCAAAAATGGTGTTATTCCTTCTATCTGATTAGCAGATAAGTGCTTTTTATAATTAAATATCAGCAATAAATTGCTGTTATCTTTATTTAATTCTGCAGATATCGGGGAAATATCCGGCAAAGATAGGGCATATTTATAATTTTCCGACTCTTTTTGAGAAGAATCGAAGAAAGTTTCTGCTGAAATTTCAAACAAGAAAGTATTGCTGTTAAGTTTTTCCCATTTATTGGAATAAAAAGAAATATCGCTGTCGCACACATCACCACCGGCTCCTCCACATACGGTTTTAACTACACAAACAATTGCGGAATCACTTGAGACAGGCAGAAGCTTTAACTGTGTGTTGCCTCTGTCTGAGGTCTGAATTTTAATGTAATCTCTCCCATGTTCAACTTTTTGAATTTCTCCAAACATATAGGGCACAGATGTTTTTGCTGTGTCTACCAAAAGCATTGTTTTGTTATCCTCTGAAATGCCGGGTAGCAGTTCAGCCGGCATTGATTTAAAAATATCTCCGATGTTTTGCGCCTGAAGTGCAGCAGTAAAAAATAGACAAACGAAAAGTGTAATTCTGTTTTTGATAATCATATATTTTGATTTTCATTTAATATTCATTTTTTCTTTTTCTGTATTTTACAAACTATTGCAATTTTGGAGCATAATATGCACCAAACTTATGGATATTCGCGATATCCCGGGTTCCGGTTATAGTTAATCTGAGTTTTGTTGCATCAGTGTCCGGTAATCTTAGAAGTCGCTTATAACCTATTGTAGTAGCTTTTGTAAGAACCTTCCACTCATTGTTGATGAATCCTTCAACAATGAAGTTTTCTACTCGCTGACCCTTCTTAATATCTTCCTGAACCATAATAGTATTTATTGATTCACTGGGCAATACATTATACTCTCGTGAGTCGCCCGATCGGGCTTTCCATGAGACATCACCATCAGTCAGCTTATCGTCACTGAAAGTGTTGCTGATATATATTCCGAATTGTCTGAGTCTCTCTGCATCTATCTCATGAATTCTTCCCCTTCTGTCAGGAGGGACATTCAGGAGTAAGACTGAATTCATTCCAACTGACTGATAATATATGTCAACCAGCTCGTTTAATGTTTTTACCTGCTGATCTTCTTTTTCGTGATAAAACCATCCGGGGCGGATAGATACGTCAACTTCAGTTGGGTACCAGTAAACTGTATTTGATTCTTCAATGAGATCCCTGCTGCCGAGATCATCAGATGTAGGGGAGATATTCAGACGTATATTCTCATTTATTATTGCATCACTAATACCGGGTTGAAGAGGAGTAACACTCCATTCAGTCTCTCTTCCCAAACCGGTTTCATTACCTACCCATCTTATATCATTTCCCATGATTGCTTTGACCGCCGCAGGCTGCAGACTGTCGATAACATGGTAGAAACGAAGCCAGTTGTATTCCTGAACTTTGCCATTAGGACCTTCGCCATTAGCTCCATCAAACCACACTTCATGAATATCGCCGTAGTTAGTGAGCAGTTCGGTTAGCTGTTTAATGAAAAACTCATTATATGCAGGAGAGTCACCATAACTTTCAGCATTGCGGTCCCATGGTGATAAATAGACTCCAAACTTCATATTATATTTTTCACAGGCATCTCTCACTTCTCTTACAACATCACCGTTTCCATTTCTCCATGACGAAGATTCAACAGAATATGAAGTGGTTTTAGTTGGCCACAGACAAAAACCGTCATGGTGTTTTGCAGTTAGTATAATCATTTTGAAGCCTGCGTTCTGTAGAGTCGTAACCCACTGTTCTGCATCAAAGTCAGTTGGATTGAACTGTTCAGGATCTTCATTCCCTTCTCCCCATTCCTTACCGGTAAAAGTATTTATTCCAAAATGGATAAATGCAGTAAGTTCAAGTTGTTGCCATTCGTACTGACTTTGAGTTGGTATTACATATGCTGCCAGTTTTACTTTTTGATCTGACGTTACAAAATCAGGGAAAGAGAGCTCTTTCTCGAAATATGTATTAGCTCTTTGACTGCACCCTGAAATAATTACTAGTGTTAGTATTATAAATGTAATTTTTCTCATCTGCATAACAAATTTATGTGTTGAACAAAGTTACTGTTTTTGTGGTAACAACAAATAAAAAAACCACCCTTTTGAGGTGGTTCCGGCTAAGCACGCAACTTTTCTTATAGATTAGAAGCAGCTTCTTCAACAACTTGATTTAATGTGTCTGCAGCAGCAGCAGCTTCAGCTTCGATAACAGCCTGAATGCTGTCAGCCTGAGCTTGTAAAATGCTGTCAACTCTTGCTACTTCGGCAAGACTGTCCTGTCTTGCTTTTTCAGCATTTACCTGTGCGTTGTTGCAAGAAACTAAACCTAATGTTGCAATTGTAGCAACTAAAAACAATACTTTCTTCATTTTTTAGAAAAATTTAAACGATAAGTAATTTTGTTTACAAAATTAAAATGTTCTCTTTCTTACGTGCTAATAAAGGGTTAACTGACATGAAATCAGTGAGCTATTAGAAAACGTTCGTCTAAAAACGATGCAAAAGTACATCAAAAACATGTTATGTAGCATGTTTTAATAAAAAAAGTATAGTTAAATAAAGTTATACTGTCTTAGTGCCTGATCTGCTTGCAGTTGCAACTGTTGCTAATGATTAGCATGTGCTTCAATACCCTCTTTCTGGGTCTGATGTACCGTGCTGTGAGGGTGCTCTACCGGAGAGTAGATTGAATACAGCTTCAGAGGCTCATCAGAATCATTAATAAGATTATGCCATTTTCCTGCGGGGATAAATATAGCAAAATCATCCTCCACACGCTGTTCAAAATCATAAACGCCTTTCTCGTCACCCATGTACATAATTCCGCTGCCTGATTCAACACGAAGGAACTGATCAATATCAGTATGAATCTCTTCGCCTATGTCTCCGCCTACAGGGATACTCATTACGGTAAGCTGCATATAGGTACCTGTCCATATAGTGCTTCTAAATGTTTCATTTTGAACAGTGTATTCATCAATATTAAATACAAACGGTTCAGGTCCGAAATCCTTGAATTCAACTTTTACAGGAGCTTCCGATACTGTTACTTCAACCTGGCTCTGTTCACCGGCCGGTTGAGTACATGCCCCTAAAATTAAAAATACTCCTAATAATAAAATTAAAATTGCTTTCTTCATAATTACTAATGTTTCTTAAAATGTTAGTAATAGGTTGTATGAATGAAGCATAAATCCAACCTATTAATCTTTGATTATCAATATGTTCGGTAAAGATAGCCAAAAATTAACTATAAACAAAAATTATTGGTACAAATAACGTTTTATACTTTTCTTAGGTGTTTTCTCAAATTCAGTTTCCATAATTTCAATTCCGCTTAATCTTTCGTATTTTGCAACCGATTTGTTAAGCAGACCTTTATTGTCCTCCATAATTTCCACAAGCTTTTCTGGAGATATATTATTTGATCTTACAGCCTCATTGTCAGGATAAACCAGGGCTACCAGCTTATTGTCACGCAAAACAACCACACTGTCTGCTATATAGGGGAGGTTGTTTAATCTTGACTCGATCTCTTCAGGGTAGATGTTCTGACCGTTTGCAGAAAGAATCATTGTTTTTAAGCGTCCTTTTATAAATAACCTTCTGCCCTTCATGATTCCCAAATCACCGGTTTTGAGCCATCCGTCAACTGTGAAAGCAGCTTTTGTAGCTTCAGGGTTTCTGTAATATCCGCTCATAACATTCTCACCCCTGACTTGGATTTCACCTGGGACATTTTCCTTATCAGTTGAATCGATACGCGCTTCCATAATTTCTTCAAGAACCGAACCACAGGATGTTGGCATAAAGTCTTTGTGATGATCATACGCTATCAGCGGTGCACACTCAGTCATACCGTAACCTACAGTAAAAGGAAATCGCATCTTGTAGAAAAAAGCTTCAACTTCGGCATTTAAAGCTGCACCACCAATGATTACTTCTCTGAAATTTCCGCCGAGTGATTTTATCAGTGATTTTTTTATCTTATTGAGGATCAGTTTATCTATTCCTTTTATCTTTAGTAAGAATTTTACAACAGGTTGAGATATAACCGGCAGTATTTTCTTTTTATATATCTTTTCGAAAATAAGTGGTACAGTAATTATGATATTAGGCCTTACTTCGTCAAGAGCATTTATTAGATTCTGAGGTGTGGGGGATACGCCAAGCAGAGTTATGTGAACACCGGTGGAGAGAGAGTATAGAAAATCAAAAGCGCAGCCGTAAACATGTGCCATTGGCAAAAAAGCCAGAATTCGCTCTCCTTCAAAAAGCAGCTTTAGTTTATCTGCATATGTTATATTTCCTGCAAAATTATTGGCAGTAATCATAACGCCCTTACTGAATCCGGTTGTTCCTGAAGTGTAGTTAATACAAACCACTTCGCTATTATCAACACTGGCATATTTGATATCTTCTTTTGAAAAACCATTCGGATAGGATTGATTGAATCTAAAATCTAACGATTTTATGATCTCGTCAGTCTTATCACCTACACTTTTAAGCAATGTTAGGGAGGGTGATTCAATGGTGGTCACTTTTATATTATCCTTATTGATATTTTCCCATAAGGCTTTGTTTATAAAAACCAGCTTTGATTCTGAATGATCAATTATAGACTCCACACTTTCAGGATTAAATTCGTGAAGAATGGGGACTATAACAGCTCCGTAAGTAATTGTTGCCATAAAAAGTATTGACCAGGAGGAGTGGTTTTTACCTACAAGCGATATTTTATCTTCTTTTTCAATACCAAGTTCAGTGAATAGAAGATGAATCTTTGCAATTTCACGGGCTAGTTCGCCGTATGTATAAGATGTATCTCCTTTATAATCAGTTAACGCAGGTAGTTCCCAGTTTTTCTTAAAGCTGTTTTCGTATGTTTTGATGAAATTTTGTTCAATCATAGTTTTTGTTTGAGCGACTGCACACTTTTGCAAGTCTTGTGCAAAATTAATTGGTAAAACTCTATTATCAAAGAAAAGATGGTAATAAATTAAGACAAAAATTGTAATTTTGCTGATTATGATTGATCAGTCTATATTTCAAAATAAAACTGCCGCTTACTATACACTTGGATGTAAGTTGAATTTTGCTGAAACATCGGCAATTGGCAGGCAACTGTATAATTCAGGAATTACCCGTGTACGCAAAGGGCAACAAGCTGATATATGTGTAATAAATACTTGTTCCGTAACCGAACTTGCAGATAAAAAAGGTAGACAGGCTATAAGAAAAGCAATTCAGGAGCATCCAAATGCATTTGTAGTGGTAACTGGTTGCTATGCACAACTGAAACCGGATGATATTGCAGAAATTGAGGGAGTGGATTTAGTATTAGGAGCAGAACAAAAGCTTGACGTTGTTAAGTATCTTGACGATCTTAAGAAAAAGGATAAAGGTGAGGTTATAACTTCAAAAACTCACAGAATTAGATCGTTTGTACCTTCTGTTTCGGCAGACGACCGTACTCGATACTTTCTTAAAGTGCAGGATGGGTGTGACTATTTCTGCTCATTTTGTACTATTCCTTTTGCCAGGGGAAGGAGCAGAAACGGCTCTATTGCTGACCTTGTGAAACAGGCTGAACAGGTTGTTCAGGAGGGTGGTAAGGAGATTGTTCTTACCGGTGTAAATATTGGTGATTTTGGTCACACGACAAAAGAGAGTTTTCTGGATCTGTTGAAAGAGCTCGATAATGTGGAGGGTATCAAACGTTATCGTATTTCTTCGATAGAACCCAATCTGTTGACGGATGAAATAATCGATTTTGTTGCTGGGTCAAAAAGGTTTGCCCCGCATTTTCATATGCCATTGCAGGCCGGGAGTGACGCAGTGCTTGCACTTATGAAACGAAAGTATGATACAGCCCTGTTCCGTCATAAAATAGAAAAGATAAAAACTATTCTGCCGGATGCTTTTATTGGTGTGGATGTTATTGTTGGAGTGCGTGGAGAAACAGATGATTGTTTTAATGAGAGCAAAGATTTTATCCAGTCGCTCGATATTTCAAAACTTCATGTGTTCACCTATTCAGAACGTCCGGGCACACAGGCGCTTAATATTGACTATGCTGTGGATCCGAAAACCAAACATGCACGCAGCAAAGCATTGCTTGACATCTCTGATGAAAAGCACAGATTGTTTATGGAATCTATGAAAGGAACCAGAAAAAAAGTACTGTTTGAGCATACAAAATATGGAAAAAGAATGCATGGATTCACCGAAAACTATATAAAACTATATTCAGATTACGATCCTCAATATATTAACAGAGTAATGGAAGTTGAGGTTGGGGAGCTTGATGAAGATGAAATGGCAATGAAAGCAATCTTTTAATGGACGACGGGGAGCGAAATAAGAAAAGTATAGGTTACAGGCTACTGTATGGTGTGACATACATTCACGCGCTTTTGCCATTTTCTGTTCTCTATTTTTTATCAGATATTCTTTACCTATTTATCTATTATGTAGTAAGATATCGCAGGAAATTGGTAAGGCTTAATCTTAAAAACTCCTTTCCCTCTGAATCAAAAAGAAAAATCATCAGGATTGAAAAGGACTTTTACCGTCATCTGTGTGATTATTTCGTAGAGACAATAAAAACACTTCATATCTCTGATGAAGAGGTGCAAAAAAGGATGAAGTTTGAGAATCCTGAGATGATAAACAGACTGACAGCTAGTGGTAATTCGTGTATCCTTAGTCTTGGCCACTACGGAAACTGGGAGTGGGTTACAGCTCTCGGATTCCATCTATCGTCGGGAGTTAAACAAGGACTTGTATACAAAGAGCTCCACTCTAAAGCATTTGACAGGCTCTTCCTTGAAATACGAAGTCGTTTTCAGGCCATCCCATTCGAAATGCGCAGTGTATACAGGAAGCTGATCGAATCAAAGAATAACGGTGACACGGTTGTAGTGGGTTTCCTTACAGATCAGCGTCCTCCAAAAAGCGCCGGATATTATTGGACAAAGTTTATGAATCAGGATGCAGTTGTTCAGACAGGAATGGAGAGAATAGCTAAACTACTTGGCTTTTCGATTGTTTATCTGGATATCACAAAAGTTAAAAGAGGGCATTATGTAGGTAAGTTTTATGTTATCACTCCCGATGCTTCAAATGAACCGGAACATGAAATTATGGAGCGATATATAAATAAACTTGAGGAGACTATTAAAAAGGATCCTGCATATTATCTGTGGTCTCATAATCGTTGGAAGTTCAAGAAAGAGCCAGTTGAAAAACAATCGTCAGAAGCATATGAATTCGAAAAGTCAGGATATTAAAACTTCAGTAGTAATATTAAACTGGAATGGAAAAATACTGCTGGAGCAGTTTCTTCCTAAAGTGATTGAGCATACTAATAGTGAAGTGAGTAAAGTAGTTGTTGCAGATAACGGGTCAACAGACGACTCTGTTAGTTTTATGAAAGAGAATTTTCCGGAAATTCAACTGATTACTCTTGATAAGAATTATGGCTTTGCTGATGGTTATAACAAAGCTCTGCAGCAGGTTGACTCTGAATATGTTGTTCTTCTGAATTCGGATGTGGAAACAACTCACGGCTGGTTGGATACTTTAATCACCTATATGGATAATTACCCTGATGTTGCAGCTGTTCAACCAAAGATTCTTTCGTATAAAGAAAAGAATATGTTTGAGTATGCAGGTGCATCCGGGGGGTTTATTGACAGATTTGGTTATCCTTTTTGCAGAGGCAGAATACTTGAGATGGTTGAAGAGGACAGGGGTCAGTACGATGATGAGATACCAATCTTTTGGGCTACCGGAGCTTGCTTTTGTATCAGAGTAAAAGATTTTATTGAAACTGGTGGACTGGACGGTCGCTTTTTCGCACATATGGAAGAAATAGATCTTTGCTGGCGATTAAATGCAAGAGGCAGAAAAATCATGTGCATTCCATCATCTGTTGTATACCATGTTGGAGGTGCCTCGCTGAGTAAGAATAATCCTAAAAAGATGTATCTCAATTTCCGTAACAATCTGTTAATGCTTTTCAAAAATGTACCTGACAGATCTTTTGTTGCAACTTACCTGATACGTTTAATTTTTGATTTTCTTGCATATATTCACCTCATACTAAAAGGAGAGTTTAAAAATGCACATGCAATAATAGATGCTTATGGAGATTTTTTTAGGATGCGTCAGTATTACAAATTAATAAGAAGAGAGAATCTGAATAAAACTACTATGAAGAATATACCCACACAATACGATAAAAGTATATTATTGAAATTCTACACAGGAAAGAAAACATTCAATTCAATTTTTGGGAAATAGAAATCTATTCGAAGTTCAAACTTAGTGTAATCATTCTGTTTGTAGCCTTAGAAAGAGAGTTAGAATACTTAAGCAGTTCCTCATCTTTTAAGTCAAGTCTGTCTTTTTCAAGAATTTCTATCAATCCAAAGCTGAATTTAAGTTCTGGTGCAAGTTTAAAAATTGGTAAATAAAAATCACACCCTATACCAAATTCTATACCAAAATCATTCTGTTTCAAAAGAACAGCAAGGTTATTATTTCGTGCCAGCTCTAAATTATTATATCCTCCAATTAGTAAATATGGACGGTAATTATCAGTTCTGCGGGCAGATAATTTAAGATAGAGGGGAATAGAAATGTAGTTGTTTCGAATTCGTGAACTGAATTCTTCACCAGATGTTTGCTCTTTGAAAATAAATAATTTATCACCTAAGTAGAGAGTGGGAACTAATCTTAAATTAATATAATTATTAATATACAAATCACCAATTAGCCCAACTGCAAATCCCGGGGAATATTTGGGGATTTCTGAAAACCAAACCTCTCCATTTTCATTCATGTAACCGGAATGCGATAGTATCAGATCCTGTGTATGCAAACCAATAGTGAAACCCAGATGAAAATTTCTTCTGTCGGCATACGGCAGGTTTTGCAGTTTTCGGTGCTGTGCAATTATATTTGCCGAAAGCGACAGAAACAGCATTATGTATACTATTTTATTACTCATAGAGATTTAACGCATATAATTACGAGTTATTGTGTTTAATATTGGGAACTGTTGTCGTAATTCACTCTGATTAGAAAATTAGTATTGTTTTTCAATTATAATTAACGAGACCTGTTACAAATTGCAGTAAAATTAATCAGAAACATTTTTATGATTAAATAAAAACAGTAACTTTGCATAATATTAAATCATTTAATAACTAAACTTTTATTTATTATGGCTTACGTAATAGACGACACTTGTATTGCTTGTGGAACATGTATCGATGAATGCCCTGTAGATGCAATCTCTGAAGGCGATATTTATGTAATCGACGCAGAAGTTTGTACTGATTGTGGCGCATGCGCTGATGTTTGTCCCACCGAGTCAATCCACCCAGCATAGATTACATTTGTACTTACTGGAAAAAAAGAAGCCGGGTATGATATGTCCGGCTTTTTTTACGCTGCTTAACTAATCCTTGAATAAAGATATAAAAAAAACGCCCCCAATCGGAGGCGTTTTTTTTAATATTATTATGTCTCGTCCTACAATACCGTTACATAAAAAAAGAACTTATGAAAAAAGAAGATGATTTGTTTTATGTAAAACGCACTCAAAGAGACTACAGTTTATCGTTTAAGCTACAAGTAGTATCCGAAGT
>JAQVXD010000069.1 GCA_028709385.1 Fermentimonas sp.
GAATAAAAATCATATTTAGGAGCATTAATCTCCCAATCGAGATAGGGAACATCTCCAAACTGGTGAACCAGCTTCATATATCTGTAAGCTCTGTGAAAATATGCTGAACCGAGTACTGCATTGCGTTCCTCTTCATTTGCAAATTTTGCATCATCAATTCTGGCAATTACAACATTTGCATATTTTATTCCCTTGTAGCCTTCATACCAATACCAACCAACTTTCGTTCTGTCAGCACTATTTAAATTTGCATCAGGTAACAACGCCACATCCAAATCCATCTGGGGACCCGCCTTATCAGTTGTACCTTCAACTGCAATATCTGAAAGAATCATTTCCGTCAAAATAGGAGCACCGTCACCAAAATATTCGTGGCGCATGTTTCTCTCACAAGTAGTGATAGCTGAATAAAAACCTGCCGCGTCTACATAAGCATTCTCAGGAGTATAGAACGACAAAGGTTTGGGTTCAAGCCAGGAGTCACTACAACTGTAAGTGGTCAATATAATTCCAGTCAACAATGCGATTGCAGTAACTGATATTTTATTATTTCTATATTTTCTTTTCATAATAACTGATTTTATAAAGTGAAATTCACTGAAGCATTGATACTGCGCGGAGCAGGATTACTATTTTCCGGATCCCAGAAATTCCAATGAGGTGCGAAAACTGCAACGTTTCTTGCCGTAAGCGACAGCGTCATATCTTGCACTGAAATTCTTTCTAATAAATTTCCAGGAACTTTATATGATAATGTAATGTTATCCAAACGTATAAAAGATTTCTCTCTATATATTGTACCATCATTTTTAGAGCCAATTCTTGCATAATCATTGATCTTGTTCTCAGGTGTCCAGTAGGGTTGAACATATTCTGAAACCCTGTCCTTGAAACCGGAACTGTTTGATGCACGGTTAAAAGATCCATATTGTCCCCAATTTGAATACATCAGGAATGAAAGCGACAGGTTCTTGTTAAAAACAAAATCATTACGCAGTGTCCAGTTGAACCTGGGGGTTGAATAACCCTGGAAAATACGGTCAGCATCCGTCATCACGCCATCTTCGTTCTGATCTTTATATTTAAAGTCGCCCGGCTGCAATCCATATACAGCTGCGGCCTCTGCTTCTTCAGCCTGCCATACACCGATATGTTCATAATTCCAGATCTGATCCGGATCTCTACCTATAAACCATTCGTTCTTAATGTCATCGGCTTCTTTTTGACCAATTACATTTCCTTCATTATCCAGAACATCCACCATATCTCCATAAAGAGTTTTGATCTCTCTTCTGTTTAGAAAGAAGTTGGCATTGGCATTCCATGAGAAATTCTGTCTCTCAATAATCCCTGCATTCAGCGTTAATTCGAAACCCCTTGTTTGTAACTGACCCAGATTGGCGGCTACACTATTAAACCCAATAATTTCAGGAAGAACCCTGTCAACCAGCAAATCAAAAGTGTTTGCAATATAACCATCGATTGATCCGCTTAACCTGTTATTTAAAAATGAAAAGTCTAAACCTGCATTATATGAAGCTTTTCTTTCCCATTTCAATTCAGAGTTCGACATTCTGTTCACATACAGTTGAGACGTAATATAAAGATTACCTGATTGATCAATATAGGGATGCGCGCCCGAAGTCATGTCTGAAAGAGCCTCATACTGACCAATATCGCGGTTACCGTTTTCACCCCACGAGAAACGAAGTTTACCATAATCAAACCAGTCAGTTATCGGTTCAGCAAAATCTTCTGCAGTAAATATCCAACCCAAAGCAATAGAAGGAAAAGTTGCTCTTGGATTTTTCTGGCCAAAAGCAGAATATCCATCTCTACGAACGGTCGTTGTCAACATATAGCGATCTTTGTATGAGTAGAAAAGTCTTCCCATAAGCGCATCACCTGTTCTGTACGTATCGTTGCTTTCATTTAAAGGTACAGTACCCGCCTGCATTCTATGATATCCCAACACATCACTCGGAGAAAATTGGGTAGTTGTCATTGTCTGTGACCAATATTGACCTTTTTCGGCATTAAAAAGGAGGGTAGCTTCCACATTGTGATCCTGGGCAAAACGTTGCTTGAATCTCAATATATTGTCAATCTGCCAGTTGTATCTTTTATGCGTTGTTCTTTCGGCTCTTCCCCCATTTACAGCCCATTCAAAATGTTTTGTCGATTCATGATTGTAATACTCTCTAAATTCTAAGTATGGTATATAATTCACCTGATACTCAATGTTAAAAGGAAGAGTTACAATAGCATACATGTTGCCATTCAGAGTGGTATAAAGATTTTTTCTATCTATGTAAAGATTATCGAAAAATGGATTCTTCGGAGTAACATCGTCTGTAGGATACCTCCAGTTGAACATACGTATAGTTTCATCACCGATGTTATTCGATCCATAAGGGGAGATATTAACCATTTGATCCCAATCTGCCTGTAGGAATCCTTCATTTCTTGATGAAAAACCTGCATTCAATCCGACCCTCAGGAAAGGTGCAATCTTTGACTCCAGATTCAACCGGCTTCTGAATGTCTGAAACCTGTTGCCTGTAATTATACCTTCCCTGTCTGAATAACCCAATGACCAGTAGTATGAAGAGCCGTCAGAGGTTCTGTTCGAAATGCTTGCCTGATAATCTTGCTGCAAACCAGTCTGGAACACAAGTGAGGGCCAATTGGTAATCCTGTTTTTCAAGTAGTTATCTATTTCCGGTTGTTTCATATCCAAACGAGAAAGCCATGAAGTAATCAATCCCTCTTCTGTAAAGGAGCTAACCGGAGTTTTTTGATCATAATTATACCAGTCCAATTGATTTACACCTTGCAATTTTCGTGGATCTGTAAACATTTGCGGGTACTGCTCGTGATATTCATCAGTCCTTCTTCCGATTTCATATGCCTCTCTGAATTTAAGGAAGCCTTCTGCATCCAGCACCTCAGGCTGGTTCGCTGACTGAACAAATCCTATTGAAGTATTAAAATTTACCAAAGGTTTACCCGTTTGAGCCCCTTTTTGAGTCATAAGTATTATAACCCCATTTGAAGCCTTAGCGCCATACACTGCAGCTGAACTTGCATCTTTAAGAATATCAATACTTGCAATATCCAAAGGATTAATGTCAGTTAATGAACCCTCATAAATAACCCCGTCAAGAACAATAAGGGGCGACGAACCTGCTTTCAGGGTTCCTTTTCCTCTTACCTGCATTCCGGCATCTCCCTTTGCAGAGTTGGCAAAACCAATAGTAACCCCGGCAGCATTAGCTCTGAGGAGGTCCTGTATTGAACGGGGACTCTCGGCAATCATATCAGTGGCTTTAATTGTTGCAATAGCTCCCGTGAGATCTCGCTGTTTCATGGTTCCATAACCTACCACTACTACCTCATCCAGATAGCTTGCAGATTCTTTTAAAGTTACTTGCACTACGCTTCTTCCACCTACAGCCACTTCTTGGGTATCAAAACCGATATAAGAAATCTTTAATGTGGGTTGAGATGTAGTTAAATTAAGAGTAAAATTTCCATCGATATCCGTAATGGTACCGTTGGTCGTTCCTCTTTCAATAATATTCACACCAATTAGCGGCAGCCCTTCAGTATCAACCACCTTACCGGTCACTCTGTCTTGTTGAGGAGCGGCTACTAAAACTGAAGTACTATTTACATCAGCTTTTATCCATTGCGTATTTGAAATCATAAATAGCGCAATGAAACAAAATAGAGGAAAAAAGGGACTTCCTTTTTTCAATTTTGCACGTCGGATTATCATATTTATAAATTTTTAATTAATAAAAAAATTGATTCAAAGTGAAAAGCAGGTCCTTAGTCCTGCTTTTTTATTAATTCAAGAATACTGTTGTATTATAGTCTAAACTTATGCATACCTCACAAACTATCAAGTCGTATATTTAAAACGTCTTGGTATTCATAATTTATTTTAGGGTAAATTGTTACATAAATTAATACCAATCGCTCATTTTTATATAATATAAAAACGAGAAATTTTTTCACAAAATTAATGAAATTAAATGTTAATGTCTACCTAAATAATTGCTAAATCTGATATAATTTTTGCAACGATTAATTGTTTATGCGAGTCAGGAATTATGACTGTCTACCTCTTTGCTGGTCAACGTTTTTCAGTTTTTGGAGAATATATTCACGCATCTCTTCTTTCGATATATCATATTTTGTATGGCAAGAGCCGTTCCGCCACAAAGAATCTAAGGCTTGTATGCATTGCTGTGTCATATTGATGGAATTTGGGTTACCGTAACTGTGGTTACGTTATACCAACAACTATTTCTTTAAATTTTTGTAGCGATATATCGGCATTTATTGTAGTGTTACTCAGACATTCTTTGTAGTTTTATCGCGACATTAATTGTAGTTGAAATTATTTTTCTAATTTTTGTTTTCCTAAATGCAATCAGAGAATGGTGGAGATGATGGTCAGGAAGATGAAAATGCTCTCAATAATATAGATCGTGGCATTAATGGTGAGATCCGACAGGAGGATAGAAAGAGGAATCGTCTAAACCCATATTTCTAGTTATTTCATTCTTTTCTTCTAATTCAAGAAAGGATCTAAATAGCTTTACACAACACTCGGATAATGAACAAATATTTTTGCTTGGTATCTTTTTTGTGTATGTTTTGGACGATATAAAGAAAACGCCAAAATTCTTAAAGCTTTTGAAAAGTGAGAATGTTATTATCAAAGTTTCACAAAAAGTAATGAGTCCGGGAGTAAAATCTGTAACATATCAATAGAAACGATACTTTTTGATTTTGTAAAGTTGTCGGGATGCTTTAATTTTCGGTCATGAAAAATGCAGAACGGAATATAAAATTACGCCAAAAGTGGCTCCATATTTACGAAGAGCTAGGATCAGTATAAAGTATCTATAAAGTGTAGTATCTCCCAATCTACACTTTATAGATGGATTGAAAGGTCAAAATCAGACATAGATTTAAAATTGTCAGATAAGTTGAAACGTTCTAAAAACCCTCACTAACCTTAAGGTCACAGACGAAATTGAAACTCCTATCCTTGATATTAGGAGAAGACACAACTGGAGAGCACAACGTATCTCAATATTTTTATTATGAAAGAACAATAGTCATCTTTCAACAATGACTATTGGGAGAGCGTTGAAAAAACAGCATGTTAAAACCGGTGGTCAGACGGCGTAGAAAAGTGATTATAAACGAGACTGTAAAGTAAACTGTGTCAAAGAATAAATCATTTTTTTATTACTTTTACACAACGGTCTAAATTATGGAAGATTTTGATTACAAGTCCTTTCAAGTCAAGTCGCTGGAGCTGTTAAAAGTCGACAAGCCTCTTTTTAGGATGTGCGGCAATTTGAATTTTTACCATCGGATTTGTTTCAATATTCCTGTAAATGAAAAGTATAAAAGCGGATTGGTTAAAAAATGAAAGAAATTGTTAGAAAGATCGG
>JAQVXD010000070.1 GCA_028709385.1 Fermentimonas sp.
AATTACCAGACTTGATAACTCCATCTTTTTATCATTGGCTGCATCTTTAATAAAGATAAGCCATTCCTCCAGGGGGTCCATTTCGTTAATGTCCTGGGATTGATCCAGTTTAACCAGTTCCAGGTAATGAATCTCCAGGTCATCCAGGAGTTCTATACCTCGGTCCTTCTCCATTATTCTGAATAAGCTGTGATAATGAGGATTTTCATAAATGAGATTAAAGTCCATAATGTTAATGACAATGCATTTTTTAAGTTCCTCATAAGCCTGGCCTGCAATCATTTGTTCCTTGTACAAGGCGGACCAGTAATACAGGGATCGTTTGCGATAATTGTCAACATCTCTAATCTGGATTTCTATGTCAATTAATTCCTCGGTACCAGTCTTTACCTTAATATCTAATATAGATTATTTCGCCTCATCATATTCCTTATCAGTATATGGGTTCAGGTAAATAATAGCTTCAATCATATTATTATTCTGTAATCCTAGAATAGCATTCAGAAGGTCTGGGCATCCAACCATCTTCCCCTTATTACGCTATCCCTTGACAATAACAAATTTCATCCGTATAGGGCTGTCCAGCGGCTTACCAAATGCTGATTTAACATCCTTAGTAATAAACAGATAATAGCTTTCTCCCACTTTCCAGCCTCCCTTAGGTGGACTTAGCAGTATACAGCAGCAATTAATAGAGGATATTTCTACCGATGTTCCAGGGATTTTGTCGTTACCTATGATATCCTGACTAACATAAATATTGGAATTGGTAATGGTGGTAATATCCAGTTCAGAATTAAACTTAATAGTCCATTCTTTATTAATCGGCACCTCAAGCTGGTTTTTCCATTCCTTACCTGCAAAGGAAGGTATCTGAGCATCGTTTACGGTCACCCTGACAATCGCGGTTTTACCCCCATCTTCACTAACGGCTATGATCGTGGCTACACCTGATCCCAGCGCCGTAACCAGGCCATTGTTGTTAACGGTTGCCACCATAGAGTTATCACTAGCCCAGGATAGCGTTTGCTTTGACGCATCGGTTGGCAACACTGTTGCCGTCAGTTGAACCGTACTCCCGGTTGTTAAAATTAGTACTTCCCTGTCCATTTTAATTTCACTTACGTGTACTATTGGCGCCAATACCTTTATTATGCAGCTAGCAGTTTTACCCCCATCTTCGCTTATGGCTATGATAGTAGCCTCACCCGGGGCGATGGCAGTCACTAGTCCCTGACTATCAACATTTGCAACGTCCGGGTTATCGCTGGCCCATGAAATATTCTGATTGCTGGCATTGGTCGGTAATATATTGGCTGTTAATCTGGTCGAATCGCCTATAGTTAGGTCAATTTTAGCCTGATCCAGTGATAATACCAAAACGGATACCTTAGCTATCCTGTTTACGGCCGCTGAGAAATCTAGCAGGCCAAAACCGTAATAATTGTCTCTACCACTACTACCCTTATCAACTGCAGTATCAGTTATAATACTCTCAATCTGCTGGGGACTTAAGGACGGATCCATGGCCCTCAATGAAGCAGCGACTCCAGATACGATTGGCGCAGAAAAAGAGGTTCCATTCAGATATCTATAGGAACTTTGGAGTGCACAGCTGTATATTTGTTCCCCTGGAGCGACCACATCGACCTTATTATTATAATTAGAGAAATTAGATCTATTATTATCCGAGGAAATGGAACCTACTGAAATTACATTTTCATAGGAAGCAGGATACTCATAAACAGAGTTACCATCATTACCAGCCGAAGCAACCACAACAATTCCCTTTTGAATAGCCCTTTGAATAGCCGCGTTCTCTATATCGGAAATTTTAGTACTACCCATACTTAAATTGATTACATCAACATGTTGCTCTATAGCATAGTCAATGGCCCGTATTACATTAGAGACATAGCTGTCTCCAGCGGAGTCGGCGGTTTGTAATGGCATTATCTTCACATTTAGAGTACCCACTACCCCTGCCATCCCGGTTAGATTATTCGTCTGGGCGGCAATAATTCCGGATACAGCCGTACCATGCCCATTAATGTCATAGGTTTTACTGTTATTGGAAATAAAATTATACCCGCGGGAATCGATGCGGTTTATTAAATCCGAATGATTCATTTCTATTCCTGAATCAATTACCGCCACAACTATTTTCTGCTTAGCCCCCGACATTTTATCCCACGCTTCTACCGCCTTTATATTTTTTAATGCCCATTGATTAACATATCCCGGATCATTAGGAAGACTGTGTAGTTTTAACACCCGGTTTTCCTCTACGAAAAGGACATTATCATCCTTTTTCAAAGTTGCCAGCATAGCTATCTTGTTGGTATCTTCATTCAGCTGTAGCAGTTCAATTCCGGGTGCTATCTGCTCGCTTTTGATAACACCCACATTCGGAATTGAAGTTAGCTGCTTTCTCAACAGATTAGTATTTTTATATTGAACGATAAGAGAGTGGTTGTGACTTTTTGCTTTTGCCATCTCAGCTTCGATTGTTGGGCTCATATCTTGAGCAGCAACAATCGAAGCTACCAGAAATAAGCAGAGGCAAAGTATTAAAAAGCATATTGAAAAACGCCTGGTTTTTGTCACGATTAATATCTCCCTTTATTTATCTGCCATGAATATTATACTTCTTATCTTTCGGAAAAGGGGACCTCCGATACGGTGGCACCGCCCTTATCACTGGCAATAACAAATTTCATCCGTACCGGGCTACCCAGAGACTTACCGGATCCTGACTTTAGATCTTTACTGATAAACAGATAATAGCTTTCTCCTGCCTTCCATCCTCCCTGCGGAGGATAAAGCAGTAGCCATTTGGGGTTGGTGGGACAGATTTTTGCTTCTGTACCAAGTATTTTATTGTTGCCGTCAAAATCTTGGCTAACATAAACATTGTTATCATTAACAGATGTGGCACCCACATCAAGATTGAATTTTATTGTCCAGAATTTGTCTGGTGGGACATTGACCTGGTCCGTCCAGTCTTTATAGTTCCCGTTGGATGTCACGCTTACCTTGCAGGTAGCGACCTTTCCACCATCAGCTGAAATCGCAGTAATGGTAGCCATACCTGTACTTACAGCGCTAACTATTCCGTTGGCATTGACCGTAGCCACTGAGGGGTTACTGCTAATCCAGGAAATCGTTCTATTGGTGGCATTAGCTGGGTATATGGTAGCAATCAGGGTTTCATTATTGCCCTTAACTATAGTTGTATTATTCTTGTTCAAACTAACTGATGTAACAGCGGTTACAGGTTCAGTTACTGTTACATAGCAGTTAGCTGTCTTCCCGCCATCAGTGGTTGTTACCGTAATTGTAGCACTTCCAGTACTAACTGCACTGACTACTCCACTGTTATTAACTGTAGCTACAGAAGGATTGCTACTAGACCAGCTTAGCGCTTTATTAGTAGCATTAGCGGGGTTTATGCTCGCGATGAGGGTTTCAGTATTTCCCTTGGTAATACTAGTACTGGTTTTGTCTAAGCTTACAGATATGACTAAAACTGAGCTGGCGGCATTACCACCGGTCGTAAAAGACCAATAATAATCGCTGGGGGCATTATCGCTAAGATCAGTTACTCCTCCCGAGTTTACATTTACCATGTACTTCGTATAAGCGAGGAAGTTGGTGTTAGGTGTAATATACAATTTATTGCCTTCCACCCTGCTCTGAGTATAAGTGCGCACATAGGTGTCGCAGTTAAAGAAATAAATTTTACTTCCATTAATGATTTTAATTGGCTCATTATAGGTGAAAACAAAGGTCTTATCAATAGGCACATTGGTTGCCGATTTTTGAGGATCAGTAGAGCTAACCGTTGGTGGAGTAGTATCTGATACCGTTCCGCCACCTCCGCCTCCACTTGCAGACATACTGGTCAAAAACATATACCTTTCCCCAACTAGTGGATAGTATGACGAACCCATGTAGAGTGGCATTCCAAAGACCACTATGTAGTACGTGCCCGGACTAACATAGCTTTCCAAAACTTGACCAGTAGTACCGTCTTGGCTAGTGTATGTCCAAGAGTATTCTAAATTATTACCATTGCGGTCCTCCAGTCCTATTGCCATGTATTTGTCATAAGCACCTGCCACCCCTACTATTAACAGGGTACCGGATTGAGTTATGGTTAATTTGTAATAATCTATATCATACCATGATGAATTGGTACCAGTAACATAATAATTAAGATAAATCTGATCTGCAGCTGATATGGTATTGTTGGGTTCACGTTCATAAATTGTATCGTTAGCCAGGGTATTTTTTACATCATCCGGATTATTCAATTTCTTTATCAGGTCATCTTGAACCAGCTGGAATGATTGAGATTCCGTTTCGCTTTTCGGTTCTTCTTGATTAGCCATTTTATCCTGAACTATCCGATCATAAGCTGTAATATCTTCATTTTCATCCGCTAATACTGGTATCGCGAAAAATATATTCAGCAAGAACAATAGTGCCATAATTTTGCCTATCTTTTTTAGCATTATTTCTCATCTCCCCTTTCAACTTTCTTATTACCTGATTTCTATAGGTTTTATCCGATATTTTGAATCTTAAGTCTCCCATCCGTCATCTTTTTCACTCCCTTCCCCCTATCCCCACAACTTCAACATTTGGCTCGATGATAGATTTCATTCTGAATGACGAGGGCAATGGTCAACCCTTCCAGGAATGAACATAATTGCTTATAAAAATGGAAAAGTATTTAATTCTTGCATTGAAAAACCTGCTTCACTATTGCTTCCAAAGAGGCATTCCGGTTTTTCTTACTTGACCAGCAATTAAGCTCTATATTATGGATAGTACTAGTTCTGTGTGACACGAGTATGTCAGCATTACTAAAAATATTTTCCGTGTTTTTTAACCTGATAGTTACAATCAATTGTCGGTTAACATTTACATTTTTCATTTTCCAAATACTAAATTACCACCTAAATAGCTCAATACACTGACTCTCATCGCGTACTATGGAACCGATTACATTGTAACGTCCTGGAAAAAAGAAAAACCCTCTGTTTAGAGGGTTAAGGTTGTTGTATAATACTTAATTCGTTAAGTTAATAAACTCTTCCACTGTAAGCCCAGACTTTCTAAATTACCAGACTTGATGAGTATTTCCCCTATTTAATTCCCTTGCGGATACATTCTATTTCATCCCTACTCAAACCGGTGGCCTAATGGTCCTTATTGCAGTAATGCTTACTAATATACCCGACAAAGCTGAGAGCAACGATTGGAGGAAAAGATAATACTACGACAACATATTCGCCATACTATGCCTGTGCCTGCACCTGCTTCAGATTTAAACCTCTTCTTTCTTATCTTCTTCATCCTTTAGCTGTTTGAACTTTCTAAG
>JAQVXD010000033.1 GCA_028709385.1 Fermentimonas sp.
TTGAAAAGGATCCGTTTCATTATCACCACGGTAGTAAACATCAATATTAGACAGATCAATACGACCATTTTCATCAAGTCGCTCCCCATGCTTTATTCTTACCTCTGTACCTTCAATTCCTGAAATATTGATTTTAGTAACTCCAGACATATTTTGTCCGAAATCGTAGAAATATGTACTATCATTAATTTTTTTGTAATCAACAGCAGGGATTGTTTGTACATTTCTGATAGGTCTCAATTGTTGAGAAGTAATATTAGTTGAAGGGGCAGATCTTAGCCTTACTCCTTGCCATTTTGAATCATCAAAAACAGGTTCACTCCAGCCTTCCTTATCAAGGTTTGCATTGTAATGTTCAGCAGTATATATACTATTAAAAATAATTGGACTATCAGATCTTTTCCAGCTCAAATCGGTGGGGATTGTTTCCACGCTCCCATCAGTATAAGTAATTCGCAAGTCCAGGCAAAACGCGGGTCTGTTTCTCCATGGAGCTCTTTCAAAGTCCCATACAGCCAGTGACTGATGGTTATACCATCCATTACCTAATATTACCCCTATAGCATTTTCACCATTTTTAATTTGTGATGTTACATCATGTGTGACATAAAGATTTCTTCTGTCAAATCGAGTATACATTGGGTCCAGGCGTTGGTTTCCTATCTTTTCTCCGTTAATATATAATTCATATAGACCTGCAACTGCTATGTATGCGCGAGCAGACTCAATCTCTTTTTTTGAATTAAATTTTTTACGAAAATATGGTGCCGGTTTATAATTAATATCTCCTCCATCACTAATCCAGTTGCCATTCCAGTTGGATATATCCACCATACCCATCTCGAAGGTCTTAATATCAGAGCTGTTTTCATTTTCTTCTTCATCCCATGTAATTACTTTCCAGTAATATATTGTAAAAGGTTCAAGATTTGCACCAGCATAAGTAATAAGTTGAATATCTGACTTCACAACCCCTGTATCCCAGCTAATTCCGTTAAAACTGCCGGAAACAGGAGTATTACTACCAATGTTGTTTACTTTCTCTCTATTAGTTCCAACAATCAATCTATAAGCTGTCTGTTTAGCACCTTGCCTATTATTCTCAATACTCCAGGTCAATCTAGGATTAGGATTATCAACTCCAATGGGGTTTTCAATATAGTCTGTTTGTAAATTTACCAGAGTGAAAGATGACTTTCCTTTAAGGTTATAACTGAAGATTAATAGAATAATTAGTAGAATGTATTTGTATGTTTTTGACATAGGAACAAATGAGTTATATATGAGCTATTTATAATTTGTTATTTATTTCAACATAGGAAACAATTCTTTTATTTGCTCTTCTGTTGGCCGGGACCCATATTCACATATTTCGAAAGCTTCTGCGTGTATTATGCTTTCACCTTGTTTTTCACCATACCATTTTTTCAGTGATTTTCTTACGGAAGGTATGATAGTTCTCGCACGAGTTGATTTGAGCCATTCAATTCTTTCATTATCTCCCGATGGAGCCTCAACTCCAACAGTCCATGGCAACCACTCAAAATACTGAGATTCATGTGCAGCCATAGCATATATTTTTTTATCGAAAACATCTGAGATATCGATTGCAATATCAGGTTCGAAAGGATAAGGTTTTTGAAACCTGTCTTGTGTATAAAGGAACAGAGGGTTCTTTTTTAAAGGAGGGGTATCAGAAACCACATTAGGCACAATCACCAGATATGCTGCATCTTGTATAACAGTTGCTGTATTTCTGTGATCAGGGTGGTAATCATTTGGCCTGGGACCAATTACTATATCAGCATTCCATTCCCTGATTAACCTGATAACATCCTTTCTTAAGTCTAAAGTAGGAAGAAGTTCTCCGTCATGATTTTCCAGTACCAGATACTTAACACCAAATCTTTTACCAGCCTCTTCAGCTTCTGCTCTTCTTCTTTTTGCTAATGCACCACCACCCATAGATTGATGTCCCGCATCTCCGTTGGTTAATGAAACAAAAAGAACATTATGGCCAAGTTCTGCAAATTTAATTGCAGTACCACCGGTTGAACCATCAGCATCATCAGGGTGAGCACCTATCACAATAACATTTATTTTCCCTGCTTCATTTGCAGAGTTATTTTGTCCAAATGAATATACAAAAGGAGTAAAGAGCAGAATAAAAACTAAAAAGTGTTTCATATGATTGATTTTTAAGTTTACTTTACCAAAGATGCGAAAAATAACTTAAAAAGCATCATAATTCTTTCGTAAACGTGTGTTTTCCACTGCCAACGGTTTTAAACTGAGATTCGTTGGGTAAATATATTTTTGCAGTACAATTTACCGGTACAGACACATTGAGAGTAAAAGTGCCATTTTCATTCTTCCAGTCAACACTTATCTTCCCATACAAAGTTTGATATGATGCTTCAACAAATTTTAAATCACCAACTGGTTGAGGAGCGATTATTATATTCTTGAAGCCACTGTTATCCTCAGATCTTATTCCTGCTAAAGATTTAAAAAACCACTCTTCGATCTGTCCCATCATAAAATGATTCCATGATGCACCCGCTCTCGGATCCCAAAGTTCTGTGAGAGTAGTAGCTCCAAACTGCAGTTGAAACCCGTAACCCGGCACCTCTTCGTGATTATGCATCTTAAACATAATTTCATTCAATCCATTATCAGCTAATGTTTGAAATAGATACCTGTTGCCTACATCACCGGTAGACAGTCGGAATCCTCTTTCCTCAATATTTTTAACCAAATTGTTTAGAACCGCTACTCTGTTCTGCGGATCAACAAGTCCCGCGAATAACGGCATAGCGTTAGAGGCCTGACTTACAGTACCGTAATACCTGCCCTCTTCATTAAAGAACTCCCTGTTAAAAGCATCCCTCACCTCATTCCTCAATTTAGAATAAGTTGCTTTATCTTCCTCATTACCTGTAATATCAGCAGCCTGAACAAGATAATCGATAACCATATAATAATGGGTTGAAGCAGATAGTGCAACAGGAGTATTATGAGAAACACCATAAGGCTGATCTTCACGGTAGTCGCACCAGTCGCCCAACCCATGAGAAACAATATGATTATCTGCAGTAGATGTCAGGTAATCAACATATCTCTTCATAACGTCGTAATATTCGACTATCAATGAGTTGTCGCCATAAAAGTGATAATACATAAAAGGCAGAATTACGGACGTACTTCCCCATTCGGGAGAATCTCTGAAACCACCTTCAAATATCACATATTCTGGAGCAATGTCAGGAACCAAGCCGTTAGGAAGTTGTGAGTCACGAATATCCCGCATGATTTTTGGAGCGAAGGTGGTAAGATCGAAATTATAAAATAGTCCAGGTCCATTAAGATGAACTTGTTCCAGCCATCCCAATTTTTCTCTATGGGGACAATCAGTAAACACTGCGTGCATATTGCTTTTCATCGCATTTACTATCAGCCTGTGTGTATTGTTAAAAATCTCGTTTGAACTGTTGAATGTTGATACTTGCGGATTGGAATTATATATAAACAGTGACTCAATATCCTTTATCTCAGGAACATCTCTCTCATCACTGTCTGAAGCCGGTTTTGCCCCGTCAACCTGTAAATATCTGTAGCCGTAATAAGAGAAACGAGGCTGCCAAATCTCCTCTTCACCGCCTTTAAGGGTATATTCAAAGTAATAGGGACTACCGGATTGCGACTGATTTACCGATCCGTCTTCGTGTACATTTTCTCCAGGAGTCAATCTTATTTTATCTCCTTTTTTCCCTTTAACTTTAATCCTTGGTAAACCCGAGAGGTTCTGACCCATATCAAACACATATGAATTATTAACCCTTTTGACAGATTGAGCAGAATAAGTTTCCATTACTTTTATCGGGTAGGTAGTCTGAGGAAACAATTTCCCTTTCGGTGCATCCTGAATTACCACCGGAGTCCAGTGAGAGTCATCAAACCCGAAGCTGTCCCATCCCGGCTGTTCGAGTCGTGCATCATAATCCTCACCACCATACATGTCGTTAAAAACTATCGGACTGAGTGAGTATTTCCAGCTGTTGTCCGAAACGATCTCTTTAACGGAACCATCATCATAAGTGATATTCATTTTGAAAAATAGTGTAGGGGGACCAAAGCTAATCTGCATTTTAACATACCTGCCGCCTTGCTGATTATAAAAACCATTACCTAACAACACACCAATTGCATTATCCGTTTCTAAAAGATCAGTTACATCAAATGAATTGTAATACACGGTTTTATCATAATCGCTCCACATGGGATCAAATTGCGACTCGCCCATTTTTTCACCGTTCATAGTCAACTCATAATGTCCTAAACCACTGATGTTAATAACTGCATCTTTTACCTTTTTATTTTTTTTGTCAGTTGAAAACTCTTTTCTCATCATTATACTTCTTTTTGAAAGAGGGTGAGTTTCCTGCCACTTCTTCCCCATTTCGGAATTGATGGACAAGCCGTGATAAGTTCTCCCTTCAGGAATATTTGAGTATTCGCGACGAATTGCCCCAATCCAGTGTGCGTTTGAATCGATTTGGGAGGGGGGAGTATTTTTAATAACATTAATCGTAATTTCCTCCGGCCCCTCAACTACACTCACAACCTCTCCCTCTTCATTTCTAAAATGTTTTACTTTAACAACGCCATACGGGGTAGGGAAAGATCCTTCTGCAAAATCCAGATCACCAAGGTTTGGAGAGATTCTGATTACTTGAGCACCGGGTTCAATAATCTGAATACCTAAAACATGTTCGGTGAGCCATGCGGTTGGCCCAGAAGCCCATCCGTGGCAAAGACTTGCTCTCAGTCCGATATAGCAATGGTCACCTCCGTCGGAATGAATATTAAACTTTGATTCATCGGGCAAATGATCAATTCTAACTGCATTATGTCTTTCATTGTAATTGAAGTTTTCCCAAAATGTTGTTGCTCCTAAATCAATCATGGCACCCCAATAATCGGAGATAATTTCCATGGCCTCATTATATTTGCCGTCTTTTGCAAGTGCCTCGAGCATATAATATCCGTAGAAAGTAGCAAAATCATTTGCGCCGTCTTTAAGCAATACACTCGACGCATCTTCGGGAGATAATACTCCTGCAAGTGAAAGAAGCGCCGCTGCCTGCTTATTGTTGTGACTTGAAGGTTTGTGTTTTTCCAGTAATCTTATTGCTGCATTGCATGTTTTTTCAAGTTCCTCGTCGTTTAGCCAGCCTGCTATTTCTTTTCCTGCATCCATAGTGATGAGCATCAGTGCCTGTAGTCCGGAATGAATAACATCAGGATTCTCTGAAGTGGGCCAATCCAAAAACCTTCCGCCATCAAGTTTTTCCTCTCCGTCGGGATCAATTTTTGTTACAATTTGTCCGATCAATTCAGTTAAATACTCCTGTTGCTCCTTCAAATAATCCAGATCACCGTTATACAGGTAAAAATCTCTGTGAGAAATGATCCACCATAATGAATATGAAGACATTCCATTCATCCAACCGGGCAGGGGAGTAGTATCCCTTCCAAAATCAAGACTCTTTCTCACAACCTCCTGATCACCAAAAACATTGTTGATAGTCTTTACTTCGGGGTGCACATCACCGAGCCATACAAGTCGGTCACGTTTAATACCGTCCCAAAGGTATTCCTGCATGTTGAGGTGAACTGTATAAGCTCCCGTTTCCCAAATTTTATTTAATCTCTCCGAGCTGGAATGAAAAGAACCAAGATAGGGAATGTCTCTATACCGGGCTATCGCTCTAACGGAACGTATGGGCAGTTCCACGTCATTTTCCAGCAAATCGATACTTACAAACCGGAACCCAGAACTTCCAATTTCAACTGTTCCCAACCAGGGCAGTTCAAGAGTAAAATCACGCAATGAATGATCGTTAGTCGCAGAACCCATTCCCGGGTATGTATTATCGATACAGTCGCTGATAGCTTCTGTAACCGACTCTCCCAATCTGACTCTCACTTTAACCGGATTCTTATCATTTCTTATGCCTGCAGCAATTTCAATTCCGCCATATATTTCTTTTCCGAAATCCAACAAGACAGATGCCTGTTTACCATCATCAGATTTTAAAATACACATACCTTCGCTGCTGGTAGTGAGCTGACCGTCAAACGGACTCAGTAAAACTTCTGAATTTTTTACATGAATATCTTGATCGTCAGACTGCCATATGATTTTTGAAGGAGTCAAATATGCACGCGTAATTTCATCTTTTACAAGATGTCCGGAAAATGTTCTTTCATTTAAATATTCTTGTGCAATTGAATTAACCGGAATAAATAATGTGCATAAAATAATAAGTGGAGTTAGAAATTTTGTTTTCAACATATTTGAATAAATAATTAAGAGCTAAATAATACGTCCTGAATCCCTGTATTCAGTTGGTGTTAGTTTAACTCTTTTTTTAAAAAATGATAAAAAGTATTCGTAAGAACTAAAATTCAACTCATATGAAATTTCTTTTATGGGCAGGTTAGTCTCAGCCAATAGTTCCTTTGCTTTTCTCAACTTTAACTCCTGAAAATATTGTGCGGGAGCATAGCCTGTATATTCTTTGAAGGTTTTCCTGAAAAGTGAGTAACTGACTCCTAAATTTTCAGCAATCTCTTTGGCATTAATTTCCTTACCGATGTTCTCAAGCATTATCACCTTTGCTCGTTCAATTTTTAGGGCTGCATCATTAGTTTCGAAGTTCTTATTTTGAGCCATTGACAGAATAGATCCAAGAATGTTAAAAGCTAAACCGGCAAGATTTTGTTGGGCTGCAGTTTTATCTTCTTTTGCTACCCTCATTGCTGTTGTAAACAAGTTTACAAGATCTTCATTCACACCAACATTTAATACCTGGTTTGAGGGTGAAATAAACCCGTTATTTACAATGTTATCGATAATTTCACCTTCAAAACCAATGTAATATTCGTTCCATCCTGACTCTTTCAATGGACAGTAAGTATGCCACTGTCCCGGAAAAAGAATTATTGCCTGTCCTTTCGAGATATTTATTTTTTTTGTTGATTCTGACTTAAAGGTTCCTTTACCCTTGCTTACATAAACAATCTGATATTCAGATAGAATTCTGCCTTTTTCCGGGTTAAAATAGTAGCTTTTCGGATGTTCTGTGGATGGGTAAACAGTATTTGGAGGTATAGGCTGAAAACCAACAGTGTTCACTGTTAGTCCAAACTTTTTATCTCTTTCACTGACTAACAGGTATTTAAAGTCGATTCCAAAATCGTTATATCTCATGGTAATTCAGTTTTTTTGTGATAAATGTACTGAATTATTAAAATATAACATAGAAAAAAAGACGTTCATTTCTAATTGGCTACTATTTATTATCAAAACAAATTCGGAATAATCAGCGAGAATATCAATATTGCCATACCAAGTGCAAGGAATGTAACAGCTCTTTTTCCAGCTCCCTTCCACTCTTTCAGGATTATACCCCAAACATTGCTGAAAACAACGTTAAGTGACATAAGTATGCTCCAAGAGAACGCCATCATTACACTGTTTGGTTCAAAGAAACTTTGTCCCATTCCCAATCCAAAGAATTGCGAGTACCATAGTAGTCCTGCCAGTGCACAGAAAAGTAAATTGTTTGTCAATACAGAACCTGACGATCGTCTTATTTCTCCACCTGTTTTATTTTTCCTGTTCATGTACAAGCAGTAAAACAGATTGGTGAAAAAACCGCCTGTTGTAACCAGCATAGTCACAGGATTCTGGGCAAAAAGATCTGAGGCACCGCTGGCAACAGCTGCTTCTCTGATAGGAATTCCGGCATTCAGCCCTAAGTTGAAGCAGGCGCTCATAACACCGGATAACAGGGCTATGAGCAGACCTTTCTTCAGGGCAAAATCTTTAATAGCCTTCTTTTTCTCCTCTTCAGTCATATTTTTTGAACGCAGACTGCCTGCATATCCCACTAATGCAATTCCGACTAAAGTGACTGCAACTGCTAAAAGAAGAATCAATCCTTTTGGTGAGAACAGGTCACCCGTAATCATAGCAGGTATCAGTGTGCCAAGAGCAGCAGTAGTACCTAATGCAACCGACTGACCAAGAGCTATACCAAGATAACGCATACTCAGTCCGAAAGTTAATCCTCCGACTCCCCAGAGTGCGCCATAACCAACTGCTTGCCACGCTGCTGCAGAGTTTGATTTGTATATTTCAAACATTTCAGGCAGTGAAATCGCCAGTAGGGCTCCCAGAAAAGGGAATATCAGCCATGCAAAAACTCCCTGGGTAAGCCAGAAGTTTTCCCACGACCACTCTTTTATCTTATTGATGGGGACGTATGAGCTTGATTGGCCCATACTTCCCACTGCTATTATCAATAAACCGATTAAGGTATTCATAGTTTATACTCTCTTTAAAGTTACATTTTCCTCGTATTCCTGAATTTCACTGATATAGTTATCACCAACAGGAACATTTTGCTGCTGACAATAATAATTATAAATAGCTGTCCAAGGCATAGCTTTTAATTCTTCAAGATAAGCCATACGCTCAAAATTTTTGTTCTGCTTTTCAAAGTTCCTGAGCTTTTCTGTAGGCTCCAGCAGAGCCTGCAACATCGCCTTCTGAGCTGAACGGATTCCCACTACATAAGCACCAACCCGGTTGATTGAGGCATCAAAATAATCCAGTCCTATATGAATTTTATCCATTTGACCGGAGCGAACAATCTCCTGAGAAATAGCAAGGAGTTCATCGTTAAGTATCACTACATGATCGCTGTCCCATCTTTCCGGGCGGCTGACATGCAGGTTTATTTCAGGAACAAACAGTAGCATTGAGGATAGTTTGTCTGATATAGTCTCAGTCGGATGAAAATGTCCTGCATCCAGTGTCAGCATCATGTTGTTTTTTACTGTATATCCCATATAAAACTCATGAGATCCAACAACATAACTTTCGCTTCCAATGCCAAATAATTTACATTCAACGCAGTCTTTCAAATATTCAGTACTTATTTTTTCTGCCAGAACTTCATCAAGCGACTCCTTTAAAAGTCTTCTGTGCTCGATGCGTGATACAGTTTTGTCCTTTTCCCCGTCTGGGATCCAGATATTATGAATACATGGGTCGCCTTGCTGTCTGCCAATTTCAGCTGCAATTCTGCGGCACTGACGAAGATGATCTTTCCAGAATTTCCTTATCTCAGGATCAAAATCAGAAAGTGTATAGCCGCTATTACTTTTCTCATGTGAGAAAAATGTTGAATTGAAGTCAAGCATCACATTGTTAACTTTTGCCCAGTCAATCCAGCTCTGAAAATGTTTCGGTTCAATTTTGTCACGATCTGTAAATTCACCTCCAAAGTCGCCGTAAATAGCATGCAAACTAATTCTGTGTTTTCCTGGAATCAATTTAAAAACCTTCTCTAAATCTTTTCTCAATTCATTAATTGTACGTGCCTTACCCGGATAATTGCCGGTGGTTTGAATACCTCCTGTCAGTTCACCGTCAGGATTTTCAAAACCAATTACATCATCCGCCTGCCAGCAATGTATAGAAATTGAGAGGTTATTAAGTTTTTCTATTGCCTGGTCAACGTCAACTCCTAACGAAGCATATTCTGTTTTAGCTGCTTCGTATGCTTTTCTGATTTGTTCTTCTTTCATAGACTATTTGTTTGCTAAATAATGATTATTCCTATTTGGGTTTATTGATATTTCAGATTTAAATCTGACTGTTTTAATAATCCTCTTTTTTTAGTTTTCCCTGTAAACTTCAAGGTATTTATGGTAATTTTCTTCCCAAGATTTAGTATCAATTGGGTTAAAAACTTCAAGAGTGGTTGAATTTCTTACAAGTTCCCGCATTGCACTTTTATTTTCTACTAACTCCGAAGCCTTTGCCTGCATAAGGATATTTCCAATTGCAGTAGCTTCAGAAGGACCTGCAACCACCTGCATCCCGATAGCATTTGCTGTGAACTGGTTAAGCATATTGTTCTTTGAACCGCCACCAATTATATGTAATTTCTGAATCGGAAAATCAGCCAGTTTCTGAAGGTTCAGTAACACCTGTTTATACCTGTATGCAAGACTTTCATAAATGCATCTTGCTATTTCACCGATTGTTTCGGGTACATTCTGCTTGGTCTCTCTGCAATATTCCTTTATCGCGTTAATCATTGAGTCAGGGTTGGCAAAACAAGGAGCGTCAGGGTTTATAAAATAGCAGAATGGTTTTGCCTGATTAGCTGCCTGTATTATTTCATCAAATGAAACAGGGTTCTCCTTTTTCCACTCTTTTCTGCATTGTTCGATGAGCCACATTCCGCAAATGTTTTTCAGTAGTCTGATCGAACCGTCGGCACCGCCTTCGTTAGTAAAATTAAGATTGTACGTTTCTTCATTGATTACAGGCCGCTCAGACTCTATCCCCATGAGCGACCAGGTACCTGAACTCAGGTAGGCAAAGTTTTTATTTTCTGCAGGTACTGCCAGAACAGCCGATGCAGTGTCATGGCCTGCAACTGCAATAACTTTGGTGTTTTGCATTCCGGTTGCTTTCTTTACTGAACTGTTTATTTCACCAATTTCATTGCCTGAAAACACTAAAGGAGCAAAGTTGTTCTCTGAAAGACCTATAGATTTAAGCAGGTCTGAATCAAAGTTTCTTATATAAGGATTTATCAACTGTGATGTAGAGGCTATGGTATATTCTGTCACCATTTTTCCTGATAACATATATGATAATGCATCAGGCATAAATAGAATCTTATCGATAACCGGATATATTGAAGAGTTTTCGGATAACTGAGTATCAAGCTGAAACAGTGTGTTGAAGTTCATAATCTGAATACCGGTTTTACGATACAGATCCTCTTTTTTAATTTTTTGAAAAAAACGATTTGGAGCACCTAAAGTGTTACTATTGCGATATGACGAGGGCATACCAACAGGTTTACCGTCGTTTCCGAAACAAACATAATCTACCCCCCAGGTGTCAATTCCAACAGATGTAATTTCAACACCCATCGTTTTGACTTTTTTTATTGATTCAATTATCTCATTATAAAGATGGAGTATATCCCAGTAGAGAAAACCATTTACTTCAATCATTGGATTAGTAAAACGGTTCACTTCATTAAACTCAATTTTTTCGTTTTGAATTGAACCAAGTATTGCTCTGCCACTACCGGCACCGATATCAACTGCTAAAAAATATTTCAATTTTCCTCTTTTCATGATGAGGTTAAATGATGAATTAGATAAATAAGAATACAAACTTACAGTATTTAACGATTTACTTTCTTTAAGAAATGATTTAATGACTATACTTTTTGATATTAAACTGATCATAGATTTCTCTGAACTTTGACTGTACTTTGGTCATACTTGGCTCTTACCAAGTTCGTAGCTGGTTCGTATTTTCTCCGCTATCTCCTCATATTTATATAAGCTATGTTAGGAGTTTGTACGGACTTTGTACAGTTTTTGTGCAATGGTCTGTCTGATCAGATCATAAAAAATTGAAGTAAAATCAGTTCAATATTTCCATCTTAAACAGATTGTTTATTTTTAAGATAAATAAAAAAGTATTTTAAATTAATATTTAACTTTACGCCATTTATTTAATAAATTTGTAATTGAAATTATTGCGTGTATTTCTTCTGTTGCAAGTTGCAAAATGTTATTGATATAAGAAAAACTAAATAGGATAAATAGGATAAATAGGAAATAATATTAAGTTAAATAAGAGCCCAATATAGAAATCGATAATATTTTTAACAAAAAATGAAAAGATTATTTTATTTACTGCTTATCTCATCTGTGTTGATATCAATCAGTTGCTCAACAAATGATGAAGGCTTTCAAGAACTATCATTAAGATATGAGGTTCCTACTTCAACCTGGGAGGAAACCCTTCCTTTAGGCAACGGGAGAATCGGCATGATGCCCGATGGAGGTGTGTTCTCAGAGCTTATAGTACTGAATGACATAACCATGTGGTCGGGAAGTGAAGATCCGGAAGCGCTTAATCATGGGGCTATTAAATATTTACCGGAAATTCAAAAACTGCTATTGGAGGGTAAAAATATTGAAGCGCAAAACCTGATGTATAAACACTTTCAATGCGGCGGGTTGGGTTCGGCATCGGGAAACGGGAAAAATGCACCATATGGAAGTTTCCAGATGCTGGCAAATTTGAATATAGATTATGACTATCCACTTCAAGACCCTGATAGTGAGTCGGTATCTGATTATGTGAGGCAACTTTCGTTAAATGATGCGATTGCCTCAACTAATTTTAAAATAGGAGATGTAAACTATTCAAGAGAATATTTCACTTCTCATACCGATGATATATTAGTTATTCGTATTGCAGCTGATAAAAAGAATGCGGTTTCTTTTAAATTGAACTTAACCAGGCCCGAACGTGGGTTCTTAACAGTGCGTGATAATGTCCTCTTTTTAGAAGGTCAGCTTAATGATGGGCATGATGGTAAAAATGGAGTGAGTTACTTGACCAAGCTTGAAGTTGTAAATACCGGTGGTCAATTAATTACAGAAAACAATTCATTATCAGTTTCAGGTGCGGATGAAGCAGTTATATTAATCTCTACTTCAACGGACATGCTGGATAAAGATTATGAATCGACTGTAAACGAATTGATGAGTATTGCTAAAACTAAATCATACAGCAGGCTTAAGGCAGATCATATCAAAGCATACAAAGAAAAGTTCGACAGGGTTAAACTGGATTTAGGAGAGCAGGATAATCTTACTCCAACTGATCAGAGACTGATTGATTTTAAAACAAAAGATGATCCTGCTTTTGCAGCTCTTTATTTTCAATATGGGCGCTATCTGATGATAAGCGGCACTAACGAGAATAGTTTGCCTCTGAATCTTCAGGGATTGTGGGCAAATCAAACTCAAACGCCATGGAATGGCGATTATCATCTTAATATTAATGTTCAGATGAATTATTGGCCTGCTGAGGTGGGCAATTTGTCAGAACTTCATATGCCGCTTTTGAAAATGACTGAGTCTTTGGTATCTTCAGGGGAAAAAACTGCAGAGACGTTTTACGGAGCTGACGGATGGGTAGCCCATATGATGACAAATCCCTGGGGTTTTACTGCACCGGGCGAACATGCATCGTGGGGAGCCACAAATACCGGTGGTGCATGGCTGTGTCAGCATCTATGGGAGCATTATACATTTAACGGGGATGAAGATTATCTCAAATCAATATATCACGTGTTAAAAGGGGCTTCTGATTTTTTCCTGAGCAGTATGATACACGAACCAAGTAACAACTGGCTTGTAACCGCCCCATCATCTTCACCTGAGAATGCTTTCTATCTTCCCGGCAGCAAACAACCTGTTTTTGTTTGCATGGGACCGACAATGGATGTTCAGATCGTAAAAGAATTGTTTACGAATACACTTTCTGCTGCTGAGATTTTGGGTATTGATGACAGCACAACTGTAAAGATAAAAGAGGCATTGCCTCAATTGCCGCCAATGCAGATAAGTGAAGAGGGTTACCTTCAGGAATGGCTTGAAGATTATGAAGAGAATGAGCCTAAACACAGGCATGTTTCACATTTGTATGGACTTTATCCCTCTAATCAGATTTCACCGATTTCAACACCGGAGCTTGCTGATGCTGCGAAAGAAACATTAAACAGAAGAGGTGATGAAGGAACAGGTTGGTCTCGTGCTTGGAAAATTAATTTTTGGGCAAGACTACATGATGGCAATCGTGCTTATAAACTTTTAAAGAGTCTTCTTGAACCATCTTTCGATACAGAGATGAAAATGAGCAGCGGAGGCGGAACATATAAAAATCTGTTTTGTGCTCACCCGCCTTTTCAGATAGACGGGAATTTTGGCGGTACAGCAGGTATAGCTGAAATGCTGATCCAGAGTCATGACGGTTTTATACATATTCTGCCTGCCTTACCCGATAATTGGAGTGAAGGAAGTTTTAGTGGACTTAAAGTCAGAGGTGGAGCTGAAGTAGATGCTGTATGGGAAGATAATAAATTGGTTTCTATAGTTCTGAAAGCTGACACAGATAATAATTTCAGGATTATGGTTCCTGATTATGTGAAATCTATTTTGCTTAACGGTAAAGAACTCCCGGTTAGCGAAGGCTTTATTTATCTTGATGCCAAAAAGGGAGATTCAGTAAAATTGGATGTTGTCTCTGTTTAATTTAAAGTTCTGTTTATTATCAACATTACACATAAAACATTACACATAACACTTTAAAAATTACAATATAATCAAAAAAAAGAACATGAAATTTATATACAAAACTCTTATTCTACCGGTTTTAATTTTTATGTCGGCTTGCACAAGTTCCAATGAATCACTCTCATTTACAGACTTTGGTGCTGAGCCCGACACTCGCGAAAATGCATCTGTTTCTGCTCAGAGATTAATAGCAGAATTACAGGAAAGATCAGGTAATGAACATGTAACAGTTACATTCCCTAAGGGAACGTATCATTTTTATGAGGACAGTGCTTTTGTAAAAGAGTACTATATTTCAAATCATGATCAGGACAATCCAAAAAAGGTTGGTTTTGCTCTTGAGAATCTGAGTAATATCACTATTGACGGACAAGGATCTGAGTTTATTTTTCATGGAAGGATGGTTCCTTTTTCTTTGCTGAACTCAGAAAATATTACACTTAAAAATTTCTCAATTGATTTTGAGGTTCCTGCACTGCGTCAGCTTAATGTGATTGAGGTAAATAAGGAATCTGATGAAATTGTTGCGGAAATTTATCCCGGAGGTAATTACCGAATAGATAACGGCAAACTGATATTTGTTGGCGAGACCTATGAAATTGCACCTGTTTCCGCAATGTCATTCAGAGAGGATAAAAGACTTACATATCTTCGTCGCGATCTGAGTTTTAATCCTCAGACAGTAAGTGAGAAGTCACCCGATTTTCTTAGCCTTAAAGGATGGGATCAGGTAAATGAAACTACGCCCGGAGAGAGGTTTGTTTTAAGGTCATATTACCGTCCAACGCCGGGCATTTTTATTAGTGAATGTGTGGATACACGACTTGAAAATGTTACTGTGCACTACGCTGAGGGAATGGGATTACTTGCACAAATGAGTGAAAATATAACACTTGAAGGTTTTAATGTATCACTGAGGGGTGAGGATGATCCGCGTTATTTTACCACTCAGGCTGATGCTACACACTTTTCTGCGTGTAAGGGTGTAATAATTTCAAATAACGGGTTGTATGAGGCAATGGCAGATGATGCAATCAATGTTCACGGAACTTATCTGAAAATTACTAAGAGGGTTGATGATAATACTATTCAGGCAAGATATATGCATCCTCAGGCATGGGGCTTTAAATGGGGCGAACAGGGTGATCAAGTGCAGTTTGTGGAATCAGAAAAGATGGAGCTGGTTGATGGAAGTAACAACACAATACAATCGATAAAAGCTATTGATAAGCCTACTGAATTTGGAGCAAAAGAGTTTGAAATTACATTCTCAGAAGCTCTCCCGGCTGAGATTTCGGAAGAAGGTAAATATGGTGTTGAGAATCTGACATGGACTCCGGAGGTGACTTTCTCAGGTAATACGGTTCGTAATAACAGGGCAAGAGGGGCGCTTTTCAGTACGCCCAAGCGTGTTGTTTGCGAAAACAATCTTTTTGATCATACACACGGAACTGCAATTTTGCTTTGTGGCGACTGTAACGGCTGGTTTGAAACAGGTGCATGCAAGGAGGTTATTATACGTAACAATCATTTTGTGAATGCTTTAACAGCTAATTATCAGTTTACCAATGCGGTTATATCTATTTATCCCGAGATACCGTATCTTGAGGGTCAGGAGAAGTATTTTCATTCTGGAATAGTGATCGAGAACAATACTTTTGAGATGTTTGATAGTCCCATTGTTTATGCAAAATCAACTGACGGTCTGATTTTTCGCAACAATACTGTTATCAGTAATCAAGAATTTGAGCCTTTTCACTGGAACAAACACATGTTTTTCTTTGAAAGGGTTGACAATATTTTGATAGAAGGTAATCAGTTTGATAAAGGATTTGATAAAGAAAAGGACCTGAGAGTAGAACTTTCTGATGAGAAAAGTGTAACTTTATCAGATATGTAATTCAAAACTAAATCTGCAGATTAGAAAGATGAAAAAATATACGATATTAATTATAGCAGCTTTTTTGCTGACTACACAATTTTATGCTCAAAACAAATCAGTTCCTAAAACCACTGTTTCTAAGAGCACTGCTCCTCAGAATACTGTAAAGACAGATAAAGAGGAATATCAGAAATCTGTTGTTAACAAAGCAGCTCACGTTGTTCCCACTGCAAATCAGCTGGAAGCATTAAGAAACGAATTTATTGCATTTATTCATTTTGGTCCGAATACATTCACTCGGATGGAGTGGGGCAGTGGTATGGAAGACCCTTCCGTTTTTGATTTGAAAACACTTGATACTGATCAGTGGTGCCGTTTTATGAAAGATGCGGGAATGAAGATGGTAATTCTGACAGTTAAGCATCATGACGGTTTTGTGTTGTGGCAAAGTCGTTACACCGATCACGGTATTATGTCAACAGGTTTTCAGGACGGCAAAGGGGATATCCTGAAAGAGCTTTCGGAATCATGTAAGAAGTATGGTCTGAAGCTGGGAGTTTACCTTTCACCTGCAGATTTGTACCAGATTGAGAATCCGGAGGGGTTGTATGGTAACCTTAGTGAGTACACAAAAAGAACTATACCACGCGAAGTTCCGGGTCGCCCTTTTAAAAATAAAACCAAGTTTGAGTTTGTAGTGGATGACTATAACGAGTATTTCCTGAATCAGCTGTTTGAAATATTGACTGAATATGGTGAGATCCATGAGGTTTGGTTTGACGGTGCACATCCTAAAAGAAAGGGAGGGCAGACTTACAACTATAGTGCCTGGAGGGAATTGATTCGCACTTTAGCTCCTAAAGCAGTGATTTTTGGTCGCGAAGATATAAGATGGGGCGGTAACGAAGCCGGTGCCACGAGGAATACCGAATGGAATGTAGTGGCTTATGATTTTAATCCTGATACAGCTACTGTTTTTCACGATATGACAGATGCTGATCTTGGCTCACGTGAGGTGCTGTATAATGCTGATTATCTGCATTATCAGCCTGCGGAAACAAACACTTCTATTCGTGAAGGTTGGTTTTATCGGGATGATACCAATCAAAATGTAAGAAGTGCCGATGATGTATTTGATATTTACGAGCGTTCAGTAGGAGGTAATTCGATTTTCCTCCTGAATATCCCTCCTAATCGTGAAGGCAAATTTTCTCAACGGGATATTGATGTTTTGGAAGAGGTAGGGAAGCGTATTCGTGAGACATATGACGTTGATCTTTTAGAAGATGCAACAGGTCCTGAAGAGGTGCTGGATGGTAGTCAGGATACATATCTGTTACTCGACAACGGTAAAAAAGAAATCGTAATAACACTGCCCGGGAATAAAACAATAAACCGTCTGGTTCTGCAAGAGGCAATTGCAACTCATAGTGAGCGTGTGGAAAGACATGCTGTGGATGCATGGATAAACAACGATTGGAAAGAAGTTGCCATGGCTACAAACATCGGTTATAAGCGTATACTGAGATTTCCCGAAGTTACAACTCATAAAATAAGGATACGTGTATTGGAGTCAAGATTATCTCCTGCAATCAGCAACATTTCTGCTCATTATTATCAAACCAGACCCCCTCAACTGGATTTCAGACGTGATAAAGAGGGTTTTGTGACCATTGCACCATTACAGACTCTGTTTAACTGGAATCCGACTGGTGAGAATGCTGCTGATAATCTGAATGCAGGTTACGAGATTTTTTACACTTTAGATGGTTCAGAACCAACACAAAACTCCAAGAAATATGAAACTCAGTTGAAGGCTGAACATATTACCCTGAAAGCAGTTTCATACAATAACAATGTCAGAGGTGCTGTACGTAGTGAAGAGTTTGGAGTGATTAAAAAAGACTGGAAATTAATTGATTTCAGCAGTCAGTTAAATAACAGACAGGCAACAAATGCATTTGATGCAGTAAATCGCTCATACTGGCAATCAGAGGAAAGTGATAATAATCATTTTATTGCTTTGGATTTGGGAGGTGAGTATACTATAAAAGCATTTACATATACGCCGCAGACATTTCATTCTAACGGTATGATGGCAAGAGGAGAAATTCAGGTTAGTGAAAACGGTACAAACTGGAAAACAGTTGAGAGTTTTGAATTCGGCAACCTGATTAATGATCCCACACCCCGTACACACTATTTTGCAAAACCTGTAACTGCAAGGTACATACGTGTGGTAGCAACACGAATTGCAGGAGGTGAAAAGTTTGTAACGATAAGCGAACTTGATTTTTTATAACTTTGTATAACAGAATATTTTTAAAGAATTGATTTAATAGAATAGATTAAGAATAGATTAAGAATAGATTAAGAATAGATTAAGAATAGATTAAAAATTGATAAATAGATAAATAGATAAGATGAAAAGATTATTCTACCTGATTCTAATTTTATTTTCTTGTTTAGTCAGCCAGATATCGCTGTCACAGCAGACTTATAAAGATACCACAAGGACAACAGAGGAGAGGGTGGCCGATCTGATAAACCGAATGAATACGGAAGAGAAAATCGGACAGTTGTGCTTCCCCACCGGATGGGAGATGTACAACAAGGTAGATGACCACACAGTTGTGCCTTCCGTTAAATTTATCGAAAGGATGCAGAAAGCGCCTTTAGGTGGTTTTTGGGCTACTCTGAGAGCGGATCCGTGGACTCAGAAAACATTATTGACAGGATTAAATCCTGAGCTTTCTGCCAAAGCATTAAACGAGTTGCAGAGATTTGCTGTAGAGGAGACCAGACTGGGGATACCTCTGTTTTTTGCTGAAGAGTGCATGCATGGGCACATGGCACTCGGAACTACTGTTTTCCCTACCGGTCTCGGTCAGGGGAGCACATGGGACCCGGAGCTGATTAAAAGTATGACTGAGGTGATTGCAATGGAAGCCAGACTTCAGGGTGCTCATATCGGTTATGGTCCTATTCTTGACCTTGCAAGAGAGTTGAGATGGTCGAGAGTTGAGGAGACTTTCGGCGAAGATCCAGTACTTGCCGCGAAGCTGGGAATGGCTTTTGTGAAAGGGTTGCAGGGAAATGATATTAAGGATGGCAAACATGTTTATTCAACGCCTAAACACTTTGCTGCTTATGGTATACCTTCAGGGGGGCATAACGGTCAGCAGGCTAATATAGGTAAAAGAGAACTTTTTACCAGCCACCTGTTGCCTTTCAGTAAGGTGATGGAAGCGGGTGTAAAAACAATAATGACATCCTACAACTCTATTGACGGGATCCCTGCAACTGCTCACAAATATCTGCTGAAGGATATTTTGCGTGATCAGTGGGGATTTGACGGATTTATTTTTTCTGATCTTGGCAGTATCGAAGGAATTGCTGGGACACATCGGGCAGCCCCTTCTGTAAAACATGCTGCCTCTATGTCACTTAAAGCAGGAGTTGATGCAGACCTTGGAGGTAATGCTTATGGCAGAAATCTTATCACGGCATTAGAAGAGGGTCTTATTAGTATGGATGATATTGACAGTGCTGTATCGAATATACTGAAACTTAAATTTGATATGGGACTTTTTGAAAACCCATACGTCAGTCCTTATGATGCTTCTCAAATTGTCAGAAGTGAAAGACATAAACAGATATCAAGAGAGGTTGCCAGACAGGGAATAGTTTTACTGAAAAATAGCAATAATATCTTACCTCTTAAAAAAGAGATTGGTACTATTGCAGTTATCGGTCCTAATGCAGATAATATTTATAACCAGCTTGGAGATTATTCAGCTCCTCAGGAAAGAAGAAATATTGTAACTGTTCTTGACGGAATAAAAAATGCGGTTAGTGACAAAACAATAGTTCGCTATACTAAGGGTTGCAATATTAGGGATACTACAGAAACAGATATCCCGGAAGCAGTTCGGCTTGCAAATCAGTCTGATGTTGTGATACTTGTTTTAGGAGGTTCGAGCGCAAGAGACTTCAAAACTGAATATATTGAAACAGGTGCGGCAACAATAACAGATAGCGGTAATGAAATATTATCAGATATGGAGTCGGGAGAGGGTTTTGACAGAAGCAGTCTTGACCTGCTTGGTGATCAGGAGAAGCTCTTGTCGGCACTCGCAAACACAGGGAAACCATTAGTTGTAATCTATATTCAAGGACGCCCTTTAAATATGAATAACGCGTCAGAAAAAGCTGATGCGTTGCTGACTGCCTGGTATCCCGGGCAGGAGGGCGGAAATGCCGTTGCAGACATACTTTTCGGAGATTATAACCCTTCAGGACGGTTACCTGTATCTGTTCCGCGTTCAGTTGGACAACTCCCTGTTTATTACTCATTAGGCAGACAAGCTGATTATGTTGAAGAAAGCAGTTCACCTTTGTACTCTTTCGGTTATGGATTAAGCTATACTGATTTCGAGTATAGTAATCTGGAAATTAAAGTTGAGAAAGGAGCTGTGAAAATAAGTTGCACTGTCTCTAATACCGGAGATCTTGATGGTGAAGAGGTAGTGCAATTATATCTGCGTGATAATATCAGTTCAGTGTTTACTCCTCCTATTCAATTAAAAGATTTCAAGAAGATCCCTATCAGTAAAGGTGAATCTAAAAAAGTGGATTTCGAGCTGACTTCTGATGATCTTGCATTGTATAATATTGATATGGAAAGAGTAGTTGAACCGGGTGATTTTACTGTCATGATAGGCTCTTCATCAAATAACATACATTTGAAAGGAAATTTCAACATAGAATAAATATATGATATCAAAAAACATAGCTTAAAAATCAATAATTGAATATTACATAGGCCTGAATTCAATACATTTGTTAAACTTCTTTGTTTCTTTAATTCATTAAACATGGCAATTGTTGTAATTATGCCCAAACAGGGCCAGTCGGTGGAGAGTTGCATCATCACAGAAATTCATAAAAAGGTTGGTGACAAGGTAGCAACAGGTGATACTCTTTTTACTTATGAAACTGATAAAGCTTCTTTTGAGGAGCTGTCACCTTCTGACGGTATTGTTTTAAAGTTGTTCTTTAATGAAGGTGATGAGGTGCCGGTACTTGAGGATATGATGATCATAGGAGAACCGGGAGAAGATATTTCAGATCTAATTAAAAACAGGAAAGATGCGAACCTGACACCGGAAGATGAAACCCTAATGCCTGAAACCTCCACACCTGAAACACTACCGGAGCTTGTTAATGCTGAAGATCAAAATAAGGTTGTAAATACAGAAAACATATCTTTAAATATTTCTCCCCGCGCTAGGAAACTGGCAGCGAAAGAGTATGTTGATACAAAACTTATAACAGGGAGCGGTCCTGATGGAAGAATAATTGAAAAGGATGTAACTGACTATTTAGTAAATCGTCCAAAAATGACCCCTTTGGCAAAAAGAGTTGCAGCTGACCATGGCAAACAACCGATTTCAGGAGGAACAGGTTTGGCCGGTGCTTACCGCGCTGCAGATCTTGTGAATAGTCAATATTCTGTTTCAGGAAAAGATTTTTATGACCGTAAGATATCGAATATGCGGAAAATCATTGCCAGGGCAATGCATGCATCACTTCAAAACTCTGCACAGCTCACTCACCATTTAGGTGCAGATGCCCGTCGTATACTTGAACTGCGCAAACAGGTCAAAGCAGCTAATGATGCAGGTACACTAAATGTAAATATTACTCTGAACGATATGGTCTGCTTTGCTGTTATTAAGGCATTGAAGAAGTTCCCTGAAGTAAATACTCATTTTCTAGATGATACAAAACGTTATTTTAATAAGGTACATTTAGGATTAGCAGTAGACACTGACAGAGGATTAATGGTTCCTGTAGTGCGTGATGCAGATGATTTGTCGATAAGCGGCTTATCTAACCGTTTTAAAGAGGTTGCAACAGCATGCAGAAGTGGAAATATTAATCCTGATATCTTGTCAT
>JAQVXD010000071.1 GCA_028709385.1 Fermentimonas sp.
TCTCTCGTTCCAATCAATATCGGAGTGAAGATAGCGCTTAAAATCAGACTTTTCTGCTGATATTAACTTGCGATATGTGTTGAGTAGGCTGTCCATTTTTGTTTGAAAATAGCTGCTTCTGCGAAGGCATAAATAGTTATCGGAACAACCAAGTTGTTATGAAAAATAGTTGTTGATATAATGAAAATAATTATGAAATGGTTAGAACAGTAATGATTATTTTGGTAAAATATTTCCTTAAGACAGATGGAACGCTTGAATAATATCCGCTTCCAAACAAATTTAAATGAACAAGCAGATAATATAATTGATAGAGTTCTATTTGCTGCGAATAGTTTTCAGATTTATGTAATTCCCGCTATTAGGGCTTACTCGGGACTTCCACCCGTTAGACAATGCTCGTGCCGAGCATACCAAAAAAAGGATTTCGTAATGAAATCCTTTTCGTGCAGTTTTGCCTTGAGTTTTTCACCTATAGATATTTGAGTCTGCTTAAAAAGTCTCAAATTAGAAGATTTGACATTATAATCACTTGAAAATCAAATATCATATTTTACAAAACGACTTGTTGAAGTGGGCTCATATTTTATTTCTTAGTTCGAGTACAAAATAATACATGATAAACCCTAATTTGTACCTCATAGAATCATCCGGTTACGTAATAATCCTTTATCCATTTTTTGCCCCTTGACACGTATTTCATTTGCCTCTACATTTGTATGAAAAGCTATTGATTTAAAATTCTTTCACGATGAAAAAGTTTATTGGTTTCATTTTCGTTATTGGTCTGATTACTCTAGGTTCCTGTAGTGATGAGCAGGACAATATTGAGGTTATCGAAGTGATTGAACCAACTGTCGTCAGTATGGAGCACCAGGATCTTTCTTCATCATCGGTAACATTAAGTGCCAACATCGCTAATGATGGCGGATCAGCCGTAAACAAGTGCGGTTTTCTATTATCAGAAACCAATCCTGGCAAACCATCAACAGACTGGGGAACAAATTATAGCTGCGAAAATGGGGCAAGTGAATTCAACAAAAAGATTGAAGGGTTGAAGGAAAACACTACTTATTACTATGTTGCCTATGCTTCCAACATTAAAGGGTACGGGTTTTCATCCGTATCATCATTTACAACCCCAAAAAAGGATTATTCCGGAGATGGGAAAATTCCAGTTAAGCTAACAAAGCTCACTTTAAACTCTATGGAGTACTCTGCCGATGGATTTGAAAACTCAGATGGAGCCAAGTATAAATACAAGATGAGTTTCACAGTAGAGGTGGAAGTGTGCGATTATGAAAGCATAAGCAGGGCTGGCTTCATGATCGGAGGAGCAATCTGGCATTGGGATAACCCAAGTGAAAACAAAATCAACTCATGTTCAATGATAACTTTAGGAGACAGCCCGACATTAAGCGTTACTGTCACAGCATATGCCAGGATGAAGGATGGATCCGACTACGAAGGGAATGTAGAAACGCTCAGTGCAACATATGGCAATAACAATAACGAAAACCCAGGCAGTGGCTCAAATGAGAACACCATTAAAACCAATAGGGCTGAGTACACTTACGCTTGGACCGAATATAAAAACTTCGACGGAGTGTTTAGCTCCTACGAGACTATGAAATCTCATTTAAACAGATATGGGTTGTTAATCTATAAAAATGGAAACTCTTACTACTGGGAAGATTTCAATAATATCAAACACACTGTTTATCCCAATCGTGATTATAAGAAAGTGGTTTACGATTATTATTCTTATATGGGCAACAAGTATAATGGGTATAAAACACAAACAGCTTACTTATATATGAATTTCCGGTTCTCTCCCTTTTAAACGTAAGTTGGTGATTGCTTTATAACAACCGAAATTTCTCATGTACATTCGTCAGGTAATTCCGTGATATGATGAGCCCCTTTTCATTATCGAAGGGAGGCAGAAGAAAGCAGGCCTTCCCCTTTATCGAGCAAACATGGTCGATGTTAATAATGTGGTTACGGCTTATTTGGACGAACAACGAAGAGAAGGATAATATGTGGTCCGACTTTACAGTTCTCCCCAACAATACGCGTTTACCGTTTGCCAATGCGGCTTCCCATTGACGCCTCCCGTTCGAGTAGGAGAAATAGCCCACCTGGTTCACACGAACCATTTGGTATCCTGTAATATCGGGAATCATGAATGCCTGATGGGAGGGCAACAACTCTGATAATGCCCTCTCGAGGGGTACTGCTGTAGTCATATCTCTTGCTACCTGCCCGAAAAAACGGCGCATGATGGTCGAAAACTCTTCCTGTGCATAGGGTTTAAGCAGATAGTCGAACGCAGACTCTCGCAACGCATCAAGCCAGTACTTCTGGTAGGAAGTGTAAAATACCACTTTCATCGGCCACCTCACACGAGGTTGTATCTCGCGTAGCAGTTCCAAACCGCTCATATCCGGCAACTCAACATCCAGAAACAATAAATCAGGTTTCTTGTCAATCACTAGCTTGATTCCACTTTTAGCCGTGTCTGCCTCTCCCATGAGGGTGACCTCCGGATAATCGGCCAGAGATTCCCGTAAACTATGTAGACAAACCGGCTCATCGTCGACGGCTACAGCAGTAAATCTTTTTTTATCCATTTCCAGAGATTATGTAACTGTTTACCAATATTTATAATTGTCAGGTATAAAAATAGTCACCCTTGTCCCACCTTGCTCTTCCATTCCCGAACGAAGGATATTGAACTGTATCTTTTCACTGTTCTCCCGGTTAAAAAGGTCGATTGTCTGATACAACACTTTAAGTCCGGTCCCGGTCCCGGTTGATGAACCCATCAACAGCTCCTGATAACCCGTCCCGTTGTCAATGATCTCGATTCTTGTTCCTTCCCCTTCCTTCCGGACTTGCAATTCAAGCTTCTTTTCACCGGCAAGAGGACGCAATGCATGCTTGATTGCGTTCTCCAATGGAATCTGAATTATCATGGACGGAAGCGACACCATTTCTGTATCAACATGTGGATCAATATTCCAATCAAGCTTAAAATCGGGACCAAGGCTCTCTCTTTCCAGGTTGATGTATGCTTCTACAAATTCTAACTCCTGGGTTAATGTAACTTGTGCCTGGTCGGTCATCTCGAGGCTTCTACGCAGGAGCAACACCAGTTTCATCAGGTTAGCCGGGTGAGATCCATTGTCGGAACTGATCTCCCGGTTGAGCACATTGAACATGAAATGTGGGGAGATCCGGTTACGGATATTGGAGAGTCGCAACTTGGTTATTTGATCGTGGAAGCTTAACCTTTGCAGCTCTTTTTGTCTCTTCATCGCAATATAGACGCTTGCCATAATAGCTGAAATGAGCAGGAATGCCATGACAAATATATAATTTCTCATGCGAAGCGACCGGATGTCGGATGCTTGCCCCATGATAAGCATCTCTCTCTTTACCAGGGTTGTATCCTGTCTGTAACGCATATCGATTTCGGCAACACGCATTTTTGCCCTCTCCGAACGAATAGAATCTTCCATCACAAGATTTTCTTGCAGGCAGGCATATGCCTCCTTAAAATTCCCTGTTCGCGCATGATACTGTTCAATGTATTTGTTACGAAGGATGAGAAAAGTGGGTTCAATAGTTAAATTTGTAACCTTACCCTCAAGGTAGTGGCGCGCATGTTGTGGATTGTCGGCTTGCAAAGCTAATCCGGCCTTAAGGGTATTGATATGATAAAGCAATGGCTGCTCATTAATGGCAGAGAAGTATTTTTCCGCTTCATTCAGGTAATGGTATGCCGAGTCGGGTTGGTTCAGATGAAAAAAGATCTCCCCTATATTGGCATTGGCAATATTTAAACTTAATATGGATCCTTCTCCCGATAACAAAGTTATTCCTTTCTTGTACCAAGACAAGGACTCCTGTAACTCACCCGCAAAGAAGTAACAGTTCCCTCTGCAATTGCAGTAAAAGAATTTTTCATTCAACGTTCGGCCTTCGAAATCCTGTTCGGCCAAACAGAAATAGTAATCAGACAGTTCAAAATCACGCAATTCCATATACAACTGCCCTAAGCCGGTATATATCGGAAATCCCAGTTGATCAGCCACACCTATTGAATCTGCAACTGAGAGTGCTTTTCGGTAATAGAAGGCGCTATTGACAAAATCGCCATTTCTCATATGCATATCGGCAATGTTTATGGAGAGATCAGGGATCTTCTCTCTCTTACCCGTTAATTCATAATAATTCAGAGCATTGGTGAAGTAGGTAAGTGCAGAATCTTGATCCCTGTACAAAGCAAAGCAATTACCTATTGTATTGTATGATGAGGTGAGGAGTTGGTAGATTTTGATGTTTGGCACCTGCTTGTTCGCGTAAGCGACAACTTTTTCGGCGAAATGGCGCGTGGAATCGATCTGATCGTTTACAAAGTATGTCAGACTGTATGTTTGTAGAGCTTTATAGTAGTCCAGGCTGTCGTTGGTATTATTCATGGCATCTCGTAACAGGCTTCGGGAGTAGGCGTTGTTGCAGTAAAGAGAATCCATAGCCTCAGTAATGATGGACTCCATTGTTACATCCATTTTTGCAGGTTCCTTGCTGCAGGTTAACATCAATAAGGGGATTAGGGGGCTGAGTATATATTTAAACATCACATATCTCAATTAAGGTAGCTGAGTAAAAGAGTTAAATATTTTTTATTTATCTGACAATTAAAGGCAAAAACTTAAGTTTGCAGTTGCATAAACAAAAAGAGTTTAATCCCTTAAAGGGTCAAACATTAAATCCAATGCGAAGTTAATCAAAAACAATGGACTTGCAAACTTAATTGAGACAAATAGTTTGCCTGAATACCTTTGCATCCCCCGGCTTTTAAATAGCGCAAAATCTCACGTAAATGGATTTTGTGCGTTCTCTTCTCTTATACCTGTTGCAATTCCAATATAAAGGATTTCTATAGTAACTTTCCTAATAATATTCATATCAGAAATCACTACTGTCGTGATATATAAAACAATAACAACAGAAATGGCCAGTTTGCTGCTAATCGACAAAAAAACACTGAATTTTAACATGTTAAACAACAGCATCTCAAAGATATTTCTATTATACTCTTCGTCTTTGTGATTATTAATTACTATTTTTGACTAAGAATAGATTCAAACGTGTTCATCACTTAACAACAACGGTGAGTTTGTTAAGATGTTTTATTAATCAAAAATTAAATTATGATCGAATGGATGTTTGCCGCCCTTATACTGTTGGCTATAATTAATATTATTCTGCACTTTTTTGAAAAACCCGCCTCAGAAAAGGCCGATAAACT
>JAQVXD010000072.1 GCA_028709385.1 Fermentimonas sp.
AGTTACGGAAAAACATTGAGCGATCCGAACGACAGACCAAGTAACGGCATAAAGGACGAATCGCTGCTTCTGGGGGATTTTTATATATACGAAAAAAATACAAACTCCAATCCGCAGCCCCATGATTGAGAAAAGGATCAACGAATAATTCTCATAATATAAATTGTGTTAGCTATAGCCAGATATTATCTAAAAGAATTTATTAACATTAAAAAAGAATTCACATGAAAAGAAAAACATTTTATCTATTGAAAAACATATCATTCATACTATTATGGATGATTTCATTGGCCATGCAAGCTCAAAATTTTTCTGTCAAAGGAATGGTCACAGACTTAAATGGTGAACCTATAATAGGTGCGACTATCTTGGAGCAGGGAAATACCTCTAATGGAACGGTATCAGATATCGATGGAAATTACACGTTAACCAATGTACCTCCAAATGCCACATTGCAATTTTCATATGTAGGCATGAAATCACAAAGTATTGCTGTGGCTGGACGTACAATAATAAATGTGAGTTTGCAAGCAGATACAGAATTGTTAGAAGAGATTGTTGTTGTTGGATATCGGACACAAACAAGGGGAGCGGTTACCGGATCCGTATCAACAGTCAATAGTGAAGAATTTAAAGATATTCCAATTGACAATCTTTCTAATGCTTTGGCAGGGAGGTTGACAGGGGTAACCATTACGCAATCTGCTGGCACACCGGGTATGGAGTCAAACATTAGAATTCGTGCTGTTGGTACATTTAATAATCAAAACCCTCTTTATGTTATTGACGGAATTGTCAGTGATAAATTTGCATTCGATGGTCTGAGTACTAACGAAGTAGAATCAATTACGGTTTTGAAAGATGGATCCGCAGCATCAATTTATGGAGCTCGCGCAGCAAACGGGGTAATACTGGTAACGACAAAAAGAGGGTCTAAAAATCAAACACCCACTCTATCTTATACGGGAACTTTTGGAGTACAAGCACCAACCAGAATACCCAAATCCCTAAGTGCACTTCAGCAAGCTGAAGGAATCAACACAGCACTTAGATATAACAGTGTACCTGAAACGGATAAAAGATACTTCACTGCGGATGAGTTAGAATATTTTAGCAATCATTCATGGGATTGGGTTGAAGAAATGTGGAACGAGCCCATTACCACTCAACATTCTTTCAATGTAAATGGTGGTGCAAATAATGTAAGGTATTTTTTAGGAGGCTCATACAATTACGCAACAGGTTCTTTTGATAATATTGATTATAGGAAACTGAATTTAAGAGCGAATGTTGATGTAGACATTACTAACAATTTAACGGCTTCAGTTGATTTAAGTACTGATAATAGATGGACAAGAGGACCAAGTTGGGATACAGGCAACTGGAGACAGGAAGATTTGTATAAAGCATTGGTACTTAGAACAAGTATGGTACCTCCATATAAAAATGGAATTCCTGTCGGGAATTATGTAGAATGGCATCCTGGAGAAGTTATTAATTTAAAGGCGGGTTACAACAATATTGAATACACTGGACTCAATGCGACCTTAGGATTACATTACAAAATACCTTTTGTACCTGGATTGAGTTTCAGAACCAAATATAACAGATATAAACTCGGAACTTACCGGAAGCAGTTCAACCTGCCTTATAATATGACTTATTTTAATTGGCTTGGTGAACACAATCATATTGTAGGAGATGAGCCAACAGGTCCAAGACCAAGAAGTACAACAGATTATCTGTTACAAAGACAACAAAACGATTTTAACTACCAACTTAACTTTCAAGTCGACTATAGAAAAATATTCGGTAAACATGATCTTAATGCTTCAATTATTTATGAACAAAGGGAAGAAGATATGACATGGTTCTCCGGGCAGGTAGAGGATTTTTCTACATTTTCAATAGATCAAATCGTTGCAGCTAGTACGGCAAGAGAAAAATCAGCTGTCGCTGGGCAACAAGCACAGAATTCGAGATTATCATATATTGGTCTTATTGATTATAATTTTGATAATAAATATCTTGTACAAGGTTCATTTCGATATGACGGTTCTGTAATATTTTCTCCTGAAAATCGTTGGGGATTTTTCCCTTCGGGTTCTTTTGGATGGAGGATATCCAATGAACCATTTTTTAATTCCAATTTCTTTGATGATCTAAAACTCAGATTTTCAGCAGGGCTTTTGGGTAATGATGCTGTAGGTGCTTTTCAATGGCTTCAATCTTATCGGTTCACTGATGGAGCAATATGGAATAGTGCCACCTCAGGATTAGAGTTAGGGAGTCTTGTGAACAGAGACATCACTTGGGAGAAGTCAGCTTCCTATAATGTCGGTCTAGATTCGAGATTTCTAAATAACAAAATGGATTTGAAATTGGATTTTTTCTACCGACACACATATGATATATTAGGTAGTAAAATTGAAAGTATACCCAGCACTTTTGGTGCGAGTCTTCCAGATGAAAATTATCAAGTTATTGATGCAAAAGGTTTTGAAGTAGAATTAGGTTATAGTGATCATATTAATCTCGGATCATCAAGTCCATTAACTTATTATATTCGTGGAAATTACGGATTAGCAACCAACAAAGTAATTACAATGGATGAAGCTGAAAATATCAGACCCTATCAGTCAAAACTAGGACGTCCAATTAATGGTTATTTTGGATATATCGCCACAGGTATTTTGCGAACACAGGAGGATTTAGATGCATTACCTGACGGGTACACAATTGAGGGTATAGCTCCTAAACTTGGAATGTTAAACTATGTCGATTTACGCGGGCCAAATTCAGACGAACCCGATGGTAGAATCACTTCAGATGACAGAGCATGGATTGGAGATTATCGTACCCCTCCTATCAATTATGGTTTATCTGTAGGAGCGGCATGGAAATCTATCAATGTGGATATCTTATTTCAAGGAGCGGCAGGACACCAAGTCATGATGCATACAAATGGTCGGGATTTTCAAGCACGAGTTGAAGAATCATCCTATGCATACTGGGCTGATAGTTGGTCATCAGAAAATCCAAATGGAAAATATCCGGGATACAGGGCAGTTAATTATCGTACCCGTTTCCCCGAGTCATCTTTCTGGCTAAGGAGAGGTTCTTTCTTGCGCTTAAAAAACTTAAATGTATCATATAATTTACCCAAAAGAATTTCAAATCAAATGAAATTAAGGGATGCCAGAATATTCTTTACTGGTACAAATCTGGCTCTATTATTTGATAATATTGGAGATTGGGGCTTTGATCCTGAAGTGAATAACATACGTGCATATCCAATGATGAGTACGTATTCGATAGGTGTGAATCTAGTTTTCTAACTTAATAAAATGGAATACAATGAAAAAGAATATAATATTTATCGCCTCTTTTTGCTTTATACTGTTGAGCTGCCAGGATGTTTTAGACAAACAGGATCTAACAGCGGTTAATGAAACAGATGTATGGAATGACATACAGTTAGCTACTGCCTATATAAGCAATATCTATAATGATAATTTACCAGATTGGTCAAGTGCAGAAGCCAGTCAATCTGATGAAAGCCAAGGAGGTTCTTCATATATGTATGGACAGTTAACAGAAAACTCCATTGATTACTGGCCTTATAGTCAACTGAGAGAAATTAATATACTCTTAAAGAATATCGATGAAGGCACCTTGTTGCAAGAAGATAAAAACAAGTTAAAGGGGGAAGCTTTATTTTTTAGAGCTTATCGTTATTTTGAAATGATGAAAAGGTATGGTGGAGTTCCGTTAATACTAGTTCCACAAGAACGAAATGATGATCTTCTTGTTAGCAGAAGCTCAACAAGTGATACTTTCAAACAGATTATAACTGATCTGAATGATGCTATAAATTACCTTCCCGCTGTATCTTCAACTTCAGGCAATAATAACGGGCGCGTCCACAAAGGCACAGCAATGGCTTTGAAAGGAAGAATCTTATTATATTGGGCTAGCCCTCAATTTGATCCCAAACAATTATCAACAGATAGATGGCAAGAAGCTTACAAATCAAATTTAGAGGCAATAGAACAATTAGAAAAAGATGGTTACGGTCTATATGAAAGTTTCGAGAACATCTGGTTTAATAAAATGAATAAAGAAGTGATTTTCGTCACTCGATATGAAAGGCCGATCAAAACTCATAATTGGGCTGCTGCGACTCGTCCATTAGATGTATCTCAAAATGCAACCGGTGCCAATTGGCCGATTTTAGAAATGATCAATTCATTTCCGATGAAAGATGGTAAATCAATAGATGATCCGGCATCTGTTTATACTTATGATAATGGTTATTATTGGAAAGATAGAGACCCGAGATTTCAGGCTACAATTGCATATAATGGTTGTCTTTGGGAACTTCAGCCAATAGGTACGGGAAGAATTCAATGGACTTTTTCTGGTGCAGAATCAAATAATCCAACACGCACAGGTTTTTATACCCGAAAAGCTGTAGATATAAGTCAAAATGCGACGGAAGCCAGTTTGGGAGATACCGACTGGATAGAAATACGATTCGCTGAGGTTTTATTAAATTTTGCTGAGGCTGCAAATAAAACAGGAAGAATAGAAGAGGCATATGATGCACTAAAAAAGATAAGAGATAGAGCGAAGATAGAACCGGGAGTAGATGAGATGTACGGCCTAAAACAAGGAATGAATATGAGTGAAATGCATAATGCTATTCTACTTGAAAGAAAGATTGAATTGGCTTATGAATCTAAACGATATTGGGATTTAAGAAGAAATCGATTATTTGAAACTTTACTTAATGGAACAAGAAGACATGGAGTTGATATAACAAGAACTGTTTCCCAGTCAGAGTGGAATTTGCTATTGAATAAAAGTTCTTCTGAAGTAATCGAAGAATTGAACAACAACTATACAAATTATTTTGTCCATACTGAAAAGGAAATGGATACTCAATTTGACATTGACTGGAAAGAAAACTATTATTTTTTCGCAATACCGTCAGATCATTTGCAATTAAACAGCAATTTGGAACAAACAAAAGGCTGGCCGGGGGGAACATTTGATCCTCTTCTGTAAGCTTAAATCCTCAAAGATTTTTTTGGTTTTTACTGTAAAATATCACATTGAAATTAATAATCAAACGACACTAAATTAGTAGATATGAAAAATTACATAATCAAATTATCAACTTTGCTGTTGGTCTGTTTAATAGGAGGAGCCTGTTCTCCAAAAACTGATTTCACGGTTCCCTCGCCGGACGGTCAAATTACCGCAATACTGAAATTCGATAAAGAGCAAGGATCAGTCCATTATTCAGTAATAA
>JAQVXD010000073.1 GCA_028709385.1 Fermentimonas sp.
ATGAACTTATTAACCGTTTGTGGTGGGCTACCAACAATGCTTACTTGTCAAATCTAATGGGCTACCCTACTGATTGTCCTCAACGAGAAAAGAATGGGTGGACAGGCGATGGGCATTTTGCAATAGAAACTGCACTATATAATTTCGATGGTATTACAATTTATGAAAAATGGATTGCTGATCATCGGGATGAACAGCAGCCTAATGGAGTTTTACCAGATATAATTCCAACAGGTGGATGGGGATATGGTACTGCAAACGGTCTCGACTGGACTAGCACGATTGCCATTATTCCATGGGAAATTTACAGGTTTTATGGAGACAGTAAACTGTTGGCAGATAGTTACGAAAACATTAAGAAGTATGTTGATTACGTAGACCGCACAAGCTCAGATGGACTGACCTCATGGGGAAGAGGTGACTGGGTACCTGTTAAATCCAGATCTAATCTTGAGTTAACATCTTCTGTTTATTTCTTTGTTGACACTAAAATATTAGCTAATGCTGCAAGATTATTCGGAAAAGAGAGCGACTACAACCATTATTCTGCACTAGCCGATAAGATAAAAAATGCAATTAATGATAAATTCTTAAATCGTGAAACAGGAATCTATGCAAGTGGCTCTCAAACTGAGCTTAGTGTTCCATTGCAGTGGAAGGTGGTGCCTGATGACTTAATTCCTCTGGTTGCGGCTAATCTTGCAAAGAAAGTGGAAGAGGCGAACTTTCACCTTGATGTAGGTGTATTAGGAGCAAAAGCTCTTTTAAATGCGTTGAGCGAAAACGGATATCCTGAAGTTGCATATAAGGTTGCTGTTCAGGACACCTACCCTTCATGGGGTTGGTGGATTGTAAACGGAGCTACAACACTTTTAGAGAATTGGGATCTCGATGCTGAAAGGGATATATCTGATAATCACATGATGTTTGGCGAGATTGGCGCTTGGTTCTTTAAAGGATTGGGAGGTATTTACCCGGATGCCAATCAGCCGGGATTTAAACATATAATTCTGCGACCTCATTTTGAAAAGGATTTGGAACAGTTCAGGGCAGATTTCAAATCTCCATACGGAACAATTGTATCTGACTGGAAATGGGAAGATGATATCGTCATTTATAATGTCGTAATCCCGGCAAACAGCAGTGCTACTTTATATCTACCTGAGAATACTGAGGTTAAAGGTGACGATACTAAAGGGTTTGACAAAATAGACATAGATTCCGGTAGTTATACCTTTAAGATTTCTTATCAATAGAAGACTACAATGAATAATGAAATATTAACCTGATATAAAAACATATAGGGAATGAAAAACGAAGAATCATCAATGTCCAGAAGAAATTTTCTGGCTGTATCCGGAGCAATTGCAGGGTCTACTGTTATTAACCGTAATTCTCAAATGTTTGCTGGAAATGTTGCAACCCCAAAACAGTCTGTAATTAAAACTAAAGTGGCTTTAGTCGGGCTGGGTGTTAGAGGTATTGGTATGTGGGGGAGCAGCGTATTGAAGGATTATTCCGACTATGTAGATTATGTTGGCCTTTGTGACCACAACCCGGGAAGGTTAGAGGTAGGAAGTCAGATGATTGGTGCAAATTGTCCTACCTACACCGATTTTGAAAAAATGATGCTTGATACGAAACCAGACGTTCTCATAATTACCACTGATGATGACACACATGACTACTTTGCTGAGAAAGGCATGGAGATGGGTGCAGACATCATTTGCGAAAAGCCGATGGCAATAGATGAGAATAAAATTCAAACTATTATTGATGCCGAAAAAAGAACAGGTAAGGAGTTCAGAGTGACTTTTAATTATCGTTATTCGCCACATCGCGCAAAAATGTGGGAAATTCTTCGTGCCGGGGAGATTGGAGAACTGACTTCAATTGATTTTCACTGGTATCTCGACACTTCTCATGGTGCAGACTATTTCAGGAGATGGCACAGACTAAAAGAAAAAGGAGGATCACTCTGGGTACATAAAGCCAGCCATCATTTTGATCTGCTTAACTGGTGGATTGAAAGTGATCCTGAAAGCGTTTATGCATTAGGCGATTTGAATTTATATGGAAAAAATGGACCTTTCAGAGCCGAAAACTGTAGAAATTGCCCACATACTAAAGAGTGCAATTTCTATTACGATATCATGAAAAATGATGTAAATAAAAGGTTATATGTTGATAATGAAAAATATGATGGATATTTTCGTGATGGCTGTGTGTTTAGAAACGATGTGAACATATATGATAAAATGGCTGCAACCATTAAATATATGAATGGAGTGCAAGTATCATATTCGTTGACTGCATACTCTCCCTATGAGGGGTACAGAATTGCTTTTAACGGAACAAAAGGACGAATGGATGCATGGATTCAGGAATCTAATCCTACTACTGATGCAAACTATGATGAGATAGTTTTGTATAAAAACTTTGGAAAACGGGAATATATTCAAATTCAGCAAGGCAGTGGACACGGTGGAGGAGATAAACTCTTGAGAGATCAAATCTTTATACCTGGCACTAAAGATCCCTTAAAACAGGCAGCAGGAGTAAGAGACGGTGCATTGGCATGCTTGGTTGGTATTGCTGCAAGAAAGAGTATCGATTCAAGAGAACCTGTATATATAAAAGATCTCACTTCTTTAAAACCTAACGTTATTAAGAGATAATCCATTCTCGATGTTAATAGATATCGGCGAATAATGAAAGTCACAAAATTCTTTAAAATGAAATTAGGTAAATACAGTATCGGAGTGGGTGATCGCTTCACTTTGCAGGGAAAAGCTCAGCTTAGTGCAATTATGAAAGCAAATAAGAAGGGTTTAAATATAACTCCTGTGTGGAATAAGTCAAACAGAGAACATAATTATGTTGGAACCTCCCCCGACGACACTCGCAAAGAAGCTGATGAAGCAGTGAAAGCACTAAATTATGAAGGGATATATTTTGTAGATGCAGATCATATTAATATGGATACCGTTTCAAAATATGTTGAAACATCCGACTTCTTCACTCTTGACGTGGCCTCTTTTATAGGCAAAGAGACTAGTAAAGAGCATGTTGAATCATTTGTTGAATCATGTAAAAAGTATATAGGTCAATTACAGATTCCAGGTATTGAGTACCCAATAAACATAACCAAAAAGCTTTTACAAGAAATAGCCGGTAAGTTTCTTGTTGCATCACAGCAAGCGTCTGAAATTTATGCATATCTGAAAAAAGAAAAAGGTGAAGGATATTTCATTACAGAGGTTTCCATGGATGAGGTTGAATCGCCTCAGACACCTGTAGAATTGTTGTTTATCTTAAAAATGTTAGCAGATAAAGGTGTTCCTGCTCAAACTATTGCACCCAAATTCACTGGTCGATTTAATAAAGGTGTGGATTATTCAGGCGATCTTGAGCAGTTTGCCAAGGAATTCGAAGAGGATATATTAGTTATTGATTTTGCAGTAAAAGAGTTTGGACTGCCTGATGATCTTAAGCTCAGTATTCATTCAGGAAGTGATAAATTCTCAATCTACCCTATTATGTCTGAAATAATAGCTAAACATGATAAGGGATTGCATGTTAAAACAGCAGGTACAACATGGCTTGAAGAGGTTATAGGATTAGCTGTTGCCGGTGGTGACGGCCTAACTATTGCTAAAAAGATATATAAGAATTCATATATTCGTCGTGAAGAACTTTGCGCACCTTACGCTGATGTTGTTGATATTGATCCTGCAGATCTGCCTTCAGTTGAGGAAGTGAATGGCTGGTCGAGTGATAAATTTGCCAATACACTTCGTCATATTCCTGATCACCCGGATTATAATCCAAACTTCAGACAACTTATTCATGTTGCTTATTCAGTAGCTGCACAAATGGGTGATGAATATACTGATCTGCTTATAAAACATGCTGATTTAATTGGGTCGTTTGTTGAAGAAAATATTTACGAAAGGCATTTAAAAAAGTTGTTTAGCATATGGTTGTAATTGTGGTAAACTAGTTTACAGAAGAGGTTTTAACTATCATAACCCTAAGTATTAAAATCATTTATTGAAGTTAAAGTAAATACAATAGATTTATTATTGTTACTGTAAAAATTCTAATTCACTGAATATAAAAATATAATTTAAATTATATACAAATGAAACACTTCTCGTTAAAATGTAAGATCAATCTTCTTATCATTTTAGTAACTACAATTTATATAGCAGGATGCAGCTCTGACGGAGTAATATACGTTCAGAACCTTAAATGCGAAAACCTGAATAACCCATTGGGAATAAATAATCTGAACCCTCGTTTTAGTTGGATAAATATCTCAGAACAAAATGGAGCATATCAAACAGCCTATCAAATACTGGTTGCAACTGAAATAGATAAATTAACTGAAGATAAACAGGACTATTGGGATTCGAAAAAAGTGGATTCTTCTGAAAGCAACCTTATAACGTATAATGGTAAGAAATTAATTTCGGGGCAGATCTTATATTGGAAAGTAAGAGTATGGGATGAAAGCAATAAAGTTTCAATATGGAGCGAACCTGCAAAATTTAGCATAGGGCTTCTTGAGCCAAATGACTGGTCGGCTTTGTATATTGGATTCACAGATGAAAATAAAAATGAAGTTAATTTGTCTGTTAACTCAGATTCTGGTAATGAAAATGTAAATGGATTTAGTCTTGCACCACAGTTTCACAAACAATTTACTGTTGATAATCCGGATAAAAAAGAGACTTTCAATCTACATGTCAACTCTCTTGGATATCATGAAGTCTACCTTAACGGAAAGAAAGTAAGTGAAGATGTGCTGTCACCGGCTGTTTCGCAGTTCAATAAGCGTTCTCTGATAAACACATATGATGTAACTGAATATATTAAATCAGGACAGAATAATTTGATAGTCTGGTTAGGCAGCGGCTGGTACACTGAAGGGTTACCCGGAGTTGCAGGAAATGGGCCGGCATTTAAGGCTCAATTAGAAGAAGTTTCAGGCGATAATATTACTGATATACTTGTTACAGATGAATCCTGGACTGCGCGCAACAGTGAATATGAGAGAATCAGCAACTGGAGGTCGGGGCGTTATGGAGGAGAAACGATTAACGGGAATCTGGAGACAAGAAAAATTGCCATAGAAAATCCTGATCAATTGAAATGGAATAAAGTAAGTTTAGTAGATATCCCAGTACATGAAGTAACCCCTCAGATGGC
>JAQVXD010000074.1 GCA_028709385.1 Fermentimonas sp.
AACATATAGTTCAGGTAATTTTAAAAATCTAGGGGATGTCAGGTCTAAGTTAAGCGAGAGTAAGCAGTTTTTTGCCTATAATCTCTCGTCTGAGGGCGATGGACATTTTGAGGTCAAATGGAAAGAAGTAACCGGAATTAATTGGGAGGATGTTAGTAATTCGAACAAAGGAACCACAGGTTCTCCATTAGACTGGACGAAAATAAAAGAACAATTAAAAAGTAATGAACTTGAAAGCGAAGCAGTAAAAGATATTGGCATGAAAAAATGGACAATTTTTAAAGAAGATAAAGTTACAAATTATGAAAACAATCCAATAGAACTTAATAAAGATCTTCGTACTTGGTTAATCAGTGCCAAAAAACGTCCTCAAGGAAATAAAGCTACGAGTTATGAGTATTATTATACCTACGACAATGTTAAGAAAATTGAGATCTGGGCATATTCTAATCCAAGTGACACACAACACGATAAAAAAAGTATATTCGTAAGGACATACAACAAGCCGGGTTTGTATTCACAACGACTTCCTGACAATGACGGTTTCACACTGACGCATCCGGTATTTACGGATTCTTCAATATCAACATCTGATGCTCCTATTTCTGATGGATTTGATTTTCCAGTAGGAGCGCCAGATGGAAAAAACTATTCCCATGGTATAACAGGCAAATCCGGTACTGGATGGGACTTCTTAGAATATAATGGCGAGGTGTTTCATCCAGGAGAAGATTGGAACGGAAAAGGTGGGGGCGATAGTGATTTTGGTCATCCTGTTTATGCAGTATCTAATGGACGCGTAATTTATGCAGCTAATTATACAAGTACCCATCCAAAAGCAGGATGGGGAAACATTGTATTAATAGAACATAAATTTCAAAATGGCACTCTTGTTTGGTCACAGTACGCCCACTTAAATAATATTTCGGTCAATGAAGGCAATACTGTTCGAAGAGGTCAGCAGATTGGAACTATTGGAAAGGGTGCTAAAAACTACCCTGCACATCTGCACTTTGAGATTCGTAAAAATAATCTAACAGCAGGTGCATGGCCATCCGGTAAAAGTAAGGAAGAAATTCATAAAGACTATTTTAGACCTTCTGAGTTCATTAACGCAACCCGTCCTCAAACTGAATTGGATAAGGCTGAGGAGACAGTAAAAACAAGAGATACAGTATTAGTACTGGACGCCTCTGGAAGTATGTCTGGAACTCCTATGTCTGAAATGAAAGAAGCCGCAAAAATTTTCTGCAGTGATGTATTAGCTGCCAGTGGGAAAAACCGGGTTGCTATTGTTGTGTATGAGAGTAGTGTTAAAAAGACTCTTGACTTTACATCAGATCAAAATTCCTTAAACAGCACAATTGATTCGATATCCGCAGGTGGAGTAACAAATACTGGTGCAGCAATTGATTCTGCAAGTTCAATGTTAAGTTCTTCTGATGCCGATATTAAAAACATTGTGCTGCTAACCGATGGGCTTCCAAATAGTGGGTCATATAGGTGGTCAGGTAAGTATTCTTCCTCTGATATTTCCAGCTATTATCTATATGCAAATTATGTTTATGAACGGTGTTCCGATCTTAAACAAAGCTACAATATTTATACTCTTGGATTTTTCCACAGTTCATATGGCAGAGAGTTAGATTTTGGTCGTAAATTTTTGAATGATATTCAAAATAAAGGATATTATGATGTGACTGATGCAAGTAATCTGAAGTTTGTTTTTGAAGAGTTGGCAGAAGACATTACCGAGGAAGATTATCCAATTATTATTGTTCATGGAGTGATGGGGGGTAAGCTGTACGACGGTGATGACCTGGTCTGGGTGGACGAAGGGAAAGTCAAAACATTTAAAGCGAAATTAGGGCGCCTTGCCAACGATCTCAATACTCCAGAAAATGGAATGAATCTAAATGCTCTAGGAATCGAAAGAGAGTATGGCGTAAAGGATTACTATAGAGAATTAGTCGATGATCTTTGCGAAGAGTTCCCAAACAGATCTATATATTTCTACTCATACGATTGGCGCAAATCTAATAAAGATTCTGCAGCTGGATTAAACAATCTGATAAACGATGTCAAAGCCCAGACAGGATATTCAAAAGTAGACTTGGTTTGTCATAGTATGGGTGGGCTTGTTGCTTCAAACTATGTTAAACAGTACGACACAAATGATGTGAGATACATTATCACTCTTGCAACACCGTATGAAGGTTCTCCAGATATTATTAGTAGAACTCTGGATGAAAGGGCACTGGGTAGTGATGCAAAACTTAGTGGGTGGTTTTTAGCCATAAACGGGCTTACTAAAGAAATCATGGCTGGTATACCCTCTAGTTCTGAACTAGTACCTACTGAAAGATATTTTAAGTCAACCAATTTCTTAAAAATAGGGAATAAGCATCTCTTCTCTAGAACTGATGAAGATATTACGTATGACAATTACTGTAATATCATGAGTTCAATATTTGGTAACAAAAATTATGATTCTGCAGTGACCTTTCAAAGCTCAACTAAAGATGTCTTACTTAATTTAGATAACACATATTTTGCAGTAGGTACAGGTATACAAACTGTAGATACAGTCTTCATCAATAAAGAAGAATCTTTAGATAAACTCAAGGTTATTGAATTAACGTATAATAATAGGGGTGACGGTACTGTTCCGTATGAATCTTCAACTATGAATGGGCCACTTCTTTCTTACAAGAACGTAAAAGATTCATCCGGTAATACTCGTTACAGAGAATTTAACGCAGACCATACAGGTATTCTTTCTCACAGTGGTGCATTGCTATGGATTAAGAGCATCCTTAGCCAAAAATCTAATCCATATGAAGAAAGTGACAAAATTAATTATCGTGGCTACACGGTTGTCAGGATTGCCTGTCCAATCGATGTAACTATTGATGTAAATGGAGAGATACTTTCTTCAGGCTCAGAATCCGGCTCAACGTATGTATCTAACGGTCGCCTAGATTTCATTGGTGATGGTGGAGTGTCAATCTGTCTTGAAGATACCGGTACAGTGTACGACATCAACATAGTAGGAACCGGTGAAGGTACGATGGACTATAACATCAGCTGGTATGATGCAAATAACACGCTGACCGAAACTAGATCACTTGAATCAGTTCCAATCACAACAAACACACTGATAACAACAACCACTGATAACACAGGGCCCACCGTATTGAATATTGATTCTGATGGAGATGGTGTCCTCGACACTAAATGGAGTGTTGATGCTTCTGGAGAAACTGTTGTGGTTGATCTAGATCAAGGAACAAGTTCGATCTTGCTTTCACCAGAAAACTTATCTATAGAGGGAAAAGCTGGAGGACAGATTACCGGAAACTTTACTGTCAGTACATCCCAGGACTCAGCATCGGTTACAATAACACCAACTTCACTCAAATCAGAGATCGGTGATGTTATTGATACAGGTAATATCAAAATAGATCCAACAACAGTCAATGTTTCTGCAGGAGTGGCTGAAAACATTCTAATTACGGTAGATGTACCTGAAAGTGCAACTTCTGGAAATTACACTGGCAAAATTATTGCGACTGGCGTTGGAGGGAGTGCTTCTTGTACTGTGGATCTACGTGTAACAAAAGATGCTGTAATTAGTGATGTTGTAGCTCCTGTTATCAACTCAGTTGATTTGTATCCAGCAAACCCCACTCCAGGCTCTCTGATCGCTGTTACAGTCAATGCCACTGACGATGTTGGAGTCAGCAGCGTAAAAGCGAATGATATTTCACTACATAATCAGGGTGGAAATCTCTGGAAAGGTGATATTACAGCACTTGAAGGCACTCATTCAGTAAATGTATCTGCTGTGGATGAAGCAGGCAACATTGCATGGGATAATTCTACTTCATATACCGCTCTGAAACCCGGTAATTTACCGCCTTCCTCAATAAACCTCCAATCTACTAAAGGTACTACCTGGATTAACTGGACCTGGACCAACCCAACAGACCCTAATTTCTCCTACTTTGAAATCTACCTTGACGGCGTCTTCCAGACCAACGCCTCCGCAGAATACTTCAATGCTACCGACCTCGAACCCGAAACAAGTTACACCATCGGTATGCGCGATGTGGATATTAACGGAAATATAAATCAGACATGGGTTAATCAGACTGTAACAACAGAGAAGGAGTTCGTGTCTGGAATTGAATACCCTATGGCAGATTTCACTACCAATGTCAGTGAAGGTCATGCTCCCCTTACGGTTCAGTTTAATGATAGGTCTGAAAATGCAGTCTCTTTCAATTGGAGTTTTGGAGACGGAACATCTTCAACAGAGAAGAACCCGGTTTATACTTACTCGACAGCAGGAGCCTATACAGTTAAACTGACGGTAAGTAATGAAAACGGTACAGATTCGAAGTTAGCCACAATAAACGTTTTAGAAACAGAAGGAAAGAAAGTCTGCGAAAAACCCAACAAAGTTTGTAAACCGATCTGTGAAGAAGCTAAGCCAACTTGCAAGGAAACCAGGCCAATCTGTAATAAAGAAACTAAACCAGTCTGCAAAGTGACTAAACCAATTTGTAAGGAAACCAAGCCACCCTGCAAAGAGACTAAACCTATCTGCAAGGAAACCAAGCCAATCTGTAATAAAGAAACTAAACCAGTCTGCAAAGTGACTAAACCAATTTGTAAGGAAACTATATCATTAAATAAAGAAACTGAAAAAATAAGTGAAAAAACTAAACCAGTCTGTAAAGACACTAAGAAAATAAATGAAATCACTGAAAAAGTAAATGAAAAGACTAAAAAAGCAAGTGAAAACTCTAAGCAAGTAAGTGAAGAAGCTAAAGAAATAAGTGAAGAAGCTAAAGAAGCAAGTGAAGAAGCTAAAGAAGCAAGTGAAGAAGCTAAAGAAATAAATGAAGAAGCTAAAGAAGCAAGTGAAGAAGCTAAAGAAGCAAGTGAAGAAGCTAAAGAAGCAAGTGAAGAAGCTAAAGAAATAAATGAAGAAGCTAAAGAAATAAGTGAAGAAGCTAAGGAAGCAAGTGAAGAAGCTAAAGAAATAAGTGAAAACACTGAAGAAAACACTGAAGAAACAAGTAAGAACACTGGAGAAGTCTGAAAAATACTTTCATTAAAAATAAAATTCAAAATATAATATGTTTGGATTTACACACATGATTGAGAAAACAATAACAATAACAATA
>JAQVXD010000008.1 GCA_028709385.1 Fermentimonas sp.
AATCATTTATAAAACAAACAAATTTAGATCATTAATCAACAAAATTGAACACACAATGAAAAAGTTATTTGCAATTTTAGCAATCTTCGGAATGATGTCTGTAGGATTGTCTTCGGTTCTTTTCGCGCAAGAAACCACTCCTGAAGAACAAACAGAACAGGTAGCCGCTACTCAGGCACAGGTTCAAGAGGTTACAGGTGGTATGCACCAGGCTCTTAAAGTTAAATTTATTGAAGGTGGTGCAGGTTTTATGAGTTCCATCGCTATCTGTTTGATACTTGGTCTGGCTTTCAGTCTAGAAAGAATTATTTACCTTAGTTTAGCTGATGTAGATCCTGACTCATTCCTTAATAAAATTGGTGATGCATTAGACAGAGGTGATGTTGAGGCAGCGAAAGACATAGCTCGCGACACAAGAGGGCCAATTGCTTCAATTGTTTACCAGGGTCTGTTACGACTGGACCAGGGAGCTGAGGAAGTAGAGAGATCAATCGTATCTTACGGAGGTGTACAATCAGGATTGCTTGAAAGAAACCTTTCATGGATTACCTTGTTTATCGGTATAGCTCCATCACTAGGATTCTTGGGAACTGTAATAGGTATGGTTATTGCTTTCGATAATATCCAGAGAGCAGGGGATATGAGCCCGACAATTGTTGCCGGTGGTATGAAAGTAGCTTTGATCACTACAGTAGGTGGTTTGATCGTTGCTATTATCCTTCAGATTATTTATAACTATATCCTATCAAAAATGGAAGGTATCCTAAATAAAATGGAAGATGCCTCAATCACTTTCCTGGATCAGGTTATAAAATATAACGTTAAATACAAAAATCTGTAATAAAATGGCTGTAACTAAAATACATAGAACATCCAGACTAACCCTTATTGTAACAATAGTTGTATCACTTATTGTATTAGGGCTATTCTTCTTCGGCGGACAAGTTCCGGAACACGAGAAGATTGGTGCTGATATGGCACAGCCTATTTTTACAGATATTCTTTTGTACTGGATGTATGCACTTCTGATTATTACTATCGTTGTGCTTATTGCTTTTGCAATAGTTGACTTTGCCAGAGGATTAAAAGAAAATCCCAAAAAGGCACTGAGTGGTCTTTACGCAATTTTGGCACTTGCTGCATTATTAGTTGTTACTTATGTTATTGGTGATGGTACTTTACTTTCAATCCCGGGTTACGAAGGGACTGACAATGTACCGACAATATTAAAGATGACTGATATGTGGCTCTATTCAATGTATTTCATGCTGGCAATTACTATATTGGCTATTTTTATTATGCCTTTAGTAACCAGGAAGAAATAGTAATTTTTAAGTAATTAAAGCAGATTCTCTTTGAGAATCAGTAAAAAAAGGTTTAAATATGCCAAAATCAGATAGAAAAGTTCCGGCGCTAAATGCCAGTTCTATGGCTGACGTTTCGTTCCTGTTACTTTGTTACTTTTTGATGGTGTCAAGTATGGATGTCGATTCAGGATTGGCTCGACGATTACCGCCACCACCACAAAATGAACAGGAACAGTCTTCAGTAGATGTTCAGCGTAGAAACTTGTTAGTTGTACTGGTGAATGCTCAGAATGAGATTTTACTACAGGATCAGCAGGGAACTGTCATGTATGCTAACGAAAATGAATTACAAGATGGCTCAGGAAATCTTGCAATGAAAGATGTTGTTAAAGAATTTGTATTGAATACTTCAAACAGTCCTGACTTACCGCAATTGATTGAAGAGGATTTCGGGCCACCAATTGGTACTGTGCCGGTTACCTCTAATCATGTAATATCAATACAGAATGACGCTACTACGAGGTATAGTGCATATATAGCTGTTCAAAACGAAGTTGTTAGAGCTTATAATGAGCTAAGAAACGAGGGAGCCAGAAGATATTTTGGTACTTCGTACGAAGAACTGACAATTGATCAAAAAGAGCAGATAGATAAACTTTATCCTCAACGTATCTCAGAAGCTGAACCTAAAAATTATGGAGGAGGAGAATAGTTATGGGAAAATTTAATAAAAGTGGAAAAAGAGGGGTACCCGAGATGAATACATCATCAATGCCGGATATCGTTTTTGCTGTTCTCTTTTTCTTTATTATAACTACTACTTTACGTTCTGAAACTCTTATGGTGAGAATGAAACTTCCAACTGCATCAGAAATACAGAAACTGGAAAAGAAATCTTTGGTGACCTATATAAATATAGGACCTCCACTGGATGCCCGACTAGGTACAGGTACACAAATGCAGTTGAATGATAGATTTGCTCAGGTAACAGATATTCAGAACTACATTGCACAGGAAAAAGCAAGTATGAATGAAGCTGATCAGCCCTTGATGACTGTTTCAATTAAAGCAGATGAAAATACTCGTATGCAGTATATCACTGATGTTAAACAGGCATTAAGACAAGCTTATGCTTTAAAGATAAGCTATTCTGCCCGTAAAGGAGAGAATTAAGACTCATTCAAGATTTATAATCATTAAAAAAACCGGATCCTAAAGAGGTCCGGTTTTTTTGTAGTATGTAATACTGTAATTTATATAGAGCCAGAGCCACTGTTATTTAAATATTGTCAATGAATAAATTACTTTTTTGTTAATCTCAATATCTCAGTCTCAGTCTTTTATCTCTATCTATTCCTTTTCAACTATTTTGGATTGCCTTCTTTAACCCATTTCATAACATTAGCGGGTGGACGTTGTGCAAGCAATTCTTTCTTCATGAAATCCATGTAAGGCATAACATGTTTAAAGAACTTGTAATATCCTTTACACAAGTAGTTTAATCCTTTATTGCCATATTTATCCTTTATAAATCTGTTTTTCGGGCATTCTCCGTAACAGGCAAAAAGGACATCACATTCACGGCATTGTTGTGGTAACTTATCAAACTTATCATTTCCAAATGCTTGTTGTACATCAGAATACATCATCGAAGTGAGTGTTTCGTTATATATATTACCCAGACGATATTCCGGAAATACAAAATGATCACATGAGTAAACATCTCCGTTGAACTCCATCACGCCGGCATGACCGCATGTTTTTGCCATTGTGCACACCCCCGGATTTTCTCCTACCCAGTTTGCTAAAGTAGAATCAAATATCTGTATAAAAATTTTACCCACATCTTCCTTAACCCATTCATCAAAAATAGCGCACAGAAAGTCGCCCCATTTATCAGCAGGTACAGTATAAGGTGCAAGATCAGCTTCATGGTCAGCTTCTTTTGCTGTAGCCAGTTTGAGAAGTGAAATATTATCATTTGAATTGCTATTGCGTATACGTTCTACAATAGGAGTGAATTGAATGTATTGACAACCTATTTCCTTAAAGAAACGATAAAATTCAAGTGGATAGTCTACATTATAATCATTAACCACCGCCATGCAGTTAAACTCCACACCATGCTTTTTCAAAAGCTCAATTCCCTTAATAACTCTGTGAAACGAGGGGCGTCCCATTTTATCCCGTCTGTATTCATCATGAAAATCTTGTGGTCCGTCGATGGATATACCAACTAAAAAATTGTTTTCTTTGAAGAATTTGCACCACTCATCATTGAGAAGCGTGCCATTTGTCTGTATTGAGTTATCAATGTTTCTTCCGTTTGCATATTTTTTTTGCAGCTCTACTGCTTTTTTGTAAAACGAAAGCGGTCGCATAAGCGTTTCACCTCCATGCCAGGTAAACATTATATCAGGCATTGTTTGAGAGTCGATATACTGTTTTACAAACCTTTCAAGAAGTTCTTCACTCATTACCTGATTCTTCTTTTTGTAAAGATTTTCTTTCTCCAGATAATAGCAGTAATCACAGTCCAGATTGCACTTTGAGCCTACCGGCTTAAGCATTACGTATAGTGGTTTTGCGAATGGGGCAAATGTTGACATATCAATTTTATTTATAATACAAAGATAAACAAATCAATGAAATTAGTGTTTTATTGGACATCGAATAATAGTTCACATAGTAATTCATGAGATAAATTAAACTAATTTATAAAAAGATGAACAAAGAAAAATTATTAAATATTGGTTGGTTGATACTAAGAGTTGGTATCGGTATATCGATTTTCTTACACGGGCTGCCTAAAATAATGGGAGGGTCAGAAACTTGGGCAATGGTGGGAAGCACAATGTCTAATTTCGGAATCGATTCAGGACATGCTTTCTGGGGTTTAATAGCAGCTTTAGCCGAAACAGTGGGAGGATTACTTTTCGCTCTGGGATTTTTGTTCCGTCCGGCAGCAATTGTGCTGACAGGTACAATGATTGTGGCATTGATTACTCATCTATCGATGGGAGATAATTTTATGGTTTTCGGTCATGCTCTGGACCTTTTAATTGTGTTTGCAGGTTCAATATTTATTGGAGCAGGTAAATACTCCTTAGACTCAAAATTACTCCCAAAAATAGTCTGAATGATATAAGTGTTTTGATTGTATAATAAAAAATCCCCCTTCATCGTATTAAACGTAGAAGGGGGATTTCTATTTTTTTAATTAATCAGATCAGTTGATTTGTTTTCCAACACATTTAGGCATTAAAAATTAAGTTAGTGAATTATTATCAATAAACACTTCAGTATATAAAATAAAAAGAGGGTAAGCTTACTATATCGCGCCGCTACAACCAACTACCCTTGCTTCGGTCAAGACCTGGGGGATTCATCGGGAGCTGGCCGTATAGGACTTACCCAACTGCAAAGATAAGACATTTTTTTAGCAGAAACAAAAGAGTGAATTGATTTTTACTATTCAGCTCATTTTTTTATCTTTGTAATGCTAATGTAACTTTAACTTTGAAAAATTCATTTCAATCAAAAAGAAAAATAATGACAATAGTAGATAGGTTTATTAAATACGCCCGTATAGATACTCAATCTGACGAGAACAGTACTCAGACACCTAGTACGCAAAAGCAATTTAATCTTGCAAAAGAGGTTGAGAAAGAGGCCTTAGAAATGGGGCTTGTTGATGTGAGTCTGGATAATAACTGTTACCTGATGGCAACTCTGCCTTCAAATACAACTAAAAAAGTACCGGTGATAGGTTTTATTGCACATTTCGATACCAGTCCGGATATGAGCGGGAACAATGTAAACCCACGCATCGTAAAAGATTATGACGGTAAGGATATAATATTGAATGAAGCCAATAATGTAATCCTTTCACCTGATGATTTTCCTGAATTACTTTCTCACAAAGGCGAAGATATAATTGTAACAGATGGTACAACATTATTAGGTGCAGACGATAAAGCCGGTATTGCTGAGATAATGAGTGCCATGCAGTACCTGATAGACCATCCGGAAATTGAACATGGAAAGATCAGGATTGCTTTTACCCCTGATGAAGAGATAGGACGCGGGGCAGATAAATTTGATGTAGAAAAGTTTGGTGCTGAGTGGGCTTATACAATGGATGGTAGTGAAGTCGGTGAATTGGAATACGAAAATTTCAATGCTGCTTCCGCCAAGATTGAAATACAGGGACGAAATGTACATCCTGGATACGCTAAGGATAAGATGATAAATGCTTTGCACGTAGCAAATGAGTTGATATCTCTTTTGCCAAAAGAACAGCGACCGGAATATACAGAAGGATACGAGGGCTTTTATCATCTGATTTCAATGAATGGAACAGTTGAAGAAGCAAATTTGTCATTTATCATTCGTGATCATGACAGAGAGAAATTTGAAGATCGCAAAAAATTGCTGATGAGTTCTGTAGATTTATTAAATAAACAATATGACAACAGACTTAAACTGACTCTAAAGGATCAGTATTATAATATGAAAGAGAAGGTTGAACCGGTTATGCATATAGTAGATTATGCTTATCTTGCAATGCAGGAACTGGGCATTGAACCTAAAGTAAAACCAATACGCGGAGGTACAGACGGTTCCAAGCTCTCATTTATGGGTTTACCATGTCCTAATATTTTTGCAGGGGGAATGAATTTTCACGGCAAATATGAGTTTCTGCCGGTTCCATCATTAGATAAAGCATCAAAGGTTATAGTGAAAATAGCTGAACTGGTAGCGAGGGGTCAATAATTAGTGATTATAAGATTATTTAATTGAAGATAAAAGCAACAACTTAACATCAAAAACAACACAATATGAAACATACACCTTTTACAGATACTCACATTAGTCTTGGAGCTAAAATGCATGAGTTTGCCGGCTATAATATGCCAATTGAATATTCAGGTATTATTGATGAACATCAAACTGTAGTAAATTCTGTGGGAGTGTTTGATGTTTCTCACATGGGTGAGTTTTGGGTAAAAGGTCCCAAAGCAGTTGAGTTTTTGCAGAAAGTGACCAGCAATGATGTAACAAATCTTCAAATTGGTAAAGCGCAGTATACCTGTTTTGTGAATGAAAACGGGGGTATAGTTGATGATTTTATCGTCTATTATTACGAACCGGAAAAATATCTTATGGTTGTCAACGCTGCCAATATTGAAAAGGACTGGGAGTGGTGCATGAAATGGAACACAATGGGTGCTGAGCTTGAGAATGCTTCAGCACATACTGCACAACTTGCAGTGCAGGGTCCGAAAGCAGAAGCTACTTTGCAAAAATTGACAGATACAGACCTTTCTGCTATTCCGTTCTATGGATTTACAACCTCAGCATTTGCAGGTGTAAAGAACGTGATAATCTCAAATACCGGTTACACCGGTGCAGGAGGTTTTGAACTTTACTTCTATCCGGAAGACGGAATGAAAATATGGAATACAGTATTCGAGGCAGGAGAAGAGTATGGCATTAAGCCTATCGGACTTGGAGCACGTGACACATTGCGTCTGGAAATGGGATATTGTCTCTACGGTAACGATCTGGATGACACAACTACTCCTTTGCAGGCCGGTCTTGGATGGATTACTAAATTTGCTGATAATAAACCCTTCGTTGGCAGAGAAGTATTGGAAAAAGAGAAGTCTAGGGGCGTGTCACGCAAGTTGTGTTGCTTTGAATTAATTGATAAAGGTATTCCACGACAAGGATACGAGATTGTTACTGATACTGGTGATGTTATCGGGAATGTAACATCAGGCACAATGTCTCCCATGTTGAAAAAAGGTATTGGAATGGGATACGTAAAGCCTGAATTTGCAAAAGCAGGAAACGAAATATTTATAAAGGTGCGTAACAGAAATTTAAAAGCAGTAGTAGTTAAACCACCTTTCAGAAAATAATAAGCATACTTGCAATTCTCCTGTTCTTATGGCAAACAAAGCTAGAATAGCTAAGAATGTTTTCTTTATTCTTGGTGCACTTACACTAGGAATAATGATTTATAAAATCGGATTAGAAAACATCTGGCATGAAATAAAACAAACCGGATGGTGGTTTGTGCCTATCCTCTCAATGTGGATAGTTATATATCTATTAAATACAATAACATTTTACATAATTCTGCGTGACGGTAGCCCTGAGTCTGAGAAAGTCAGTTTCATCAGACTCTTCAAGCTCACCATAAGCGGTTTCGCGATCAATTACATCACCCCGTTTGGATTAATGGGTGGTGAACCTTATAAAATCATTGAACTTAAGGATGAACTCGGGATACAGAAAGCCACATCATCTGTTTTGTTAACCACGATGATGCATTTCGTTTCTCATTTTTTATTCTGGGTGATTACAATACCTATGTTGTTTTTCTTGGTTCCGGTTATTTCAGATTCAATTGAGATAGGGTTAATAATCTCAGGAGGCACAGCATTCTTACTCCTGCTCTGGGCATATAGAATCTACGCCAAAGGAGGTGTCAACAGGGCACTGATTATATCAAGCAAACTCCCTTTTGTAGGGAAACGAATCAGAATTTATAAAGAAAAGCATCAGGAGAAAATCGACCAGATGGATGTATTGATAGCAGATCTATATCAGAACAGGAAAAAGGATTTTATTGCATCACTATCCATCGAGCTTTTATCACGTTTTCTGATATGTTTTGAGATTATGCTCATGATGAAAGCAGTCAAAGTGCCTGTTACTCTTGTTCAGAGTGTACTTATTGAATCAATACAATCACTTATTTCAAATCTGTTTTTCTTTATGCCCATGCAGATGGGAGCACGTGAAGGCGGCTTTGTAATAATTTATGGTATTCTTTCTTTACCGGTTGCTTATGGAGTATTTGTCAGTCTTTGTAAAAGGATCCGGGAGCTCTTTTGGACATTAATTGGTGTTTTGTTGATTAAAGCGGAAAGACGTTAGGGGGCGGTAGTGTAAATTAAACTGTTTCAGGTTTATAAAGTATACCCTGAATATCTAAACAATTGAGGTGTTTTCCTTCTTAAGAAGTGTATATTACCTTTTTACCTGCCAAAAGGGTGTTTTTTAATAATGAAACTATTGTCATGGGACCAACACCGCCCGGTACAGGAGTAATATATGAGCATTTTGGGGCTACTTCATCAAACTTGACATCTCCTTTAAGTTTAAATCCCGATTTAGTTTTATCACTTGGCACTCTTGTTGTGCCCACATCTATAACTACTGTACCCTCTTTTACCATATCTCCTGTAAGAAATTCAGGAACACCGAGAGCAGCAATAATAATATCTGCCTCAAGACAAATCTCTTTAATATTCTTCGTTCTGCTGTGACAGATGGTAACAGTGCAATCACCGGGGTACGCTTTTTGAAGCATCAGCATCGAAACAGGCTTTCCTACGATATTGCTTCTTCCTAGTACCACACAGTGTTTTCCTTTTGTTTCAATGCTATATCTCTTGAGCAGCTCCAGTATTCCTGATGGAGTTGCAGACAGAAAACAGGGCATCCCTAGAGACATACGCCCAACATTTACAGGATGAAAGCCGTCAACATCTTTACGGTAATCAATTGCTTCTGTTATTTTGATTTCTGAAATATGATCGGGTAGGGGCAACTGTACAATGAATCCGTCGATATCAGCATCCTTGTTCAGTCGGTCAACACAAGCAAGCAGCTCCTCTTCAGTTACATCATCTTCATATCTGATAAGAGTAGATTTAAATCCAACCTGTTCACACGCTTTCACCTTGTTAGCAACATAAGTTTCGCTACCCCCATCATGACCTACCAAGACTGCAGCAAGATGAGGTGTTTTACCTCCGGCTGCTTTAATCTGTTTTACCTCTTCGGCAATTTCACTTTTTATCTGTGCTGAAACAGCTTTCCCGTCAATCAAATTCATTTTTCAAAGTATATTGGTTATCTTCTTCGCATATTTTTCATTATCTGTTTCCCACCGCCAGAAGTCATCTGACGCATCATCTTACGTGTTTCATCAAACTGTTTAATTAACCTGTTAACCTCCTGCACATCTGTACCGCTTCCTTTAGCAATACGGGCACGGCGACTTCCATTGAGTATCTCCGGATTAGTGCGTTCCTGTGGTGTCATAGAACGAATAATTGCTTCAATGCCTTTAAATGCATCATCATCAAAATCAAGATCCTTAATCTGTTTGCCAACCCCCGGAATCATCGATGCAAGATCTTTCAGATTACCCATCTTTTTAATTTGCTGAATCTGATTGATGAAATCGTTAAAGTCAAACTGATTTTTTGCGATCTTTTTCTGTAGTCGTCGTGCTTCCTCCTCATCGTATTGTTCCTGCGCCTTTTCAACGAGAGTAACCACGTCACCCATACCAAGAATACGATCAGCCATACGCTCCGGATGGAATACATCTATAGCATCGAGCTTTTCGCCAGTACCAACAAATTTGATTGGTTTATCTACTACCGAACGTATAGACAGTGCAGCACCACCGCGTGTATCACCATCCAGCTTAGTGAGTACAACACCATTAAAGTTGAGTCGCTCATTAAATTCTTTTGCAGTATTAACAGCATCCTGTCCGGTCATTGCATCAACTACAAAAAGAATCTCCTGCGGATTAACAGCATTCTTGATAGATTCAATTTCATCCATCATCTCTTGGTCAATTGCCAGACGGCCTGCAGTATCAATTATTACCAGATCACGCCCATGCTGACGAGCATACTGAATTGCATTTTTAGCTATTTTGACTGGATTCTTATTGTCTTCTTCAAAGTAAACAGGTACACCTATTTGCTCACCTAATACCTTCAGCTGTTCGATAGCAGCAGGGCGATATACGTCACCTGCCACAAGAAGCGGACTCTTGCCTCTTTTGCTCTTCAGCATATTGGCAAGCTTACCAGAGAAAGTGGTCTTACCTGATCCTTGTAAACCAGACATCAAAATAACGGCGGGATTGCCCTTAATGTTTATGTCTGTAGCTGTACCCCCCATGAGTATCGCCAACTCATCGTGTACAATTTTAACCATCATCTGCTCAGGTTTCACAGCATTAAGCACATCTTGTCCTAAAGCTTTCTCTTTTACTTTCTCAGTAAATTCCTTTGCAGTCTTATAGTTTACGTCAGCATCAAGCAGGGCACGCCTAACCTCCTTGAGGGTTTCAGCAACATTGATTTCAGTTATTTTGCCCTGACCTTTTAATATCTTAAACGACCTCTCCAGCCTGTCACTTAAATTCTCGAACATATTGTTTTACTATGATTTGGTTTATTTTCCATCAATCATACGTATTTAGTAATGATGAGATTGATGAAATTTGATACACTGTTTTATTTATGTACACAAAGATAATGAAAAAGGATTATTTCAGAAAATAATGAGCTTTATACTAATGAGTTTATACCAACGAGTTTATAATAATGATTTTTATACCGATTAGCTACATATTTTTATCATGATTTTTATTGTTAACATAGAATCAATCCGTTTTACATACTGTTTTTAATATTTATCATTTTACAAAAAGCATAATGATTTTAAATGTTTAATTTTGTGTTTAAAGCAATAAAATAAAAAACCTTCATCATGGCTGAAAAAAGTCAAAATACTCTCCAGAAATTTATCTATCTATCCATAGCTGCAGCTATAGTCACGATTTTACTTAAATATTATGCATACAACATTACCGGCTCAATGGGCTTTCTTTCAGATGCGCTGGAGTCGTTTGTTAACCTTTTTGCAGCGATATTTGCTTTGATTATTCTCAATGTATCTCAACGTCCTGCAGATAAAGGACACATGTATGGACACAGCAAAGCAGAGTATTTTTCTAGTGCTGTTGAAGGTGCATTAATTCTAGTAGCCGCTTTCAGTATTATTTGGTCAGCCATACCCCGAATTATCGATCCTAAACCACTCGAAAATATAAATACCGGTCTGTTGTTTTCACTATTGGCCTCTTTAGTGAATCTGGTAGTGGGGCAGATTCTGATAAAAAATGGAAAAAAAAGAAAATCTGTAGTTTTGGAAGCTGATGGAAGACACCTGATGACAGATGTGTGGACTTCAGTAGGAGTAATTGCCGGGATTGTTATTGTAAAGTTTACCGGCTTGTTGATACTTGACCCGATTATTGCAATACTCGTAGCTATAAACATCATCTTCACAGGATACAAGCTCATCAGTCGCTCAGCAAGCGGTTTGATGGATGCTACTATACCACAAGAAGATTTGGAAAAGGTTACTAATTACCTCGATTCACTTAAATCAGAACATATTGAATATCACTCATTACTTACACGTGCAGCAGGACAAAGGAAATTCATTACCCTGCATCTTTTAGTGCCCGGCATTTGGACAGTAAAACAGGGGCATGATTATGCCGATGAAGTAGAAGAAACTATTGTAAATATGTTCGATGAACCTGTTACGGTAGTTACACATATTGAACCGGTCGATGATCCGATATCTATGAAAGATATCGGTATCGACCGGCATCAATTAAAATGATTTTTCTTATGCTACAGCTGATCCCATAAGGAAAGCAGCTGCAAGTGCAACAATAGCGTAAAGCTCGGGGAATACAGCCAAAATCAGAGTATTTCCGAATGCATCATGGCCTTGGCCGATAGATACTACACCATTAGCGCAAACCTGCCCTTGTCTAATTGCCGAAAGAAGACCAACAAAACCCAGTGCAAGACCTGAAGCCAGTGTAGCCCAAGCCTGAATGGCTGTGATTTCCGGTGTCAGAATATTGAAAATACTCTGGAACATAAAATAACCGGCAAAACCGTATAGTCCCTGTGTCCCGGGAAGAGCAGTCAACACCAGAAAATTACCGAACTTACCATCTACTTTCTTTGCGGCACCTATAGCTGCATTACCCACTATTGTAACTCCATACGCACTGCCGATACCTGCAAGTGCCAGCATAATTGCTATACCTGTATAGGCAATTATTAAATTTGTTTCCATTTAGTTGCTTTTAAATTTATTGATTTCTATTTTCTATTTTTCTAAATTTCTGAAAGGGTTATATTTTTTACCTCCACCCGTAAAATCCGAATTGTTATAAAACTCCACGAACGTTAGTCTCAACGGGTGCACAAAAGCACCCAGAGCATTCATGAAGATATTGATGGCATGTCCAGCCACAAATATCAGAACTGTTACAATCGGGCCCGCAATCGCGTTGTCAGGACTCATTCCTGTAGCAAGACTTGAGAACACACTCGCCAGTATTCCTCCAGACAGACCAAGTGCAAACAATCGTACGTAAGACAAAACATCTCCCAGCAATCCTGTTGCCATATTGTAAGTATCCCACAAAGAAGTGCCAATATTTACAAGAGGATTTTTACCCGGAGAATTGAAAAACACGATTAAAATACCCGATAATATCATCACAACTTTGTGAATTGTCCCCATCATTGGCATCAGTGACGGAAGTAAAAATGCTACTATAAAGCTCAATAAGAATACAAACCATCCGATTGATGAAAGAGCATGGGCAATTCCAAACTGTTTAATCCTGTTAAAGATCATTATAAACTTACCAAACATTATCTGTATTACCCCTAATGCAAGAGAGAGCATGAACATCTGTGAGTTATCAAAATAGAGCAGTTCCTGTAAATTCTTAAATACAGGATTGTTTATTTCATATATGCTAATTCCGAAAAAGCCACCCTGAAGAAGCCCGCACACCATAGTGGAAGCACCTAAAAACTGCACCAGAGTCAATGTACCCCTAAGTGATTTAGCGATTGTATCTTTCTTTATTAATTTGACCAAAGTTGCCAACACCAGCAAAAAAGCCCCATAACCGATATCACCTAGTGCCAGACCGAAAAATATCATATAGAAAGGCGCAAAATAGGGTGTCAGGTCGATTTCATTATAGCTTGGCAGTTCATATAACTCAGCAATAGGTTCAAAAAGTCTGCTAAACCAGTTGTTTTTAAATTTGATAGGCACATCATCCTCAGGAACCGGATCAGATTTCTCGAAATAAACACTTTTGGATTCCAGGTATTCGGTAATTTCCGGATCATTATCTTCCGGTGCCCATCCCTGCAGCAACATTATTTTATCACCCACAACATTTGAAGCACTTTTATCCACCTTGTAATACTGGATATAAGATTCAAGAGAGTTTATCGCAGCATCCACAGAGGGAATGTTGTCTGATAGTTCTTTTAATTTCTTTTCCTGAATAATAATTTTATCATTGATAGATTCAATCAGCCTGTTGAGATCGTCCAGTGATACATTTGGCAGCTTCTCCTTTTCCAGATTCAGAAGTTCCGCCATATTTTCGTCCTTACTTAAAGTAAGGAAATATGTACGGGAAGATTCTCTGTTCACCACATAGATATCATACAGCTCTTCCCATTCCTCATTAAACTGATTGTTCGGGCATATGAAGAAGTTGATTTTATAACCTGCATTTTCCAAAAGTCTTATCTGGTCGGGACTGAAATTACCCCAAGGCTTCAAAGTATCTCTTTCCTTAGAAGCAACCATCAGCTGTTGTTTGAGAAGCGACTTCTCATTCTCTATCTCCTCAATCTCAGCCGGTATTTTTTTACCAGAATCAGCATCTGCCTCATTAAACGGGCTGTCAGATTTTTTATCCCTTACCCTGTTCAATATTTTTTTAGCCTCTTCCAGCTGTTTCTTTTCTGTTATAAACTCATAAAGTTTATCTTCTTCCACCTCACTTCTGTCCTGTTCAACAACATGAATCATACCAAGGTCACGAAGATCATCGAGAAACAGTTTATAGTCCTTATGGTAAGCCAAAAACAGATATTTCTTCATTGTTGCTACCATTTGGCATCTCCTTTCTTTTTTCTTTGTTCCTGATGAGAACGCATAATTTTCTGTGATGATTTGGAAAGATTCTCCTCATCTTCAAGATATCTCTTAATCTTAAGAATGGCCTCCTGGTAACCTGGAATCTGAACTTTCTCAAAAAGATTAACTTTCTGTGTTGTCTTTTTTCGCGCAAACTCCAGATTATTGATTCTGATTGCCTGAAAATCGCGACGTATACCAACCTCAGCAAGAGATTCAACAGTTTTCACCCCATCCAGAAACCATTTAGGTCTGTTAAACAGACTAAACGGTTTTATTTCAAAATCCACACTTTCAAGAATAGGGATTTTTACACCTGCAATCTTTTTTTTAGATAGATGCACATCCTTAACGCTTACCAGAGAGGGGTCAAATTCCATCCACATGCCCATCATCTTATCGTAAGACTTAACCTTCTCCTCAAGCTCCTTATCAAGTCTGACTAATTCATCTTTCGCCTTTTTAACCTCCATTCTCAGTGCAGTCTCCTTGTTTTGCAACGTAGGCAGAGCGCGCTCACGAATGTTCAGCTGTTTTTCCAGTAGCTGACGTGAAGTTTTATTATATTGAAATTTTATAGCCATTATTTTTTCCAGTACTGATCCACTAATTCCTGTTTCATGTTTACTTCTGAAGGTTTGAAATGCTCAGAAAGCAGCTCCCATGTTTTATCAAGCATCTCAACAGTATCCAGATTCACATCAATTGCAAGCAGTTCCTTCGAGTAGTCTTTAGCAAATGACAATGTTCTCGTATCGTAATCAGTCAGGTCGAAACCATTCTCCATTTTTGTTTTGGCATTAGCCGCATCAGCGTACAGACGAACTGCCGCATTCATTACCTGTGGATGATCTTCACGGGTTTTCTTACCCTGAACATTCTGTTTCAACCTTGATAATGACCTGAACGGATCCACAATTACCCTACCAACATCACTGTCCAGGCGAAGGAAAAGTTGCCCTTCAGTAATATATCCGGTGTTGTCAGGCACAGCATGCGTAATATCTCCTCCTGACAAAGTAGTCACCGCCACAATAGTAATAGAACCCCCTGAAGGGAATTGCGCCGCTTTCTCATATATCTTTGCAAGGTCGGAGTACAACGATCCGGGCATCGAATCCTTAGAAGGAATCTGATCCATACGGTTCGAAACAATCGAGAGCGCATCAGCATAAGATGTCATATCAGTAAGCAAGACAAGCACCTTTTCATTCTTATCAACCGCGAAATATTCCGCAGCCGTAAGCGCCATATCAGGTACCAGCAATCGTTCAACAGCAGGGTCTTCTGTTGTATTCATAAAAGATATGATACGATCCAGTGCCCCTGCATTACTAAACACCTTTTTGAAGTACAGGTAGTCATCATTAGTCATACCCATACCGCCGAGAATTATTTTATCAGTCTCCGCACGCAATGCCACTGTAGCCATAACCTGATTAAACGGCTGGTCGGGATCCGCAAAAAACGGAATCTTCTGTCCCGACACCAATGTATTATTCAGGTCGATACCCGCTATACCGGTAGCGATAAGTTCAGAAGGCTGCTTCCTTCTTACAGGGTTAACCGACGGACCGCCTATGGCCCTCTCTTCACCTTCAGGCACAGGCCCCCCGTCAATCGGATCGCCGTATGCATTAAAAAAACGGCCTGCCAGTTGATCACTAACCTTCAGTGATGGTGATTTACCCATAAATATCACCTCTGCATTTGTAGGAATACCTTCCGTTCCTTCAAAAATCTGCAGGGTTACCTCATCATCTATAATTTTTACTACCTGAGCAAGCTTACCTTCAACCGTGGCGAGTTCATCATACCCAACGCCCGTTGCTTTTACAGTACATGTTGCCTTAGTTATCTGAGTAATTTTAGTATATATTTTCTGAAATGCTTTTGCCATAATTCCATTTATTTGCCATTTAACTGACGACTTATGATTAAAGTATAAACTACTACGCGTTAGTTGCCGATAATTGATAATTTGAAACCATCTCCCTCAACTGTTTGACGTAGCCGTTAAAGTTTTCCGACTCAAACTCCGAGTAGTTCATCTGTCTGCCGATATTTATCAGTTCTTTAAAAAAGTCGGCCACATCCGTAAATTTATCAAATTCAAACTTAGTTCGGCATACTTCAGTTACAAGATCAAGTATATTTTTTTGTCTTTCAATAGATGTAACAGAGTCAATTTCGTCAAATGCATCCTGTTGTAGAATAATATAATCAATAAACTCTGACTTCCAGAAGGTAATATGATATTCCACAGGCACACCGTCATCACCCAGAATATTAATCTGTTCAGAAATCTCCTTACCGCGAAGCAGTCGGGTCTTTATCTCAGAAACCTTCTTTGTCCAGTCTTCAGAAACCTCCCTTGAAATATAATCTTCAAACTCAGGATATTCAAAATACTTTGAATATGAGTCAATAGGATTAATTGCAGGATAACGTTTTTTATCAGCCCTGTCCTGTTCAAGTGCATAAAAGCACCTTGCAACTTTCTTTGTATTCTCAGTTACCGGTTCTTTCAGGTTACCACCCGCGGGCGAAACAGTACCGATGAAAGTAATAGACCCCTCCTCACCGTTATTCAAAGTAACGTGACCTGCGCGACCATAAAAATTGGAAATAATTGATGACAGGTCCATAGGGAAAGCATCAGGTCCCGGAAGCTCTTCCAAACGGTTACTCATCTCACGCAGCGCTTGTGCCCAGCGAGAAGTTGAGTCAGCCATAAGCAGCACTTTCAGTCCCATCGACCTGTAATACTCACCAATAGTCATTGCCGTATAAACCGAAGCTTCACGTGCCGCAACAGGCATATTTGATGTATTTGCCACAATAATAGTTCTCTCCATAAGCTTGCGCCCTGTGTGAGGGTCAACAAGCTCCGGGAACTCCGTAAATATTTCAACAACCTCATTTGCTCTTTCTCCGCACGCTGCAATAATAACAATATCCGCTTCAGCCTGTTTGGAGATTGAGTGCTGCAGAACAGTCTTCCCTGTACCGAAAGCACCCGGTATAAATCCTGTACCCCCCTCAACGATAGGATTCAGTGTATCAATAGCACGTACACCAGTTTCAAGCAATTTAAACGGTCTTGGTTTCTCAGAATATTCTGTAATCGGAATCTTCACAGGCCAGCGTTGTATCATATTTAGCTCAGTGACATTACCCTCAAGATCTTCAACTACAGCAATCTTTTCATATATATTATAATCTCCTTCTCCGATAATCTTCTTAATACGGTACTCACCCTTCATTGTAAAAGGCACCATAATCTTGTGAGGCTGAAAGTTTTCATCAACTTCTCCAAGCCATGAGCCCGCCTTAACTTTGTCACCCTCCTTAGCAATCGGCTTAAAATGCCATAGTTTTTCTTCATCCAGAGGAAAGGTGTATTCTCCCCTTCTAAGAAAAATGCCCTCCATTTTATCGAGGTCATTCTCAAGCCCGTCAAGATTTCTCTGGAGCAAACCGGGACCGAGCACAACCTCAAGCATATGTCCCTGAAATTCAGCTTTAGAACCAACTTTCAGTCCTCTTGTACTCTCGAACACCTGTACTGAGGCATTTTTTCCCTCTATCTTGATAACCTCAGCCATCAATCTTGTTCCTTCATGTTCAATGTAGGCAATCTCATTTTGAGCAACAGGTCCATCTGCCTCAACAATTACGAGGTTGGATATGATTCCTTTGACTGTTCCTTTTGTTAGCATATATGATAATTTACTCTTTTTGTTTTTTTAAAAATCGTCAGGCATTTTAGTCTCGTTCTTAAGGCTGTTAATCATATCCCTAAAAACTTTCTCCCCTTCTTCTGCATTTAGTTTCACCCAACGTTCCAGAATTTGTAGTTTACAGAAATAAGCGAAGATATATTCTATATTAAAGTAATCGAAAACAGTATTCTCTTCCAGCCAGTCCCACCTGAATTTGTCAATCTTTCGTTCCCTGTCAAATATATCAGGCTCCTCAGATATACGTATAAGCGTATCATAATATTCCAGCTCCTGGCTGATTCCAAAATCTCTGGCGTTTGAATTCTCCCGTATAAGTTTAGCATAAGTGTTATGCCCGACAATATATTTTGCAACCATAAGATCATACTTGCGTGCAAAAACAGCCGTCATCACATTGCCAATATTTAGGTTAAGCTCAAACCATCCCGACAAAAGGCTGTTTTTTGCTTCAACACCATAATCCATATAAAAAGATGTCAGCAGGTCTTCCCATATCCTGCCCCCCTCCAGAGGATTCTCTTCACTTAACCACCTTCTGATGAAATCTTCAAAATAGGGTGGAACATGCTTATCTTTTATCGGGATATCCTCTTTCACATAAGTGATCAAATCCATAATCTCCTCACGCGAAAGCTTACCAGCAATGCTGATGTTTGCATCCTTGTTTCCCAGCAAATTAAGCAAGTTATCATTATCATGCTTCAGGAAATATTTTCTAAGTAGCTTGAGGTCTGCAGGTTTAAGCTCCTCTCTAAGCATGGTAATGAACTCTTCTACGGTAAACGGAAGCTTCATGCTGTCGAAAGAAAAATCGGGCAGTCCTGCAACGAAATAGTAATATTGGTTTTTAAAAAGCATGTTATGTTTAAATAAAGCTCTGTTTTATTATGGGTTCAATAAAAAGTGCAAATAGCTAAAAGATTAAATTTCAGAAAACTTAGAATAGCAGTTGTTGTATTTGCGGACGCAGAAACTCCTTAAAGTATTCGATAAATTCTTCTTCACCGAACTTCACTTTATAAGAGCCATCTTCAGGCGAGACAGTAAAACCTGTTTTAATACCGTTAACTGACTCTATGTTAATACCTTTATTCAAAAGATCTTTAGCATTTGCAGCTATATAGGATTTCAGCTCATCTGCACTCTCCGTGCCGATAGTCAGCTTTTCCTTCCCGGCCCAATTCTGAACAAGCTCCACAATCAGTTTCTGCATAAACTGTTTATCTACAGTTGCAGCTTTAACATTCGATTCTGCAAGTTTACCTGTCACAAGATTAGTAATCTCTGTTTTCAGTGCTTCAGATGATTGCGCAGCATATAGCTTAAGCTCAGCCTCAGTATGGCTTTTCAGTTCTGCAACCTCTTTTCTGGCAGTATCCAGCAGTTGTTTTGACTCTGCCTCAGCCTCTTCCAGAATCTGTTTTTTCTGAGCCTTAGCATCAGCAATAATTTTATTTGCGTCCTCCTTACCTTTTTCCACGCCTTCGGAATAAAGTTTAGAGGTGAGTTCCTGAATTTTGTCCATAGATAAATTATATGTAGTTTATATCTTCGTGTTATTAATCCTGTTTCAACCTCTCGGCTGTTAAGTTCATCTTACCCATTGATGTATCCACTGTTCCTTCAATCTTTTTCCCTTTAACGTGAGATAAAATGGTTACATATTCACCCTCAACATTAACTCCGGCTTTTAAAGTGTCATTCTTGAATGCTACACTTTGAAGATTCACTTTATACCCGGAATCGAAAGTTACATCCCCTGTTAATTTCTTTTCAACCTCTTTAAATGAAATAACACCTCTGTCATAACCGTACGGAGCCTGGTTAACACTATACTTCCACTCACCGAGTATAGATTTGGGGTTTTGTGCATTCACATTAATAAATACAGATGATAAGCAAGTGAACATTAAAACTATCAATATCTTTCTCATGATTGTATGCTTTACAATGATTACGATTTAGTTCAAAGGTATAAATTTTTATTAATGTAGGAAATATAATTTTACATTTATTTTGGCATATTATTTGTTGTTATGAAGCTAATGGACAAGAAAATATTCAGACTCGCTCTGCCCAATATAATTACAAATATTACGGTACCCCTTCTGGGAATGATTGATATTGCCGTAGCCGGACGACTTGGTTCTGCTGTATATATAGGCGCTATTGCACTAGGTGCAAATATATTTAACATGATTTACTGGAACTTCGGTTTCCTTAGAATGAGCTCCAGTGGTTTTGCATCACAGGCATACGGTGCAAGAGATTTTACAGAATCGATGAATGTTTTCATCCGTTCACTCGCTATCGGACTGGGCATCGGTCTATTTATAATTTTACTTCAATATCCCATCGGTGAACTTGCATTTCGATTGATACAATCCGGTCCGGAAACAGTTGAATATGTATCAGCCTACTTCCGCATAGTCGTTTGGGGTGCCCCTGCAGTATTAGGCATGTACGCATTCAAAGGATGGTTTATAGGAATGCAGAATGCCAAAATCCCGATGGTGATAGCAATACTTAATAATGTTCTTAATATACTGCTCAGCGTTACTTTTGTTTTCGGATTCGGAATGAAAATTGAAGGTATTGCCTTTGGTACCGCTCTTTCACAAATAATATCCTTACTGGTTGCAGCCGCACTGTGGTGGAAATACTACCGCCGCCTCAGGAGATATATCAAAAAAGATACTATCTGGGATAAACATGCAATAAGAGAGTACTTCAGGGTTAACGGCGATATCTTTGTACGTACATTCCTGCTCACCCTTGTCACCACATTCTTCACATTTGCATCCTCCGGAATGGGAGAAACCATACTGGCCGTCAATGCTCTACTGATGCAGTTCTTTATGCTGTTTTCCTACTTCATGGATGGTTTTGCTTATGCAGGAGAAGCACTCACAGGCAGATATGTAGGAGCTAAAAATACACCCGCACTTAAATATATGATCAAACGAATCTTTTTCTGGGGGCTGGTGGTAAGTCTGGTTGCAATGGCAGTATATCTCCTGTTCCCTGATCTTATATTAAGACTTCTTACAAACGATACTCAAATCATTACGGCAACAAAAGGGTATTTGTTCTGGACCCTGCTTATTCCCATTGCAGGCTTTGCTGCTTTTCTCTGGGATGGTATCTTTATCGGAGCCACAGCCTCAGTGGAGATGCGAAATGCAATGATCCTCTCCACCATAATCTTCTTCGGATCATATTTCCTACTGACGCCCGTTTGGGGAAACAACGGTCTCTGGTTTTCTTTTATTCTTTATCTTGCAACTCGCGGAATAACACTTACCTTTATGGCAAGAAAAGCATTTAAACAGGCCTAAATTACATATCGTAATATGGAAAACAGGCCTAAATTTACGATTATGATCCTAAAATTATGCGTTAATTTCTTGTTATCCTGATATAAACCTGCTATATTTGCTAAAAAGATTTCATCATGATTAAAAGAGATTTATTATATTCCGTTATCTCATCCTGTTTTAAGGGAAAAATAATTCTCTTGCTTGGTGCAAGACAAGTAGGGAAAACAACATTATTAAAAGAGGTCGTCAAACAAATTGATGAGCCGTCGGTTTGGCTAAATGCCGACGAATCTGATGTTCTAAATGCTTTCTCCAATGCAGGAACAAGTACACAGTTACTACAGCTTGTAGGACCAAACAACAAATTGGTAATCATAGACGAAGCACAACAAATTCCCGATATAGGAAAGAAGCTAAAACTATTATACGACACCTATCCACATATACAACTGATTGCAACCGGTTCCTCATCGTTTGAACTTCAGAATAATATGTCTGAAGCATTGACAGGACGAAAAAAAACATTTTATCTCTTTCCCATTAGTTACAAAGAAACGATAGAAAATAGCTCTCCTTTTGAAGCAAAAAGGATGCTTAATACCAGACTTGTTTATGGTATGTACCCCGATGTTGTAAACAATCCGGGCAACGAAAAAGAGATTCTGGTAGAAATTGCCAATAGTTACTTATATAAGGATATTCTGCAAATAGAGGGTATAAGAAAACCTGCGCATATCGAAAATTTATTACGTGCGCTTGCATTCCAGGTTGGTAATGAAGTAAATTACAACGAACTTTCCCGAACTGTAGGCAATATTAATGCGGCAACTGTAGAAAAGTATCTCGACCTGTTTGAAAAAGCTTTTATAATCTATAAGCTACCTGCTTTAAGCAGAAATCTTAGGAATGAAATCAAGAAAGGGAAAAAGTACTATTTTTATGATAACGGAATACGCAATGTACTTATAAGTAACTTCTCCCTCCCTGAAATGAGAATGGATAAAGGAGCGTTGTGGGAAAATTTCCTGATTTCCGAACGGCTTAAAAGCAACCACTATCAAAGTAGATTTGTAAATAGTTATTTTTGGCGTACTCATGATAAAGCAGAAATCGATTATATTGAGGAGAGCGATGGTGTGCTTAATGCTTTCGAAATAAAATGGAAAGATAAAAAAGTGAGGTTTCCCAATTCATTCCTCGAGGCATATCCTAATCATTCCATTAATGTTGTAAATCAAACTAATTTTGAGACCTTTGTAAAATAATCACATGTTTATTAAACTTGTTAATTGATGAAATAATATGAAAACTAAACATTTAATTTACTTACTTTTAATTTGCACAACTATGGCAGCATACTCTTGTGCTTCAATACCTAAGGGAGCAGTTGCAGTAAAACCTTTCAACAAAGAAAGATATCTCGGCAAATGGTACGAAATTGCAAGAAAAGATTTCAGATTCGAACGAAATCTCAACAACACAACAGCAGAATACACCTTAAATGATAATGGAACAATAAAAGTTGTCAATCAAGGATATAATACTAAAAAAGGAGAATGGCAAAAAGCATTTGCTAAGGCAAAGTTTGCCGGAGATGAAAATACCGCCATGCTTAAGGTCTCATTCTTTGGGCCATTTTACTCCGGATACAATGTAATCGCACTTGATGATGAATACAGATATGCTCTGGTAGCCGGCAAAAACCTTAAGTATTTATGGATTCTATCCCGCGAAACTACTATACCTGAGGGAATAAAAGAAAAATATCTTAAGATCGCAGAAGATATCGGATTTGATACTTCAGATCTGATATGGGTTGAACATGATAAGTCATAAACCAATTAAATCGATTATACTGGGTGGAGTCAAGTTTGCATCAGCACTTACCGAAGGTCCTCCCTCCAGAGCAAACCTTCCGCTAATCTCTGCTTCTGCCAGTCCCCCCACTCCTGCTTTGACCGAGCTGGTGAAAGCTACATCCTTAATACTGTCACCCTGTCCGATAGTCACTTCAACTCCCATTGAAGCTTCGGCTGTAAGTATTCCGCGACCATATTGCCCTTTTACACCAACACCGCCCCAGATAGTGGTTTCGTGTTTGTTAAAATCGCGCTTGACCGACCAGAGAATACCTTCTCCACCAGATAATTTCACATGATCGCAGCTCAGTTCAAACGACAACACTCCCATGCCAGCCCCTATCCCTTTTTCACCCAATGGACATTCTTTTTTCTCTTTTTCAGGTAATTGCAGTTCAGCGACCTCCTCAGTTGGCTCAGGTGGTACAGGCTCCACGCAGTCTAATTGATTGAGTTCATCAGCGATAAGTATCACTCCGACAGCAAAACTTGAGGAGATCTCCAAATGAATTACTACCCTCAGCTCCCGATACAAATTGTAAAATTCATTAATGCTGGGCGCGTACATGCGTTCAATGATGGGATCGGTAAATGCATAGAAATCAGGAATTGCCTCTTTCAGAGCATTCGAAACCAATGTGTAATTTTTACTGCCGGCAGAATAAGAAGATTCCAGATCGCCTTTTGCACCCATACACATGCTATATGACAGTTGTTCACCTTCGTATTCTAATTTTTTCATTTTAGCATGAACCTTTTTTATACATATGTCATTTATACCACACGCTTTTAACTCATCCATAAGCATAAGATATCGATCCTGCAACGGCTTTAATTGCTCCATCTGCTGCATTATTGTCGGCAAACGCTTTTCGGCTCTCTCGGCGTTGTTTACTAAAAATTTTGTCCCCTGTGCCGACGCCTTTGCGTAGTTACTGTTTTCTCCAAATAACAATCCGTCGATATCTTCAAACTGCATGATCTCTTTCGAAAAATCACGCTGAAATACCACCGAGTTGTCCGGATCTTTGGTTGCATGGCTTTGCTGCATACTCATCCGCTCAGAAACAGAAAGTAGTTCAGATATTAACTGCTGTTTTCGTTCACCCAGTTGAGAATGATATCTATTAATAGACTCTTGCTGTCCTATCATTTTACCTCTGTCATCATAAACTTGAATATCAGGAATTTCAAGCCCTTGAATGTCTCCTTTTTCATCGGCAATCGGTCGGGTCTGACTTTCCTGTTGTGAAGAAGATCTTGCTTCCCGAGCCTGTTTCAAGGCGATAAAACCTGTTGACGAAAATTTTTGTGTCAACGCCTTTCTCAGGTATTGCTCTGCCTTTGTATGATTCTTTTCGCTTTGTGCAATCAGTCCAAGCCCCATATAGGGCGAACTCATCGATGGGGAAGCCTTCAAGGCTTTTTCAAACATAAGTGTGGCATTAGCATTATCACCTGCTTCCCGATAAGCCCAGCCAAGGTTGCAAAGAACAAGACCTACATTGGGTTTTAACTCATTAGCATACTGTAATACCTGAATGGCTTTAACATATTCGCCCATATTTTTAAGTGCGACACCCAGATTATTTGCAGTTAACAAATCGTCCGGACTTCTTGCTGCACTCCATGCTATGGAATATACAGAGGCAGAACCTGCTCCCGACATCACAAATGCAGCACCCATATCTGCGCCATCAGTTTGCTTGGCAGACTGTTCCAGCAACTGATTAAGTTTTTGCAATTCGCCGGTCTTTTCTCCATAGGTGGCCATCAATGTTTGCGCCAATTGCACATACTGCTTACTTGTAAGAGAAGGAATGGATATGTCCACAGGTATTTGCTTTTGGGCGAATACAGCAAATACGAATGTCAGCGACAAAAGTAAAAATATAAATTGTTTCATGGATGATAAGGTATTATTGCTACTGTTTGACTATTCTGCTTTTCAACGATCTGTATGTCATGTTTTGTTTAACCAGTGACGCCAGTTTCTCTGCCACCATCAGAGGAACTTCAATGTCGTCTCCAACTGCTTCCAGGGTAAAAAACACATCCTCCACCCGGCCTGTATAAAAGCTTGAGTAACGCACCAGTTCCTTCCCGTCCCACTCTGCCATGTACTTGTAGCTTCCGCCTGCTCCCCAACCCCGGGTTTTGATGTCTGTCAGTTTCTTGTCGTAGTTTGGATGAATCCCGCTTCTTATACTCTCGAGCTTCATCTCTAATGCCATCTCCTCCATCTCCGTTCGATCCATTAAATCTTCATTCTGACTAGCTGAATCATACAGAGAAAGGATGATGGTGAAATTGTAACCCTTTCCGTCGTTCCTTCCGGTCAAGGTGTCAAACTTGATTCCAGCGAAAAAAGGATAAAGTATGCAGCTTGCTTTGCCCAGCGTACGGCAGCCTACAGGAAGTATCTGGAGTAGCTCCGTTGGCACGTCGAATATAACAATCTGTGACTCTCCGTTATGCAGCTGCAGTTCGGAAGTTTCGCTCAGCTGGTTCATCAAGATGCTCATGTTCTGGAACAATGTATCCGACACATTTACTGCAAGTGCACACGAGAGAATAAGCTGGCACAGAAATAAAAATCCAATTTTTTTCATGATGTTGATTTTTTTAATTAGAGTTTAATAATTTAACTCAGTTGATTTGTTTTACGACTCGGCAGAATTCAAACAAGTTTGATTTAGTACTCACTGCTTCACAAATTCAACCCTGCGATTCAAGGCCTTGTTTGCCGGTGTATCGTTTTGAGCAACAGGAGTGGTTTCTCCGGCTCCCTCCGTTTCTATCCGCGATGCCTCAATCCCGAACGAATCGATCAGCTCATTCTTTACCGATTGGGCACGGCGAAGAGATAGTTCCAGGTTTCCGGCATCATCTCCATCGCTGTCGGTATGCCCTATTATTTTAACTTTTACCGACCCATTTTCCTTCAGCACATCCGCAATGCTCTTCAGTGTACCGAAAGATTCCGGTTTGATATCCGCCTTGTTCACATCGAAGGTGATGCCATAAGTGACCAGCTTTCCTTCAGTAATCAGTTTATTGCGGGTATCGGGCGATGCTGTAGTGATTTTTAAATTTGATACATAAGGGGAACTATATCGGTCCCAACCCGAGAATCGCATGCGGTTGAATTTCACGTTGGGATAAATGTTGGTCGGCACATCCACAACCTTCTCATTCTGGTGATAGACCCGTACCCTGCGATTCTGTACCCAGAGAATGACATGATTCTCTTTTTCACGTACAACAGTGTTCTTCGTAGCCTCACCTGTAATCCAATCATCCGACTCGTTATAACCTTTACTTTCCCATCTATCATATCCTAGGTCGATATGAAGTCCCGCGATACCCGGATAGAGATCATCGTTCAACTCTTTAAAATCTCCTTCATCTTCCTGATAAAGCGTGAACTGAATTCCATACCTATACTCACTGTCCGGAATGATATCAAACTCCACTATGAAATTATCCGGTAAATCAAGCTTACGCATGTTGCAGTAAACCGCATCCTCTCCGTTCAGATGAAACCAGTTACCCGATACTATATTTACAGTTTTGACCTCACCACTGCCGTTTGAAGTCCAATTTGCCGGAAAATCACCGATGGCATCTTGAGAAAAATCGTCGTAAAAAAGTATCTGATCGCCCGGTACGAAATCATATTTGCTCGTTCCCACAAGTTTTTTCGAAGAACTCTGCGAGACATCTTCTATTCCTCTTTTTGAATCATCCTTTGAGTCACTAACCCCTGGAGCACTAACATCAATTTTATCCGCATTATTTTCTTTATGTTCTTTTCCCTCACTTTTTTTGGATCTCGGTGCTCTCTCTTTTTTTGTAATTGAATCCTCCGCTTTGTCTAAAGCTTTATTGGCTGTTTCCTCTGCTTTTTGTTCTATGCGATTTTCCACTGTGCGTTTGATAGTATTTTCAGCTGACCTTCCTAATCTATCCAGCCAACTCTGCGCATCTGCCCGCGCAATTAATAACAAACAAAAACCTGCTGTGATAAGTACTTTTTTCATGATGTTCATGTTTTTTAATAAATTGATTTATTTTTTGTGTTATAGCGTTGGAATTAAAATAAATGTTATTACTTTGTTTATATTTTTTTACCAAAGTTAGGCACTGAATATTCTAAAAAATAGACCCAAAAGGGAGTTTTTACTGCTTTACATATACTAATACACTAAGAATAGAACACCATGGGGGCTTTCTTGCAAAGAAGACTAAAAAATATCCTGTTTATCGGGCTGTACCTACTTTCTATGAACGGGTTTTCCCAAAGTTTGGATAGTTTGGAAACTATTCTGGACAGCAAAAATTTGTCTACGAAAGAGTATCTGGAAGTATGTGACGACTTAAGTTGGAGCTATCTTGATATCGACTTCGAGAAATCAAAAGAATATGCTGTAATGGGCATTGAAAGAGCAAAATCCGACCAAAACCTTAAGATGGAGGCACGACTCTTACGAAATTTGGGTGTAGCTTATTATATGAACAGTCAAATGGATTCAGCTCAGTTGTTTCTAAACAGTTCTCTTAAAAAAACCAGCCTCCTGAACGATGAGGAGTTGAATGCAGCTATTAATGGGGCTTTAGGTAATGTACATAACGTATCTGGAAATTACCAGGAGGCACTCTCCTGTTATCTGAAAGCGCTTTCTGTATTTGATAGGTATGAAAATAAGGAGCGAATACGTTCGCTACTCGGGAATATTGCTTCCTTATATTATAGCTTAGCAAACTTAAGTCAGTCCGAAAAATACTTCACGGAGCTTGAACAGGAGAGCGTAGAAGCTAACGATATGTATAACCTGGGACGTGCATACGATGGATTCAGCAGAATTGCCATGAAGCGAAAAGATTATGTGTCTTCACTGGGCTATGCCGAAAAAGCATTGGATATTTTTAACAAAGGAGGTTTTAAATCATCTGAAGCAATAGCTCTCCAAGGGATCGCAATGGTCTATTACCAGGATTACAACAATTATTCGAAAGCGAAGGAATATGCGTTGCAAGCGCTGGATTTAACCAAAGAAATAGGATATGATACACATGTTGCAGGATCACTAAACATACTGTCGAATATTTACTTTAAAGAAAAGGATTACGTTAATTGCATGAAGTCGGCCAGGGAAGCGATAGAGACCGACACTACAGATGCCAATGTAACGTCAAATCTGTACGCGAACATGGTTAGGGCAGGAATATTTTTAAACAATCATCAAGAAACGTTGCTTTACTTTGACAAGTATAGGAAGTTGATCGATGCGCGCTCTACAATAGAGTTTGAGAAATCAATCGCAGAATCAGAGAAAAAGTACCAAACAGAGAAGAAAGAGCTCCGAATACAAATGTTAGAGAAAGAAAAGATACTTTATAGCATTATTTTTTTTGTGAGTATCATTGGATTAATTCTTCTACTGTTGGTGTTCTATTTACGAAACAGGACAATAAAGACCAAAGGAGAGTTGAACAAACAAAAAATTCTTCAACTTGAGAAAGAGAGCCAGCTTATTGCAGCACAAGCTGTGCTTAATGGTGAAACTGCTGAACGTGCACGTTTAGCGCGTGATCTGCACGACGGATTGGGAGGGATGCTCTCGGCAGTAAAATTAAATTTATACGATATAAAACAGGATGTAATCATTGAAAAGGAGGATGTCTTACGTTTCAATAAAGTGATGGAAATGCTGGACAACTCCATCGGAGAACTCAGGAGCGTGGCACACAACATGATGCCCGAAGCACTCGCTCGATATGGCCTTAAAACAGCCTTGAGTGACTTCTGCAAAAACTTCAGAAACGTGAAATTTCATTTCTTCGGCACAGAACAGCGAATTGAAAAAAAACTCGAAACGGTTATTTATCTTGCCGCGAATGAATTGATAAATAACGCTTTAAAACACTCCGGAGCAAGTGTTGTAAATGTGCAACTGGTGTGTGGTGCCGATCTGATTTCACTCAACGTTCAGGACGATGGCAGGGGATTTGATGCAGCCGCAAAGACCTCGGGGGCAGGCCTTAACAATCTACGAACACGCCTTGTGGCAGTAAACGGTATCATAAATGTTCATTCTTCTCCCAACGGGGGCACCGAAGTGGATGTGGAGATTAAAAAATAGTAAATCAAAATAATTACAGGATGATAACGGTTCATATAGTAGACGATCATCGAATATTGGTTGAGGGGTTAAAGATTTTAGTAAATAATTCTGGCTTTGCTCAAACAACAGCCTTGAGCTACAGCGGAAAGGATTGTCTGTGGAAATTAAGTTTTGAACAACCCCGAGTTATCCTGCTGGACATAAATCTACCCGATTGGAGTGGCATCGATCTCTGCAAAATTATAAAAGAGAAATACCCTCAGGTTAAGATAATAGCGCTCACCAGTTATTCGGAATATTCAGTAGTGCGGCAGATGCTTGAGAACGGTGCTTCCGGTTATATCATTAAAAATGCCATGCCTGAAGAAATTCTATTGGGTATAAGGACAGTAGCCGACAATAGAACGTTTTTATGTGAAGAGGTTGATATCCTGATGAACAAACGCTCCACAGAGCAGATATGGTTGACTCCGCGTGAAAAGGTGCTATTGAAGTATATCGTGGATGGTTATACCAATCCAGAAATTTCGGAACAGATGTATCTGGCAGTTGACACTATAAACAACTATAGGAAGAAACTCCTTTGTAAACTAAATGCCCGAAACACCGCTATCCTGGTGCGTATGGCATTAGAACAGAAATTGGTTTAATCCTTCTTTTTTGATGATAAAGGCCAAAGAGTAAACTGACGATAAACAGAAATAAAAATATTTCCGTACATTAGTTACCTCATATTACAACAATAAAACCAACAAAAGAAAATACAGAAAAAATTAAAAAACAGCGGACTTACACTTACAAGTGAAGCTGACGAAGAAACAGAAGGTCCTGCAAGCCTAATGCTAACCGACCCTGATAACAATGTGATTTTGTTAGACCAACATCGTTAAGATTGTTTGGCATTTGCCCGAAGGCGATTATGAATATTACAAAGGGACTGTTGACAGAATTGAATTCAATGTTAGTGAATGATATAAAACCTGACTTAAACTACAAATCTGAGTATTTATAACCCGTGTCACAAAGAATTGTAACGATGTACTTAAGCTCGGGATTTTTCTCCATATATTTTATAGCGGCAGCAACATTGGCACCCGAAGAGTAACCGACGTACAAACCCTGCTCTCTGCTCAATTTCAAGGTCATATCCCTGACTTCCGAATCAGAAACAGTAATTATTTCATCAGCAATACCATCTTCCCAGTGAGGCGGAACGAAACCGTAGCCGGTACCCTGAATTATATGATGAGCCGACTTCACCTTGCCCGTCTTTAAAATTGCCGCTTTCTTCGGTTCAACTGCAATACATTTAACAGACGGATTTTTCTCCTTAAGGTATTTGGACGTACCGATGAATGTGCCCCCGCTGCCCACAATAGAAACAAACGCTTCCACCTCAGGCAGATCTTCCCAAATCTCAGGACCGGTAGTATTGTAGTGCGCCGTTACACAGGCGGGACTTTCAAACTGTCCGGCGTAAAACCCGCCAATCTCTTCTGCAAATTTCTTTGCAACTTCACCCGCGTGCTTAATATCTTTGCCGGTAACCATACCGATTGTACCGTCAACCTGTTTTGTGAGTATCAGCTCAGCACCCAGTGCAGCAAGCGCTTTGCGCCTCTCCAGACTGTTGCCTTCCGACATTACCGCATAAAAAGGATTGCCCATCTGCTTGCAAACAACCGCCAGACCTGCACCCATATTACCGCTGGTCATCTCCACAACAGTCTGCCCTTTCTTCAATTCACCGCTCTCGTAAGCATCCTTAATGAGTTGATATGCAGCTCTGTCCTTCACACTGCCTCCCGGCTGCATAAACTCCGCCTTGGCGTATATAACTCTGCCATCGACAATCTTATCAAGAACAACCAGGGGAGTATTATTTATTAGCTCTAAAGTACCTTTCTTTATCATTATTTCAGTTGTAATATTATTAATCCATTGAATATCACCATCAATTTAATAATCTAATTAAAAACGTTGCATTTATTCAATTATTTTATAAAACGATAAAGTGAAGAAAAGGTTCATAACTCCACCAACTCTACTCTTTGAAAAACCATATCCGCCTGACTGCTTTCATACAGAATTCCGATTGTGTTCTCATCAATTGAAGTTATGCAGGAGTAACCGCGCCCGCTGTACTCGTCCAACAAAATATATTTATCTTCAGGCCAAGTGGTGCCGTTGTCATAACTAACCTTCAGGGTAATATTACTTCGTGATGATGTAGAGGCAGGATTAACGAATAGTAATACCGACTTCTCCTCATTATTTTCTGTATATGTGTGTTTATGCAGACTGGCCATACAGGTTGGTTCAATCAACGCTTTCCGTGATGTTGGGTGCTCTTTCCATGTTTCACCCATATCTGTGGTAATAAATATCGAGCGACCGTTTACATCATTATTTCCCCTGTTACGATTATCTCTCATATTAAGCATCAGAATTCCGTCCTGCAATTCAACCACAGCACATTCAGTCGTGTTCTTTGCAGCCGGGTTACTCGTTGTCCAGGTCGCCCCACCATCTTTACTCCAGGTAATATTGGAAAAAGACATACCTTCTTCGTCTCTGCCTTGTGTGGGCATTACCAGTGTACCGTCCGACATGGTTATTCCATTTCCCGGAGCAGGAGCAAATAACCACCACTCCTCATTCTTGATATTAGTTATATTCACAGGATCGCTCCAAGTCAACCCATCATCACTGCTTTTGGTGATCAGAAACTGAGAAGTACTTTTCACATCAAAACCAGGCTGAGAACCCATTCTATGCCACTGATGAATCCAACGGGTGCTGTCTTCGGTCAAACCTTCAACCCATTCGCCCGTTTCATTGTCAAGCACCCCGTGCATCCACAAACCGGCCACATAAATATCTCCCGTATTATCATCAACAAGAATGCAGGCATCACTTACCCCATTATATTTCTCAGGCAAACCTCCCCATTCACCCATATCCAGCACTATATGCATCGGCTCCCAGGTACGACCTTTATCAAAACTCCTGTTCATAGCGATATCGATATGACCCTGAAGGTCGCGAGCACTTTCATAACGAGCGTCATAGATGGCCATTAACGTACCGTTCTTTGAAGTTGCCAATCCCGGAATACGCGAAGTATGAACACTATCCTGCATATGCTGACGAACGGCAGTCCCCAGCCTCAATTCAGGCGACGCATTATCTTCAATTAACAGTTTACCCTCATCAGTAGCAATTTCATCACATTGAATCCTTATTTTATGTGACAGATCAATGTTCTCTTTCAATGTAACAGAAACCCATAATACCAGCGTACCTTCCTTAACATTAACCCGATCGTTTAAAATTATTTTTCTTGATGAAGTATTAGATTCAGCAATTAGATTCTCAGCATCAAATCTCTCATTATCTCCCGATCTGAATAAAGAAACTTTTTCAAAATCGTTCAGATCAGTACCGTCAATGGTAAAAACAAACTTCTCAATCATGTACCCCTCATCCTGCAGATCTGAATTTTCCCAGATCAATCTGATTTTCTGAACCGGATTATATTCTTTACTACTCAAAACAGGAAGAGTAGGGGACTCAACCTCAACTTTTATTTCGTTATTGTATCCACAAGATGATATTAGAAAAACAAATATTAAAAAGTATAAGAATCTTATTTTCATAATTACCCAATTTTGTTAAGTCGAGATTACAAATATAAGGATGAATTGTTAACTCGGGATTACAATATAGAGCTAAATCAGTTGTTTATAAACCTTAATTAAATGATATTAATAGAACTTGATTGTATCTGTTTTGTTAAAATAATATGAACAACTTAATTTCAATTGTAGAAATTCCTACAAATGACTTCTCAAAACTCATAATGAACTCCTTACCATTTTAATATAATCCTCCACACCTGTTGCCACCTTAGTCATCATCTTCTTTTGAAATTCAGGCGATGCAATTTGCTCTTCATCGGGGAGAGAGCTCATAAACATTGTTTCCACAAGAATTGCAGGATAATCTGTAGGAGCAATAAGTCCAAAATTGAAATTCCCGATCAATCCAAAATTATTTACATCAAGTTCAACTAATCTCTTAAGCACAACCTCCGCAAGAGGTCTGTTTTCTATATGTCGGTAATAAGTGCTGGTACCCATTGGTCTTAAAGGAGACCCGCCCGCGTTACAGTGTACCGATATAACCATATCCACACCCGCTTCCCTGAAAAGATCCGTTCTTTCCTGAATAGAGCTGTCGATATCTTCTGATCTGCTTAGCATAACTTTTCCCCCTCTATTCTCAATCTCCTCTTTCAGCATATAAATCATAGCCAGGTTAAGATCTTTCTCTTCAATTCCGGAAGGACTGACAGCCCCGGTGCTGTTGCCTCCGTGACCCGCATCAAGACCAAAATACAATCCCTCTAAAGGCTTCCTTGATCTGCTCCTTAAAACCTCCGGAGTATGATTAACAGTTATCTCAAGTCTGTTCCCCGTATAACCAACGGTATAACCCCATCTGTATTTATCCTTAAGTTTAATAATAACAGAAAGCACATCAGACTCCTTTTGATTTAAATCAACATACTCAATCGCCTCCAGATCAAGATACTGAGTAATCCAGTTAGTATTGCAGTTTACACCATGTACATCAATGATAAGTCTGTCCGGTTCACTGTAAATAATGTATGGATGCTTATCCTCTAAAACAACAGTCACCTTATCAGCTTTGCCCGTATTGATGACCGACCAGGAGCTTGTCAGTGAAAAAGGAGTCTCTTCCCCCACAGGCAGTATTTCGGCAAATCTTTTTGGAATATATGCATATCTGTTTTCAGATAATCTCACTTTATATAAATCCTGTTTAATATCCAAAAGCTCCATTTTGATACCCTCGTCCAGGAAATTAATCTTTGCACCCCCTAAACGATCACCCCCGGTGCTATAATTAAGATACGCCCCCTTCTTTGTAACCACAAGAGGCACGGTAGAATCAGAATATGAATCTGAAACAACAGCTGTTACAGCTTCAGGCTTTTTATAATAGACAGAAAAACTTTCAGTTTCAGTCGAAGGTCCCGTTACAACCCTCACCTCTACAATATTATCACCCTCGTTAAGAGAAAGTTCCGTGCCAAAAGAACCTGTTTTATACTGCTTTACAGGCATATCATTAATAAAAATCTCAGACCCCTTTTGGGCAACCCCGATAATATAATGCACATTAGTTCTGACAGTATCAGTTTTACCCCTTACAATCCGAAGAGATTGAGATTGGTTTTCCTGAGCAAGAGCCGAAACAGATATAACAATCCCCAATAGCGTAATTGATAATAATTTAAAGGTTTGTTTCATAATGTGTTATTTTAAATTCACCCAAAAGTATACCATTTAAAATTAAACTCCAAGTCCGTTTTTAATCTTCCTACACTCTAACTAAATTCATCAGGGGTTCAAATGAATAGAGTGCTGCTCTTCTACCGGATGCTTCTTCTTTCTGAACCAAAATACCGGTATCAAGTAACTTTTTTATGATTAGAGCTGCAGTTGCATTTGGTATGCCAATACCTTTAACAAATTTATTATTGCGGAAAACCGGGTTGGTAAATAGGAAATCCAAAATTTCAATGTTCCACTTTGATGATAGAAGTGATATAAACTCCTGTTTCATATCCTCATACAGTTTCTGAATCTCTTCTGATATTTTTAAATTAGATATTGCTTGAGTTCTCACTGCTTCTAAGAAAAAGCGAATCCACTCATTCCAATTACCTGTTCTGGAAACATTTCTCATAGACTGGATATACTCGGCTCTATGTTGATCAAAATAGTCGCTTATATAAAAATAAGGCTGAGAGAGCATCTTTTCTAACCAGAGTTGTAGTGTTATTAACATTCTGCCTATTCTGCCATTGCCATCTTTAAATGGATGTAGTGCCTCAAACTCAAGATGAATAATAGCAACTTTAACAAGCGGAGGAAGTGTGCTTTCATGACTAAAGCGTATTAATTTCTCTAAACCTTCTTCTAAATGTTCAGGTCGAATGGGTAAATATTCAATCTTCCTATTGGTTTTGTCGGCAAGGTAATTTTGAGATGTTTTAAATTCACCGGGAGATTTGCTTGCACCTCTACCTGCATATAGTAATTGCTGATGGAGTTGTCTGATGAAGTTGACCGTTAACTGATAACCCGAATCAAGAATCTCTTGCGCATTTTTTAATGCACGTTGATAAAGTACAATTTCAATAACATCTGTTTTAGCTTGAACAGAAGCCGTTCCGTCATCGTCTGCTTCATATTGCATAATCTCATCCATGGTACTTATCGTTCCTTCAATACGCGATGATAGCAATGCTTCTCTGTTACGCAAAGGAGCAAGCAGGATTTCGTTATTATGCATATTTTTCAACATCTGATCAAAACGTGCAAGTGCATCAGTTGCACCTAACAGCTCATTTATGAAAAAAGAGTAATCAACATCTTTCGGTGGAAATTGCCCGTAATGATAATTTACTGAATCTTTTAGATCATATTGCATATCTGAATATATTTATCGATTTGATTACAAAAATAATCAAAATGATGTAATTAAATAGCTTCTAGTACAAATATTATCGTTTTTATGTAATCAATGTTTTTTGTATCTATATATTGTAAACAAATACATTTGATTACATGAACTAACGTATTGTTGTAGTCAACAGATTTCGATTACAATTATTGTAAGCTATAGAATTTTCTTGAGCTCCTTTATTTTATTCGATAGTTCTATCTGAATATTAAATTGATTCTCTTTTCGCATCTTAGGTTCATTTATCATAAAACTCTTTTACGGTTTTAGAAAGATCATCAGGAAGTTTTTTCATTGTTTCATCTATAAAACTTATCGGATTATGATTAGAGTAAGTTGTTTCAGGCAAACTTTGCTGCATACCATAAAAGGCTTCTGCTATACCACCTGTAATACACGTAAGAGTATCCGTATCACCCCCTAATGACACAGCTAATCGTATTGCACTTTCGAAATCTGAGCTTTCAAGAAATGCAATAATTGCCTCATAGCAGATCCGTTATTAAATACCCATTGTTTAAACCGGAAACCATATGAACCCATGGGGTTAGGATATCTGTACACATACTTTTTTAATGTAGCAATTAAATTTTCTTTGTTAAGATTTCCTTCTAATAACCAATCTGCTACAGCAATTGTAAGAATTTAATCATCTCATAATTAAAAAAAATGTGTCATCAGGGCTCTACAGATTCTCCCTGAGGATGATGTTCAACAACTTTGCCTAAATGATAGACAATGTTCCAAATTGTTAATTCACCATCTTTATTTGGATATATCCTGCCATTCTCATCTTCACTAAAAATACCAATTCTACCATTTTTATCTTTTGCAGGCTCAAAAGAAATTCCCGTAACTTCCACTATTGCCCATTCCCTGTCTTTTGCATATCCTACAGCAATATTCAGGTATTTATACGGTTTCGGAATAAAAGGGAAAAAGCCATTGTAATAGAAATCCAATGAAAAGTCGGTGTTTTCAGGGAAGTCTTCTCTAAGCATAAAATCATCATTGTCAACTGTCCACAAATATTTCTTATAAGTTGTAGGTTTAACTTCCCGATATTCTTTATCCTTAGTTCCGCGCATTATTTCATTAAAGTACTGCCCTTTAATAGGCAGATACAACGTATTTTCCTTTGTGGGTGTTATTTCACCTTCAGAAACAACTTCATAGAAAAGATTATTGTAGTCATACGGTTTTGTCAGATCAACATAACCTTCTTCAGTTTCGTAATCAAGCCAATAATTGTCTGTTGTGTTCATAGTAGTTGAAATTTAAAATGTTTTGAAACCCACCTTTAAATAATGTTCCAAATTTAATATAAAAACCTTTACATATATTTATTAAATTAAGAAATATTCTGATGTCTGGAATTATCAACTTATTTGAGATGAAAGTTAGTAATTCCTTAGAACCAATGTCATATATGAATTAATTGACCAATAATATCAACTCTTCAATTATATTTTATTTGTGAATAGTTTGTAAATAAACAAAATATAACCTACTATTGTATCTCTAAAACTTATCATTATGCTTAGATATAACGAAACTAGATTTATAAAATCACCTTTCAATTCAGAATCAGAATTGGAACAAGTTGTAATTGATAATTATGAATACCTATTCGGTCCAAATTCATATTATTTGCCAAAAACTTTAATAAGAACAGGTGATGGTAATGGCACAATACCGGATGGATATGCTATCGATTTAGGACTAAGGAAATGGTATATTGTAGAGGCAGAATTAATGCATCATAGTGTTTGGAATCATATTGTACCTCAGGTAACTAAACAGATTATTGCTTCTAAGCAGAGTTCAACAAAACAGTTATTAGAAGATTTATCAGTTGATAAATACCAAACTGATCCTTACACAAAGGAAAAATTCGAAGAATTAAATATTGCCGAAATTAACGTACGACAAGTAGTAAGAAATATATTGGAGACTGATCCAATTATAGGTATCCCGATTGATGGAGTGACAAAAGATATTAATGATTGGGCGAATACTTTAGAGTATACAGTCAAACTTTGGGTAATCAATAAATATGTTGAGTTTAATAATCCCACAAATATCATATGGGAATTTCCTGAAGAACAGAGACCCACGTTAGATACAGAAAAAGCTAATGAAAATCAAAGCCCCGGTTATAGTATTGCACAATACGATGTTGATCTAAACGATTTAATAAATGGAGGTTTACTTACTATTGGTGAAAAACTTTATATGTCATACAAACCTAAAAACGGACAGTTACACAATTATGAGGCTTTTGTTTTAGAGGATGGATCACTTGAAGTATTAGGTCAACACTACAGCAGTCCTTCGTATGCCGCTTTAGCAGGTATACAAGATGCAGGCAGTGATAGAAAAACAGTTAATGGTTGGACTTCTTGGAGAAATTCCGACAACAGAACTCTTGCAGACTTGAGAGATCAATTCCTAAACTCAGTACCGCTTCCTTGATGTTTTAAAATCCCTATTTAAGAAGCACCGGATACCAATTAGAAAGTTTTTCCATAATTGAAATTCCTTCCTCCACAAAATCTCTTCCTTCGATATGTTTGATTAAACAGTCGTATATTTCAATATCTTCCTGTTCTTTGATTATATTATAATTTTCCACGGAAAACCCCATTTTCGTTAATTTAGATTCCAAGATTCCCAAAATATGCCATCCATCCTCTCTCATATCCATTTCTACAGAGTTAGAGATCTTAGATAGGATAAAAGAACTTCCTCCAAATTTATCCAGATAGAAGTAATATTTCTCACTAATCTTGAGTTCCAGAATGCGATGAATTAGTTTCCATGCAACATTGTTTTCTGAGTAATATGTACTTTGTAATGCTATTGCATCTAGATAACCCTTAGTCTCATCAAAAGGTTTGTCATATGTCACACCTGGGTAGTAAATGTAGCCATACCTCCATTCTTGATACGCTACAGTTATCAAATCTGCATACTTAATTGTATAATATCTCCAGTGTTCAGTATATGTGTTATTTAGATTGCATTCCTCAATTGGTAATGAAGTGTCAATCTTATCAAAAGTTTCCATAATCCGATTTCTGTCATCAAAATCATGAAAACCTGTAAAATTCCTCCAGGATCCTGTTACTATTCCAAAGTATCGAAAAGCAGGTCTGTTCGTCATAGCCATAGAATAGTCACCGAAATATAGTAGTGCTGAGCGTCGTTTGTGCTCCTCTCTTTTCCAGCCACCTGTCACTTCGAAGAAATACTTTGCTTTATCCAAACGCTCTTTTAATGCAGCAACAAATGTAACGTCACTTAGATTAAGCTTGTCATCTTCAGAAAGACCCACAGCAAAAGCCGATAGAGTGGCATTAATCTCAGAAATATCTTCATACTCGTATAATGACTCCCAGACGGCACGATTTCGTTCCTTCTCTTGCTCCTCTTTCCATGATCCTTCGCTGAGCTTTGGGTCATTATGTTTAAGGAGTCTCCCTTTCATAACATTCTCTACATCCTTAAGTAGATTTGTCATTTCTTTTTCACGAATCTGATAACTACTATTATTAATGAGATTTCTTACATGGCGGTATCTAAAGAAAAATTCTTTATTATTCAAATCCTTATAAAGACCTATAATTATAGCATATAGGGCTAATATACTATTGTATTGAAAATTAGCACTTACAGCTTCTTTAATAAGACTCTTGTAATCGTTTCTAAGTTTCTCCGGTATTTTATCTTTACCATCCACCAAAGTGTCAAAAACAAATTTCATTGCCTCTATGCGCCTAGAATTGGCCATGTTGGAATCAATAAATTCGTCATCCAGTTCTTTAAACTGAGGTCTCTGCCTACCTGATATGTAATCAAAAGTGCGGAATAGATGCTTAAAGAAATTCATATATGCTGAGTCAATGACTTTCAATTCTTCAGTATAATCAAGAGCTTCCCAGATGAATTGAATCCATTTAGTGTCCAGAGAAATCACTATTTTATTGGCATATTTATTCCCAAACTTACTATGTTTACCAATTCGCTTGTGTATCTTGGCTTTAAAAATTTCAAATGATGTCAATGGTTTACCACGTGAGTTCATCTTATTGTAAAGATCATCCGAGAGATCAAATACACCGAAATCCAGCATATCAAAGTTGATAGGGCAATCCTCGGAAGTTAGCTTCTGCCAAATGTCATTCATACCGTAAAATTTAATATGAATTCGATTAAGCACTACCATCATAGACATGATAGAAGGATCGCTAAAGAAGGAACCTCTAAATTCATCTAAATTTATTAAGTAAGAACTAAATAGTATTGCATTTTTCCCTGTAGGATCGCATTTTATCAGTTCAGCAAGTTCCTGATGCTTTTTGATAAGGAGATTTTGGCAGAAAGATATTGTAGCATTTCGTGTTGCATAGCTAAAACCACTTAACTTTTTAAATTCCTCTTCACTGGCTTCCGGCTCTGCTATTAATGCAGCATAAAAATGAAGTAAATAAAGTGTTGTAAGTCGTTGTTGTCCGTCTAGTGGCATAAATTCCTTTGCTCTAGACTCACTTCCATATACGAAGTCTAGTGTCTCTTCTTCACCGGTATCAAAAGCATTCTTAAAGGTTTCCAGCATATTATTAAGTACCATGTCAGTCTTCTCTGTTTCGGCACCATAAATGTAATCTCTCTGGATTGTAGGGATTTTAATACTTTTACTATCTTGCAATAATCCCCAGAATGTCTCTTTTTTTCCAATTGATGTATTATTCTTCATAGTATTTCTTATTCAAAAGCATCTTTACTAATATAATCTTTAAGTTTATCTTTTATGTCATTGTAGTACAATTCACGGTCTTTTTGAGACCAAGAATGGACCTGCATTATATCGTTATCATAAAGCTTTAGGAATACCTTTCGGGTACAAATTGGAACATACTTATTGCCCCCTAGTTCTTTACATATTTTTTGTCTTTTAACCTCAAATGGCGATTTACCTACCATTGAGTTTTGCCCAAAGTCAAGAAGTGTCAGATTAGAAAGTTGGTGCATTGGCTTAGTTTTGTCAGCTTTAAAATCCAACTTGTTATAAAATCCAACAACATCGTTAAAAATTGCTTTGATATTGTCGAACATAAAATTCTTACTCTTGCATAGTGGTTCTTTTTGTCCTACAGGAATACTATAAGCATTTTCAAGCTCTGATATAACGCTATCCTTCTCACTTATCAATTTGGTATTACCAAGTGAAATCTTCTTTAATGCCTTAAGGTTGTATCCAATCCATTCATACCAAGATTCCTTCTTGTTTTCAGGCAGAGAATCGGAGTTTATAGCGTGAATATGTTCAAGTGTCCAAGTTCTTTCCACATACTCATCCCCTACAGTATAATATCTAAATTGATTAAAAGAAAAGAAATTACCTCTTTCTTGTAAGCGAGTAGTTTCAACATTGTAGAGAATTAAAAGTCTCTTCAAATATTCATAATCCTTATTATTTTCATAGCTTAGATTATCTATAGTTTTGTTGTCTTCTTTAGGGAGTTTCATACTCTCAATAACCAGATCTTCAACTTTTTTCTCTACGTCTTTCTTGCCATCATTAACATCCAATAAAAAACATATTACATCATCCTCCGATCCATCACGTGCAATTGCATTTAGGAATCCAATGAGGTGGTACAGATTGCGATTACGATACCAATACTGAAGCTTATCAAATGCTATCAAAATTCTCTCCCAAGTTTTCCATGCATTTAGATCCAGTTCTATCAAATTCTTAAAGTAGAGGTAAGTATATAAACTATCCTCCTTATGTAATTTACTTTCAGTTGGTTTAGCTTTTTGCGAAGCATATTTACCACTCATCAAGTCAAAAAGTAAGCCAATTGAATTGATACCTGTATCTTTACGCCTAGTCAAGAAGGATTGAAACTCTGTATCTTTCATCTGTTGTTCAAGTTCATCCCACTTTTCATTAATACTGCTCTGTAAGTGTATCCTTCGCTGTCTGATAATCTCAGCACGCATAGTTTCATGAAGATCTTCAAACTCTCCCACGTCAAATTCTGCTTCACTACTTAAAAAAAGTGAGCGGATCAGCTCTGAGCACGAAAGCTCTACTTTGAGCGAATTCATACGATTAAATATATCGTGAGGAGCCTTATCTTCAAATGTTTCATACCATACAACCTGTATCGACTTATCACTATTAATGTCATTATAAAAGTATTGACCAAATAGTGAAAGACGACTTGGCACAGCTGCAAACCAGTCCAGCACAACTCTTGCAACATTATAGATATATTTCGAATCTATAAATTGGCTCCAACCATTATTATTTTCATCAATTATAAGTTTACCCTCATTATCAGAAATAACACTTATACTGTCAAAAATACCTTGCATTTCCGGTCTAGTGGCATAGCGGATAGTGTAACTGTGATTTTTGATGGGAGTCAATGGATTTCTATTTAGCTGATCAAAAATTTTCATAATAATTAATAGAGTGCATAGCCTCTGTTGTCCATCAATTATTTCATACCACTCTTCATCATCTATCTTTATCCCTTTTAGCACGATTGGTTGGAGACAGTAAAACTGTCCTCTTGTATTTCCGGAGAAATACTCAGCTAAGTCATTAAGCAAATCCTTAACTTGTTTTTCTTCCCATCTGTATCCTCTCTGATACTCCGGGATATAATACTTATTGTCAAGCAGTTCAGGTAAAGCTCGACGTCTCATAATGTTTTCTCTAAATTCAGGCATGGACATTTATGATTTATATTAATTACAACAGTAATATTATATCTTCACCAACTCACTCTTCTCTCCAATTCCACTTATAACTAATCGTTGAATAGCACGACTAGAAGCAACATAAAAGAGTGATTTTTCTTTTTTCAATATCTCTTGCTTCTCAACTTCTGTTAGCGAGTTGAAGTTGTATGGCAAAAAGGGCAGAGTTCGTTTATTGACATCCGTGAGGAAGACATGCTTAAATTCCAATCCTTTTATACCATGAAAGGTTGTTAGTCTTACACCTTCGTTATTAGGATTTAATAAGTCCCTTGTTATGTAAGGCATTCCTTCCTGATGCAGTTTGTTTGTAAAATCTTTGACTGAATCTCTGGTTCGTGCTGCAATAACTATCTCGTTATAATACACACCTTTTTCTATTAGATTTGTTATTTCTTCAAATACAAAGTCAAGCTCTTTTTGTTTGTCATCAAACACTTTATATTCCGGTTTAACACCATGGAACAGGGATAAGTATCCTGTTTTATCCTCTTTGCCACCATCAAAATCATCAAACTCCTCATCTTGGATTATGGATATTGCCAACTTCTTAATCTCTTCTGTTGTACGGTAATTGATTCTTAATCGCTTACTTCTTTGTCCTCTAATATTGATGCCGGATCTTGAAAATACAATTTTCTTGTTGAATATATTCTGTAATGGATCACCTACCATAAACAGATCATTTACTCCCTCTTTTACAAGTGAACGAATAAAATTTAACTCTACATTAGAAAAGTCCTGTAGCTCATCAACAATAACATGAGAAAAAACAGAAATATTTTGTTCATTAAGATAACTACTTACTAAATTATATATTTCCTCTTTGTAGAGTAAGTTCTGATTTTTCCTCTCTACATTAAAAGCTTCAAAAACCTCCCATAGCTCAATTCTCTGCCTTCTGGATATAGCTCTGCCTCTTCCAACTCTACTTGCTTTTAAGTAATCCTGCAGAGTCTGCACATTTTGAGTGAGAATAACATCATCAAATTCACTTTTTAGAAATTCCTCATCATAAGCCACAAGTTGTTCATCTAAGAAATTACTCCAAAGATCTCTATCAGACTTAACATTACTCAATCCAATGATTCTGTCGTTTGATTCAATTAACCTGTACTCATTAGCAAGTTCAAAAGCAAGTGCATCAATATTTTCAATCCTATACGTACCACTCTTAACTTTCAATTCGGCTGCCAAACTCTCCAAGTTTTTACTTAGCTCTTTCGTGAAGGTCGTAAATAATATTGGTTTACCATTAGTTTTATTTTCAGCCAAATATTTAAGTCGATGCAATGCAACAACAGTCTTACCAGTTCCTGCACCACCTGATAATTTCACAGCACCGTTAAAGTCACGATTTACTAATGATGATTGTGAAGGGTGTAAGTAATATTTCCATTTTTGCAAAGGACCTTGCAAAGCTTCGTTAAATAATACATCATCAGTTAGTTCAAAGAAAGATCTTGCGTTGTTTTTGGAGTTCAACTCATCATCACTTTCCGTTTCAAGACCATTTTTAATCTCTGATTTTAAGGATTCAATATTAGCACCGTCAAGTAAATAAAATAAATTCTCAAAAGCATCATTAGGAAGATAATCCATCATATCTTCAAGAGCTGAAAAATTATTAATATATAATACTGACGGGACCAGTGCCTGTGGCACACCAATCTCAAGCAAATCTTTGTAACCATATTTACCCATAAATAGAGGAGATACTGCAGAATCAACCTGTTTCTCTGCAATTATTTCCACAGATTCATCAATAGTAAACACTTGATAAGCTTTGGTTTGCTCGTTCCAGTCAATAACTTTGTTTTTGGCCCATTCCATTGCATCGTCGTGATTATCAATCCACACGAGAAGGTATACATTCGAAGCTTTCACCTCTTTAATAATCGCCCTGTATTTATCATCAACACGTGCAGTTCTTAGACTCTGGTCTTTAAAAGTACTTATCGATTCAAGATTTATTGCAGCTGATTTAGAATCAGTCCTAAACTTGCTTATAAATCCAGTAACCTTAGTTTGTGTAGTTTTATTCAGCTTTAAAAAAGCATCCCAAAATCGTTCATATATAAATAGCTTCATTTCTATTAGATTATTTCAAGTAATAATTATATTAAATCAACATCTCCGGGTTCAATAATTTTATACCCATGTTCCTCAAAAATTCGCCTACTTTCATCTGAAAACGGATTCACCACAACCTTTATATTACCGAAAACCAAGTCTGCATCTGCAATTACTTCACCCTGTTCATCAACAAGCGAGTCAAGGTAATTGATATTCTCCATAGTGATAATATTCTTATCAACCGCTTTCTTGATCAGGTCATGATATTCGGATTCATATAATGGTAGTATTTCTGCAACAAGATCCAACTCTTCATCTGTTATTTCAATTGAAACTTCACTCGACTTTCTTTTTAAGAAATTTGCAGACTGAAATATATTAAATAACGACCAAAATTGCTGCCATTCATTTTTATCAACATCTTTAGTGTCACTCAACTCTAAATTATGTAAAACCTCTTTCTTTTTAAAGTTTACCCAGATCCTCCAATCTGCAAACTTAAAATTGTTCTGACCTTCAACCGGAATCAATCCATTATAATCTTTTATTAAGTTTTGTATGATATAATTATCCTCAATAGTATCACCTGAAATTAGTTTATCAATATCTTCCGGATTATAAGATGGTGAAAAGATTTCACTAGTCCATGAAACTAAGAAAGTAAAATGAGAAACTGGAAATGGTTCAATAATTGGGTATGCAAGTAAACTAATTAAACGGATAACATTAGAAAAACCATTAGATAAATTTATCTTCTCATGATCCCTTGTTAGGTAGGGGAGCAATTTAGTCAAATAGTTAGAAGCAAAATTCTGATGATACATCATAAATAAATCATCTTTCACATCACCTTCTTTGTTCAACCATCTTTCAAAGTAGTCCAAATCTTCCCAAGTTAAAGTCCACACCTTAAACCAACTATTACTGGTTATAGCTTTTCGAATTGCAATATCCTTCTCAAAAACATTATGCTCCTTAGATGCGTGAAACTGGAACCCATCCAGATAAAGTGCAATTCTTGGGATTTCCTTTCTGTACTCTTTACCTTTATAATCATATTTTATACAGACTATTAAAAAATCTACCCGTGTACTGTATTCAATACCGTCCTTAGGACCTAACACCACTTGAGGTCTTATTTGATAAATTGCATTAACATCGCCTGTTGTAATTTCGATTTCATAATATGGAATACCGTGGAAATTCTTTTCTGAAAATTTACAACTCTCATCTTTTTCACTCCATTTTTCAACTAAGTTAATAAAACGATCTTCCAATTCCGACTCTTCAATTCTACCGGTATTGGTTACATTTGTTAAGCCTCTGTTATTCTTTTCCCAGCTTTCTGTTTGCTTATAAATTTTGCTAAACCATTCTTCGGCTCTCTCTCTGCTTAAACCATCTCTTTTATACTGATTTCCGTATGAATATATACACCTATAGCAGCCGTCATGCCCATTGTGTTGACAGGTGCAATCTCTGATAGACTCGTAGCTGTTTTTTAACAATTGAGTAAAGTTTTCACTGCTAAACAGCTCTTCTAAATAACCTGAGCCACCTGGTATTGTGTCATAAAGCAATAAGAACCTGTCAAACCTGCTTGTATGTTGATTAAACTCCTTATAATCCATTATTTTTATATGGCTAGGATTTCCTTTGAAATACCTCTTTAATCCAAGTTCCAAACCAGCTTGAAACATTCTGATATCAGCTTCTGTGTTAAATTTCTGAACAGGAAGTATAATCTTCAAAATTTCAGTATTAAATTCTCTAAAGAGATAAATCTCCTCGAAAACTTCGTCAGATTGGTTTTCATAAACCTTGTTTCTATGCTTACAATAACCGTAGTGAAAATCTTTTGCTTCGTTTATTAAATGATTAGATGAAACCGACTTACCACAATGCTTACAGGTTACAAACCCCTTAGTCATCACTTCCTGATCGTTTACTTTCAGCCTTCTTGCATCGATAACGTCCTGTCTGCCGTAATTGATAGTAGTTATTGTTGCATTACTAACAAATTCAATGCCGAAAGGTATTTCTTTCAATACCCATGCGCCATTAGAAGTACTATTGGCAAAATTAACGTGTTGAATAATTTGGTACAACCTGCTATCCCTGTCGTCGTTGTTATCATCAAGTTTAGCCTGTGATGAGGTGATATAAGAGCGTACAGCTGTCAATTTTACAAATTCGTGTATATTAGATGCAGAACTCCATGATACATCACCACATTTAGGGCAATTACCGGTTTTAGATAAACTGTCTATCTCAATATAATCACATTTAGAACAAAATCTTTTCCTATGTTTATTCTTTTCATCCCAGTCGAATGTGTTAACGCCGGAAATCTCGAACCTATACCCCTGTGTGTAAAAGTAGTTCTCTGGAGCCAACTCTCTAATTGCTTGTGAAGCAGGACGAGTAATTTCATAATCCTTATCTACCCCTACATTAGTAGCACCCTCGCCATCCATTTGCCAAATATGCGCATTAAGCTGCACACCCGTTTCAGGAAAAGCATAATTGGGTAATACTCCTACATTGGTTAAATGCTCTAATGTAAGTCTTTTATTAATACTTCTTTTAATGCCTAAAATGCTCTTTTTTGCTTTAGCATACTCCTCCACAAGTGGATCACCTTGGGCAAGTTTAAGAACACTAATCTCCTCATCTAAAGCATTTAATTTACTCTGCATTTCATTAAACTCTTCCTGAATTTTGATGAAAACCGATAGTAGTTGCTCATAAAATAATCCAGAGTCAATACTATCCTCAATCTCTTTAAACGCCCTCTCACGTACAGACGAAGTATATTGTACAATGAAATTATCAAGTAAAGAATCTCTATTACTCTTTATAAACGAAATAAACCTATTAATAAAGAAAAATTCATTTGTTATCTTTTGTTGATGAAGTTTTAAATCACCAATAGTATTTGGAATAATATTCTCTTCAGGATTACTTGTAGTCCAACTATCAAAACAATAAGCAGTAAAATGCCTTCTCAAAATATCCTTTGCTTCTAAGTAACAACCGGGGGTGTTAATATCACCCTCCATCATCTCATTTGGTTCTGCATAGTAATAAAGATCATGATTCTGATTCTTAGCAAAATTTATAATCACTGATGAGCCTGACTTTCTACCTGCTCTTCCGACACGTTGCATAAAATTTGAAGGTAATGGCGGTGTGCTGTTGTTGTAGGCAGTATTCAAGTCACCTATATCAATACCCATTTCAAGAGTGCTTGTTGCAATTAGTGTATTCACGGAATTAAATCTCTCACGCTTCTTAAAATCATATTCCAGCTCTTCACGACTCTCACGCAATAATAAACCCGTATGCTCTGCTGCGTACACTCTCGGAAAACGATTCCTATTATAAACAGCCTTATAATAATTACTTTCCTCTAATTCTTCTCTGTGATATGTACCGGTGCAACGGTAACTCAGACATGCGGCACCCTCTGTAAGTTGATCCATATCCTGTGTATAAATTACATCCTCGCATTTATTACAGCTAAACTGTTTCACATCTTTTACTACCCAAATCTTATGGGGTGATATAGCATAATTAATCGACTCCCCGGTATTGGCTGATAACAGTAAACCTTCGTCCACCAATGAATTTAACCACTGATCATAAAACTCATTAATAAAGTCAGTAGTTACTGCAGCCATAATAAAACTCTTCCTGAAATAGCTATGGAACCAGTTGGTATTTGTAGCTCTTGTTGTATCTAATAAACCTGATCTTGAATCACGACTTGTAAGCATTTTAGGTAACCGAAAACGAGGACCATAACGTGGATTAAGAAAATGTCTACTATCCTCCAACCAGTTAAGTTCCCTCAGTTTTAATTTATCACCTCTAAACTTGCTTAGAAACACATGATCAACAGCACCTCTGTTTCTTGAGCGATGCAAAATCATGTTGGTAAACTTCAGAAATACCTCCTTTTTAATTGTTCCACTCACATCATTTTGATCAATCCAAGAAGATATATTATCCCAACTCTTTTCCAAAGAATCTTTATCGAAGAAAACTGATGATGCTCCTGTTTTCTCAAGTGTACGACCAATCCGTGAGTTAAATCCAAACTCTGAAAAAATCTCCCACTGAACACGCAAATCAAACTCTTTTAGAAAATGATTTGCATAAACACCATTAGTTAAATAATTTTCCGGGGAATAATTTCCAATTTTGTCTTTAGGGAAAAATCGGTAAAGATATCCACTCAAAGAGTCGTTTCCGGAAGAGTCTGCATGTTCTTTCCAATAACCGATAAATGCATCGCTCAAATCGCTCAAAAGCATAGGATGATCAATTAAGTTTATCACTTTTTGGATTGAAGCTCTAAGAGTAAATCTATAGTTTCTGCTTTCTACAAAACCGGCCTGATGAGCAGCATCCTGCACAGAGTTTGTAAATGCAAGTACCTTTCTGTCCTTATCTTCAGCAGGGTCCAAATCCGTAGCCAGAGTTTGGCTCACTGCAATAGAGCTTAATGTAGGTATTTTAGTCCCTACAATAGTAACAGTATTTTCTGTGTTACAGCACGGGCATATATGTTCAGACCTGTTATCTTTAAATTTTCTGAAAGCTTGCACTTCAATTCCTTCAGTATCATCATCCACAATTGATAGCTTCTCAGGATTTAATTTATATGATTGAAAAGTATCAGGTTTGTATCCTGTTATATTTAAATCCTCCTGACTAAGTTCTCCTTTTGGAAGAATAAAATATAAATTCTTATTATGATCAAAGAATTTATTATAAACCTCGTTTATGTTTTTAATAAAATAATCTTTATCTTCCGGTTTCACTCCCAACCAGCCCGAAGAGTTACACTCCCTGCAATACCAAGGAGGCAGAGCACTTATCTCTTTTTGAGCATCAATCTGATCACGAAACGAAAATTTTGGATCCTGCTCCAATGTATATTGAACTCCGCTCAACTCGCGAACCCATAATTGAACCTGCAAATAAATAAACGGCATACGTTTATCATCATCTTGCTTAGCAATACTAATAAGTGTAAGCAAAGACTCAAGAACACGTTCTTTTGGGCTATATCTATTAGCCTCGTCCCATTGTGGAAGTTTTCTGTAGTTCTCATTAAGTATAGACAGACCCTGAATCACCTGATCCAATGTAAGCATATTTTGTCCTTTACTATAAAGAACCATAAGGTCTTTTACAATCTTCAAGCCTTTAAGTCCGAAACCTAAACTCTCCCTTTCTTGTTGCCATGCATCTATATGCGCTTGAAGATAGTCATCAAAGTTTGTACTTTCATGATAAACCAGATCCTTTAATTTAAATGGCAGTGGTATAGAATCAAGTAACTTTTCATCAAAGTCAAAAAACCTTTCTACATCTACTCTGTTCTCACCTATAATAGACTCTTCAGTAATCTTTTCCCCAAAAATCTTTTCTGCATATTCAGCTAATAGAACAGGAGCCTCATCACCTGAACCGATTGTAGCTGAAGTTCCAATAGGACAGAGCTGTCCCGGTTTAATTTTCAGTTTAAGCTTAAGTCTGCGAATCAGATTTGCCACATCTGTCCCCTGAGCACCATCATATGTATGCAATTCATCCAGTACAAGAAACTTAAGCAGATCTGTGTCATTAAAATTATGCCTCCATAGTTTGTTGTAATTATGTTTCATCAGAGCATAATCAAGCATCTTAAAGTTAGTGAGAAGAATGTCAGGTGGTGAATCTAAAATTGTTTCTCTATCCTCAATAATATGATCAGGCTCCATCACTTTATTTCGGGAAATACCCTGTCCGGTTTTACTTTCACCAATAAACAATCCTGCTCTAATCTTACCCCGTAATCTTTCGTCCTCATGTATCACCTCTGCCAAACGCTTAGCCTGGTCTGTTGCCAAAGCATTCATAGGGTACATAATAATAACCTTTATCCCGGGACGATGTTGCTGATGATAACAATAATCCAGTATAGGATAAAGAAATGCCTCTGTCTTTCCTGAACCGGTACCAGTAGTTATAATAGTAGCTTCAGGCTCTTTATCATGTGCGGATAACCTATTCCAAGCCTTTACCTGATGATCATAAGGCGAATAATGTGGAATAATATCTAATGGAATATTTGAAATTTCTTCTGCATCGGCCTTTACGAATGGGAGCTTTAGTGAAATATAAGGACCTTTGAACATTCCCTGTGTAGGATGATAAATAAAATCGTGAAATGCTTGTGCAACGCTCTTCTTCCTAAAAGTGAATGTTGCTTTCAGATAAGAAACTATTGACTCTTTTATCTCAATTGCCTGTTGTAAGCTTAGCATGTTAATTTAAATTATTATTTCATATCTTCTTCAAAAATAAGCTCTTCTGTTTCCTGAGGACTCTTTTCAGTAGTTTTTAAACTAATTATATATTCAGAAGGAATAGCTTTGAATTTACTGTTTTTCTCAAAACTCTCGTTGTCTTCAAATGCAAACGGGCTTTTTACCAAGTAAACCTTATTACCTGAAACAATCGCAAGATCATAACGATGAGCTTCTTTCGTGGCTGTTTTTATCTCTTGTTCACTCATATAAAAATAGTTGCCAGAGTCAGTTTTTATTTCAAGAAATCTCCACTCACTATCTTCTTCTTTTTTATACTCAACATCATAGTGATAGGAATCACTTCTTACTGAAACATGTTCTACTGTATAATTGTTAGATTGTAGTAGATGTATTACTTTTTCTTCTGATCCTTTTCCTATTTTAGTTTTCCTGTTCCTCGATCTTGATGTGCTCGAACCGCTACCTTTTTCGTTACTAAATGCACCATTATAACCTTTTGTATTAAAGCTTGATATATCTGCTTCAATAAGTTCTAAATCTTCAATATCATTTTTATCATCATAGTCTGTCGTAATAGAACTATGTCTTTTTGCTATTTCAATTATTTCATTTTCATAACCCTCAAAAAACAACAGGCTATAATCTGATGAACTATAATTTGAGATAGTCTTTTCCATATCCTCTATATCAATACCAAACTGGTATTCATTTAATATGTCAACATATTTATTCTCAACTTTAATTTTATAATCAATTTCCTCATCAAGGTCAACGCCGAATATTTCTAAAGATAAGTTGTTAATCTCTCTTTTGTAATTAGGTTCAAGTTTATACTTCCATTTATCAATAACTTCTGAGACTTCATTATTATTAACAAGGTTTTCATAGTTTAGAAAAGTTTGGTGGAACTTTTTCTTGTCTTCAATCTCACTCTTGTTAAGTTTCATCCAAAGTAGTTTCCTAAAATCATTTCGTTTATAACGCATAGCATCATTAAGATTTTCACTATGCCATTCATTTAATGTATCTGATTCAATCAATTTGTCTAATTGAATATTTTCATCTTTTATACTTAAAATCCATTTTAAAAACCTAACTCCCTCTTTATTGCCCAAATTGGAGAAATCAATTTGATTATAAAAACCAGGTAATTCCCTTAACTCCTTTTTAATTACTTCTTTATAATTCTCATTTTCAAATTGATAATCTTCGAAACCCGGTATTATTTTCATCCAAAACTTTTGCTCTTCAACACTAATGCCCAAAAGCTTTTTAGCTTCTTCAAGAAAAAAAACCTTATCATCAATTTCCAAAATATGCTTTGATTCTTTTACACCATCTCTAAATATTCTTCTGAAAGTATTCTTTAAGTCATTTACTCTAAAAGTGATACAAATGATCTCAGCAATTGTATCACAAAACAGTGAATTATTTTTCAATTCAGACAAACTGTAAACTTCAGATTGTTTTATTAGGAACTTGTTATCTTTTGGTATGAATTCATTGTCGCCAATTTCTATATTTTCTTCTCCTGAAGTTACAATCATATTATTAACCAATTCCACTTCCATAGCTTTAATACTATTAGCCTCAGATTTTTTCTCTACCTCACCCTTTATATTTTCCAGTCTATAGGCAAGAAAATATAGTTTTAAATTTTTAATATACTTATTGAACTCATTATTAAAATCATGAGTCTCCTTTTTAGTAACTTGTAAGTTTGATACAATTCCTTTAATCAATTTAACGCCAAAGAACTTTTTCACATTATCTTCTCCAGTCCTCTTAGGTAAATTTATAAACCAATAGTTGTTTAGAATTTTCTGGGGAAGAATTTTATTATCAGAGTAATAAACTTCTTCAATTGGTTTAGACTCAAAGTCATTACCTGCACCTCCATTTCTGCAGATATAATGCATTTCTGTTAAGTACTCACAATAATCAATGTCTTTTAGCTGACTTTCTTCATTTGCTCTAAAATACTCATATATTGTTTTATAAAATTGCTGACTCCCGGCTTTAACTGATTTGCCATAATTTTTTAGCAATGAAAAAATGAGTTCTGGGCTTAATTCATTGAAAGATTTTTTGATTCCTAATATTTCAATAACATTTGTTATTTGCCCCTCCTTTAATCCCAATTTTTGAAACAGAGGGTCTTGTAGGTCAACAACTTTAAGTCCTCCAATCTCTTTTAACTGATTTCCAAATACAACATCTTTTATTAAGCCGGAACTAACAATTATAAACTTCAGGTATGAGGTGAAATTACTGTAATGCGTTTCATGATTATAATAACTGGTATAAAATATATCTGTGTGCTGTTCTCCTATTTGTCTGAGGAATTTATCATCTAAAGACAACCAAGCAATTAATTTCTCAACTGTAAAATTCTTATTGTTGATTATTTTACTAATGTCTTCTATTTTAGTAACAGAGTAATATTTATTTACGTGAGACTTTTCAATTTCTTTTTCACTGAAAACATATTTCACGTATTTATCTGAAATATTATGTCTCAATTCAACTATCTCTTTCTTGTGTCGAGGCATCTCAGCCACATTTAGCCATCTGAAAAATTTTATTACGTAGTCTTCACTATAATCAATTAGATTCCAATAATCCTTGCCGATCAGATAATCGCCATCATTTAGTATGCCTTCAAAAATTAATTCACTTTTTTTGCCAACTTTATATTCTTTGCCAAAAAACAATTCCCTGGAGTACTTAATACTGCCGTCTCGTGCAATTATAGGTATCTTTTCAATTGCATTTAAATTCCCGCTTCTTTCAGGATTAGAGATAAATATATTAAATAGAGAATCTACCATCTCTCTAATATAATTTTTCTTTATTTCATCAGAATCTTGCTCTACATCCTTAAGGCTTTTGTTAGTTTCATTTACAATATGAGTTATAATATCGACTATATCATCCGAGCCAATGTTGACTATTGGGTTTAATAGTCTTTTTAAAGGACGCGAATAACCTTCTTTTTCATCTATTTTTACATACTCGATTTTATCTCTTAACAACTCTTTCAATTTATTGTAAAGCGGCTCAGAAATAAAGTCTATATCATCTACATAACTTGGCAAAGCATAGTGGGTCCCTGACATGTCTTTAGTAAAAACCCGGATAGTAGATGGAACAAATTTGTTCTTGTTATTTAATAATAGAGGAAGTTTTCTCCTTTCATCATTATTAATTGGAAAACAACCATCAGTATTTCTAACTAATAAATTTATCAATTCTGCTCTCTTTCTAATAGATGGAGTACAGGATATGCCTTCAACTTCATTTATACAATCAATTATTTCGTAGAACTCATCAAAATAATAATACTTAGTCCTTAACTCAATAATTAGATTATCTGAAGGTAAACTGAGGTTCTCAAAGAACTCTGTATATTCGTTTTTAATTATCCATTTTGAAAACTCACTACCGTGATATTTTGTCTCTGATTCAGTTACATAACTATCATTAACTGTTGGATAACATGCTATTTTCTTTCTCTCTTCTTTAATATCATCATAAAAGTCAATAAAAAACTTTCTACTGTTATCACTATTAGGAGTTAAAAAGAGGTACGCATCCCAACTGACAGGTCTTTTAATTAATAACTCATTGGCAATTTCGACCAATAGTTCTATTATTTCTTTCAATATAAACTCGTTCTCTGCACTATTATTTATCTCTTTCCTGTTGTTAGTTAAATCAAATGTTGAATGAATAAGACAAGGTAACCCTATTGGAACATCTGTTGGGAAAAAGTTATAAAAGGTCCCTTTATCACTTAAATCATCCTGCCATGCTATTATAATATCACATTTAACATCTGCCGAATATTCAATTCCAAGTCTATCCCTTATATTCCATGTTTTTTCTCCAACAACTATCCTATTATCATCTTTCTCTTCTTTTAAAATATTCCGGGTCTCACAACCATCCTCAACAACCACAATTTGAGTAATGTTTTTGAGAAACAAAACTGTCTCTTCCGAAATTTGTTTAAGTTGTGTCTGAATATTTGTCTCTTCGTCCTTCTTATACTTTAGTTGTATTTGTGTAGTGTATTCAATACTAACTTTTTCTACAATTTTAGGAAATGCCAGTGCAGCAATGGGTATTGTATTATAATTAATTCTTTTTTCTCTTCTCTCACGCTCCACCCTTTCCCTCACCACATTATACATTGATAAATGATCATTATAAAACTTTTCTGATATTGCTCTTGAGAATTCAAATGAAACATTCTGTGTTAATATAGTAACCGAATCAACCCAATTAAGAATCGAACGGAATCCTAATCCTTTATTACCAATATATTCTGTCTTGTTTTTGGTAGTAAGTCCTACATACATTAATGATTCTACACCCGTCCGTTCAAATGGATTCCCATTGTTTGAAACTGTAAGAATACAATTTTTACTATCTAATTCTATGCGAATAACATCAGATTCAGCATCATCTGCATTCTGCATCAATTCCAGAATCTGTCGCCCATTGTAATCAGCTGTAGTTTGAATCTCCTGATTATAATTAGATATCATAATTGAGGGGTTATCGGAGTAGGTCTTTAAATAACTTTCTATCAAATCATTTATATCATCCCTTGACAAACCAATAGATACATCCATTTTATGCATTTTGATTCTAATTGAAATTATTCCTTAAACTTCTTTTCAAAAAATGCCCACGCTTTCCTATAATCTTCTACACGATCTTGTTTGGTAAACGGAGCATAATAAGTCACCTTATCACCATAGTAGAGCTCAGATTTAGTAATTGTATATTCATACCTCTCACCCTCTTTCATATCTTTAGCCAATTCCCAGTCCGGGCGATCAAGCCCTACACCTACTAATCCTTTACTACAAGTAAAAACAATATTTCCCTTTGCATCATACCAGGTATCATCTTCATTCTGTTGTAGAACCGGGAATTGAATGTCATACATCAATATCAACTCATCTAAGCTGATATCTAAAGCCATTGCAGTAATAACATCTATCTCAACAAGAGCTTGTCTTCTCTCAAAATAATTGCGTAAAGGAATATCCCAACTCCAGTTTGGTGTTAGTGTTTCAAATGGTTTTAATTTTTTATCTTCTATACTCCATCGTTCAGAGTTGAAATTTTTACTGTAGTTGTCTTCCCAAAGAGGAGCATAGTATTTATTTAAGCAATTGAGTTGAAGTGTCCGAACAAAAAGGGAGTTGTGATACTTTTTATCAACACCCAGTGGAAGTTTACTTAATGTTTCGTCATATAAATTAGATTTTCCGATTGTCTTTAAATAAAAATCATAAACCAAAGAATCTGTAAGTGCGTTGAACTCAATTAAAATTCTTTGATCTCTGAAAATAATTGAAATTAAACCATTAATATGTGCAGTTTTTGGTGGTATGATTGCTCCCGAAAGTGTTCTTTCACTTGCTGAACCAATCATTTTACGAAAAGCTACTTTATAATAATCTAACCAATTGTCGAAATTACCATCTTTTAATTCAAAACCCTTTATAGTTGAACCATACCCAGCATTAACATTTAATGGTACATAGTTAGTTCGTGCAACATAACTCTCATCAATTTTACTAAAATTGATTATATCATAATGAGAGTTTAATGTGCACATCTCCCTTGGTGTTTTATACATTGGATTTCCTACAAAGACATGTGGACCAGAGTATATCATCTCATAGACTTCAATATTAGGATATATTGTTTTTCTTTCAATAATTGAATCATTGACTGCATTAACTTCATTCCATCCATCAGTTATTTTAGTTTGATAATTTTTTATAGTCGAGTTGAATTTGCCAATCTTTTCTATTATTTCAATAATTTCCTGTGCATGAATAGTTACTAACTTAGCGCCTTCCCAATCATCACTGTCTTCAAAAGTGCGAGCTAATATTTTTAATACATCTTCATTAATTTCTACTATTCGATGTAAATGAGGCAATAAGTTCCATTCCATTTTTTCCGTATTTTCATTCATTACTTTATAGCCGTGTAATTGACCAGACCCTGAATGAATAAAACATCCATCAATAGTAGAAGGATGAAATAAATTTGAGATTGAATAAAAGTTTATTTCCTTTTTATTTCCTGTATAAACGTTAATAGAATATTTTGTGTGATGATCTACTTCAGCAAATAATACAAGCTCATTAACAAACTGAAAATGGTATTTTAATCGTGGATACACTTCCTTACGCAATGCATAACCATTAGGATCATCATATATTCCTTCCGGGTGTAGTAAACCCATATAGCCTTTTTCTGAGATCCAATGTAACCCATTTTCAAGTATGCACTTATATAAGTTGCTTCTATGCCCATTTAATAATGAATAATTTTGATATGAACCAATAAATTGTTTTAAAATCTCAGAGTTTATAAGTTCTTCTATATAAATATATTTAAGCTCTTTATTAACTTTAAACAATTCAGTAGTTAATTTTTTTATTTTAGGTGAGGTGAACTTTTTAACTAAAACTTCAGGATAAAATTCTGAAACTACACCACCTTCATCAAATGTTATTTCAACCCACGGAGGATTACCTACAACCACATCAAATCCATTCTTCTCTCTATAAACTTCAATGAATTCAAGCTCATAGTGGAAAAATTTATATTGCTCGGAATATTGTTTTACCAAATCTGCTCTTTTATCGACAAAAAGCGAAGATGGGTTACCTTTTAGTTTTTCTGTTATTTCTCTTTCACGCTCACGTTTATCTTTTCGATAATCTCTAACAATTGTTGAAGTATTTTCTGAAACTAAATTGGCTTCATCCTGTTCATATTCAATTAAATCAATATTAATTATCTTAGTGAGATCCTGATACCACTCGCTCCTTGTCGGGAGTTCCGCAGCATCACGTACATCCCAAAACCAAAGTGCACACCAGTAATCCATAATAAGTTTAAGCTTATAGTATGGTGCGTTACTTTTAAATCTATTTTCGGCAAACTGCTGTTTCTGATCATAGCTGAATCCTGCAAAGTCTAATTTTTGTTCTTGATTAGGATTTCCAAAAAAGTCAGTATTAATCTCAGTTATCAAAGAAATATTCTTCTGCATTTCATAATGCTCCAGAAGTAGTTTATCAATTGCTATTGATAGTTTTTGTAACAATTTGTATTCATCTCCTCGTAATGGTTTCGTGAATTCTTTCTTCCATTCAGTTACTCTTTTTGCTTCTACAGGATACTTATCTTTTAACAATCGTATGGATGCAGAAGAAGCCATGTTTTGGTCGGGCAACAAGAAATGATAAATCTCATCATTCCGTCTGTTAATTCCTTTATCTCCAAAGATAAGATGCTTTGGTGCTTTTTCCCACCATTTCTTTGTTTTGTGTCCACGTCCCTGCGGTTCAAATGAAAAATCCCTGTGATTATAAACCTTAAGCCATGAGCCTATTACTGCATTGCCTACCCCTAGACGATAACCAAAGAATGGGGTTTGCATTTCTTTGTGTATAACATTTAACCATAATGAAAGCTTCCCAAGCTCAATAGCAGTTGGATTGATGTCAACGCCATAAACGTTGTTAAGAGCTATGTATGCTTTAATCTTTTGCAGTTCATCTTTATATTTATTTGGATCAACATGAGTATTAAGTTCTTTTGTTCGATAGTCAAGATAGGCTTTTGCTATCTGATTAATAGCTTCATTATGGAAAGCGGCTGCACCCATGGCAGGTTCCAATATCTTAAGATCTAGCAAATCCAGAGCCTGCATTTCTCCCTTATCCAGCTTCTCCAGAATAGGTTTTAATGTGTACTTTACTGTTGTCTGGGTAAGTACTTCAGGTGTATAGTATGAAGCAGAGCTTTCTCTGTCTCTACCGCTCAGTCTATATATAAAAGTACCTTCAGGAATTATTCTCAACTCTTCCGAATCGTCTGCTAATACTTCATAATAGACTTCACCATGTTCAAAATCATCAAGACGATGGCGAGGCACTAAAAAAGAGCCCTCTGATCTTATCATCTCTTCAGAGGTTTTATTCCCGGTACGGTTTTTATGCACTTCTATATAATCAGTTTCTGCAAGTATTCCACGAAACGCAAGCAGACTTTCATAAACCGACCCAAGTTGGTTAATTCCAAGATTGGCATAAGATATTCTGCCACGGTTTTTATTGCGTTGCTTTTTAGAGAGTGAAAGTTCAATTATAACATCTTGCCACACTCTGTTCCTTATTTTTACATCACTTAAATAGTGAAGACTGTTTGGGCTGAATAACGGAGAGTCTAACTGACGTATTTTAAAACTTTTGCTGTCAGTGCTTTTTTCATCGTACCCCTCATTGAGGAGTTCGAAAAGTTTATAAAGTGATTCATGAAAGAAAAATCCATTTAAAGATGATTCTGTTTGTAATGGAACCTGTTCCAGGTCTCTAAGCATTTCAAGAGAGTAACCTTTGTCATAAACTGCATCTCTGTTGGGTAATATATCAAGTTCTTCTCTTGATTCGGCGTAGAATAGGAAAAGAAGTCGATAAACCATATTCAAACAGTCATCTTTCAATTTAGATGCATCTATTTCGCTATATGACACGCCTTGCTTATTAAGGTAATATACTGCCTCATTGGCGATACTTTCAACTGCATGTATAACACCCTCTTTTAAGTCTTTAGTGACTTCATAAGCAGCTTTATGAGAATCCTCATCCAACTGTTCCATCAGTACTATGTCCGCCATAGGCGACAGGAGGTCTTTTGATAGTAACAGATAAAAGAGAGATAAATAATCCTTATCTATAGATGCTTCATCAAATAGAACCTCTAAGTCTATTTGAAGGTATGATCCTCTGAACCATTTTTCTGATTCAAGTAAAAAATATTGATTACCTGCACAAAGAAGTATATATTTTGGACGTCTGTGCTCTGCAAGCAAAAACAGTTTACTTATTGCCTCGTTGATAATCATCGGAGAAATAGTCAACTCTTCAGGAACTTTAAACACATCTTCCCAATGTTTACGGTGATATTTCTGTTCGCCTTGATAGCGAGGTTCTTCATTAGGATCTACATTGTAACTTTGTTCAAACAAACCATCCGGTTCTTCATCACCTGTTTTGATCAGGGCGTGCATCTCCATAATCATCATGTGAACTTTATCTCCGCGATATAATATTTGTCTTACTGGCAATACTGAGTTGCCATTAATTGGATATAAGTTATCGTAATTAGTTTTATCTGCATCGTAACCAAGTGCTTTTAGTACCTTTGTGTGAAAATTATGAGATAAGTTTACTCTGTCTTTTACACGCAGATGATTTTCTACAAACTGCTGTTTTAATTTGAAATAGTCAGGTTTTAGCTGTGTTATTTGTTGCTGAAACTCTTTTAGAGCATCTCTGCTGTAGCCTGATTTTTCAATAACTTTTTTTGCAAAATCTTCATCAAAATAATTTGATGCAAAATACTCACCTATATTGTTTATAAATTTGATCATGATACTGTTATTTGTTGTAGAAAACGGCTATTACTTTAAGGTATGGGTCGCCTTTCAAGCTGGTTAGATCTTGAAAATAACGACTTGAATTGTCAAGGATAGTTTGTATTTCAACCTCTTTATCTCTTTTCCTTTTTTTGATGTACCCATATTCAGGTTTATCTGCAAATTCAATTTCTAGTTGACTTTCTTTGCTACGACGCCATTCATCCATTTTCTCTTTGTAGGAGACCATTTTCTCTTCCATCTCGTTCTGCACTTCCTGTTGTTTTTGGTCCATGTACAATATATGTCCATTATTAATTACATCAGGCAGCATCTTCTCAAGAAGCTTAATATCATCTTCTTTGATTTCCAGGGTATATTGATCTTCATTCAACTTATATTCAATAAGAAACTGACTAAAGGGAATCGGTCGTGAATACATAGAACCATCAAGATTCATAGAAATCATAAAGAAGTCTGATACAATCGACTGTCCTAAGCTATTTGCAGATATTCCCTGTAAAAGATAGTGTGCTGTTCCTTTTGGAAGTCTGTTCAATTTTGAAACTAGTGCAACATCTTTGTCAACACTTGCTTCAAGTTGAGTCATTAAATAACTTATTATTGGGTGTAACTCATAAAGGACCTGAAATTGAGCCCATTCACCTTTTCTTTTTCTCGCTTCACTGATTGAATTTTGAACAGTTTCTTTATCGAGAGAAAGCTGATAAACAGATCCTATCCTATTTGGTTTTGCCTCAGTAGGTATATCATACATTATTCTGTCAAGCTCTGGTGTGTTTTTCACCTCAAGCAAATCACCATCAAAGTATGCTGCATCATTCTCCAAATATCCATCACTTTTGAGTTGCATAATTAATGCTTCATAGTAGCTTTTGTCGTCAGGATACAGAGAAACACTCTTATCATAAATCTTATCAGTCTTTATTGGTGGTGTTGTATTATTAAAAAGTGCATCCCAGGTTTCATCCTCTTTAAGGGACTGATCATTTTCTTCTAAGACAGTTTCATCCTGTGTTGAAATAGCTTCAATTACCAAATTTTCTTCGGCAGTTGCATCATAAAGCTTATATACCGACGCTGCATCGCCGAGAGCTTTATAAACTTCGTCTTCTTTCTCTTTGAGCTTATTTACTATGTGTAAATCAACTTTCAGGCCCTCCAACTCAGAAGTGGTTACCATATAATGGATATAAGGTGTTTTTGTCTGACCATATCTGTCTATACGTCCGTTACGTTGTTCTAATGTTATAAGCGACCAAGGAATGTCATAATTAAACATGTGATTGCAATAGTAGTGTAGATTAACACCTTGAGAGCCTGCGTCAGAAGTGAGCAGGATGCGAAAATCAGAATCTTCCTTGCCAAAATCTTCTATTATACTCTGTTGCTCCATATCTGACAAAGATCCATGGAAAGCAGCAATCACTTTTTCTTCTAAATTAAAATCATGTTGAAGCTTTACTTTCAAAGAATTTAAGGTTTCAATACGCTCTGCAAAAACAACTATGCGGAAATCGTTTTTTCTCCCGTTCCATTTAAGTTTAATGAGTTCATTTTTAAATGCATTATATTTAGCATCTTGTTTTAGCGAGATAATAGATTCAAGTTTTTCCTTTAATACATTTAACACCTCGATATTCTCCTCTACCAAATCATTAAAACCTTTAGATTGCTGAATTTTATCTATTCTATTTTCAACTGATTTAAGAGCTGCCTCGGGTGATGACATGTATGATTTAAACAAACTTATTGCAAACAACAGATCTTTTTTCTGTTTTTTCTTATTTTTTGTTGTCCCCGTTTTTCCAAAAATATCTGTTGAAACTTCATTGTTTTCAAGAGAAAAATCCTCACCTTCTAATGCTGAGAGTGCAGTGAATTTTATATTTTGTTGCATCTCCAGAAAATCCTCCTCTGCCGGATTAAGGGGTGCATGTATTGATATTACTTCACGTTCCTGGAAGTTTGATTTTACAGTGGCATCGTCAATGTCGTTCTTAAATCTTCTTACATAATAGGGAAGTATGTTTTCTTTTGTATAACTGCTCTCATCTTTGATTGCCAAGGGTTCAATCATATTAATTAAATTGGCAAAGTTCTCCTTTTTGCCATTGTGCGGAGTTGCTGAAGTCAGAATCAAAGATTCGCATTTAGTACTAAGCAATTGAGCGAGCCCTCCCCGGAGAGAGTCTGAATTGGCAACTGTATGACACTCGTCTATTACGATGATATCCCAGCGTGACTTTTCGATAAAGTGCTGATACTTGGCATTGTTTTTAAGAGTATCTATAGAAACAATTGTTTTATCGTAGTAGTCAAAAGGATTTTTATTAACAGGGAGTTCACTTTTTATTTTAGATATACCCTCTGAGTCGAGACGAACCAAAGGAATTGCAAACCGATTCCATATTTCTTGCTGAAATTGTCCTAGAATTGATTTAAGTGCTAAAACCATTATTCTTTTGCCTTTTCCTCTTTTTATCATTTCTGCAAGGAAAATACCTACCTCAATTGTTTTTCCTAAACCAACACCATCTGCTATCAGCATACGTGGTCTTGGTAAATCGAAAGCTTTTAGTGTGGGCTCATACTGATATTTAGCTTCATTAAATGCTGCCTTATGGGCAATGGTAATGTATTTGCTGTAAACAGGTGAGTTGCGAATCTGATTTTCTATGAATAGTTTTGTTTTACGATATCCAAAATCTGTATCTGCTACTAACTTAGTATTTACAGGATCTAAAACTCGTATTTCAGAATCAATATTGGTGTCAAAAATAAACTGCTTAGCCTTTACCAGTTCAGATATACCTTCAACTTTGAGTATCCAGCTTCCTTTATTTTCCTCAATGTCATTGATTATAAAATCTTCTCCTCTATTTGTTATTCTCTGACCGGGAGTGAAATTCATAGTAGATATATTCTGTCTATTATCAGGACTCATTTTTATTTAATTTTATTACTGTTCACAAATTTAATAAGAAAAGAGATAATATCAATTGTTATTAAATGTTTTAAGCCTTTACTGGAGTTACTAACTTTGCTGGGACCACACGATAAATTATTTTATATCCAATTACATATAAATCAAAATAAACCACCCTTATTATATGCTTTTAAATATAATTCCTTATAAAGCAGGTGTGGCACTTACGGTTATCAGTCTTACAAAAGTCAATCAGGTGTTGATGATGTTTGGGCATAAGTTAGTCCCCGTTAATCATAAAGAAATTGAAGAATGAGACAAGGAAAAGTGTATTATAACAATGATTTAGCCGGGATCATTACTGAAACGGATGATGGTGAATATCTTTTTTCTTACCCCGAAGATACCGAAGAAATGGCACTGACAATCAACGGCAGAAAACGACGACAGATATACCCAGGAAGTTCAGAACTCCATAGAACCAATTGTAACAAGAAATTGGAGATACGACTTACTTCGTGATCCAGGTGAACGGTGCTTCAATTCTTTTTAATCAGGCGAACTGACAAAAAGCAGGATGGATCTTTATAGTAATCGCTGGAATTGCCTTCTATCGTTTCGACAGCAAATCCGTTATCGTTTATTCTTACATGGTATCCATCATTTGTCCAGTACCTGTTTTCAATACCCCCATATTTATAATCAAGAAACATCATGGATGCCCCAATAGCATAATCAAAAATATTTATCCAACCATCATATTCAGATGTAGGTGCTTCATAACCCAAGGGACTATGACCCGGGCTGTCAGGAATGTTACGGAATGATAGTCCTGTGTTCAGATTGTACTTCGTCAGCATAGCTTGTATTTCCTTGTAATGTGTAGATGAAGGAACCTGCCAACCCGAAGGTGCAAAACCATTATCTTTCACAACCGAACGTTTATAGTAGTATCCTGACCCAAGTATACAAGCCTGAGTCAACATACTTTTATTATGCTTATCGTTGATCTCTAATTTTTCTACTCTCATTGAATTCCCATTTCCATATTTGTCGGATTTATAATCCTCTCTGGTCCATATATCGCCAAATATTTTCACCAATGGATATTTGTGGTATGCTTCATTATAATGAACAGCATTGAGGTAAGAGTCATGAATTGTTGTTTGCTTAGGAGTCTCATCTCCACTCAATTTAGTTCTTACTGTTGCTCCTCCCAGATAGATATTTGAATACTCCTTCTCTTCAAGATCTTCATAATCCACAACTTTAAGATTCGATCCATTCCAGGAGATTCTGGCCGGGCGACGACCCTCATATCCCGGGAAGAAACCTGCGTGCATCAATATTTTACCGCTTGCCACAGGGTAAATAACATTCACTCGCTTTTCCGGATTAATCTCCGGAATAAACTCATTACAAACGGTGGCTATCACTCTGTTGCTGCTGTCTTTTACATCCTTCACCAAAGTCTCTGTCACTCCATCACCAAATGTAGGAAGTGTAACTTTATAATTTTTTTTATCCTCATACTCCACAGTAACAAAACCATCACCTTCCATCACGGATTTAATCTCCTCTCTGCGTGCAGGACTTGAAGCCAGTTCATAGAGAGGGACAAGACCTTCCAGATCCGAGCCGAATCCTATCAGTGCTGTTTTGTTTGTAGATATACTATCATATCCCGCTATCGACTTTTTCCACGTGTCGATTGCACTTTTATCCGAACTGACTGTCAGCGGCGCTGAATTTCCTCCGATAGCCGTAAATGAGAGTGTAATCTGTGTTTTATTATTAGCATAAGATGATTTGATATCCGCATCCATAGAAGCCTCCGAATTAACAAATGCATTTGAATAGGACGCTTTGAGATAAGCCGTAATATCATAATAACCGGTCACTTTAGACACATCCACAGTAAGGTTATACTTCAATCTCCCACCCAAATCGGCTTTCGTAATCAGATGTGTGCCGTACTCCCTCAGAAGTTTCTTTACTCCTTCTGTACCTCTGTAAGTGTCTGTTTCACCGTCAATAGCCTTCCTGGCAGCCTCAGTCATCCAGTTTTCTCTTACATCCTCTATGTCAGTGACAATACTAATATCTGTCACCTTATACTCTATATACGATATTGCATACTCGTTAAATTCATTACTGGCAGCACCTGAGGTAAAAGTGGCACCCACCTCTCCTTTAAATCCACAATACTTTCCTCCGAAACTCACAGCCTCACTCAGGTTTTCAGCTAAATTCTCAAGACTCGAACCTGTCACTGTTCTTTCGTAGAACCTGGCACTTGAAGCATTAAACTGAATCAATTTCTCGTCCTTCATCTCATACCAGCGCACAATCTGTTTGGTCACTGAATTGGGAGAAGCATACTCACTTAAAGTATTATAGCCATACCCTACTGCATACTTCTTGATAGAGGGCAATTCGTCGTCAATAGTCGTCAAACCGTAGTCCTCAAGAGACTTCTGACCAATTTCGAAAGTCTGCATTGCCGATGGATCAGTGGTAGAGATAAGGGTAACCCTACCTGTCTGGCGTGACTTCGTATTATTCTCAAGAACACATAAATTCACGGTTGCATTACCGCTTCCACTTGTTGGGAACAGATAAAACCAATCGCCCTGCGACTCAATTTTCCAATCTCCATTACTTTGCACTTGAAATGAAACTTCGTGAGCCCACATATCAAGCAAGCTGACATCTGTATCCTGAGGAAACTCTGGTTTTACCCAAATATCCTCATTATCGGAACAGGAAATAAAAACAACACTAAATACTAATACAAAAAACTTAGTCAATTGTTTCATGAATGTTAATTATGTTTGTTAAAGAAGAATATTCATATTATAATTATACAATATTTGCATTAACATAGCTCTATACGTTTTTTTTTGGCTAACAATATACTCCTCTGTTTCAGTAGATTATTATGTTTAAATCCATAGGACTACGAGTTTCGGTTCAAATTTATAAAAATATATTATAAAAATTACTAAACCGGAGAATATTTTTAACATAATTCTTTATTCTTCATCAACTATACATACCCCCTCCATTCCCATTATAATACCTCATAAGCAGATCGTTAATACCACTTCTTGTGTTTCAGCCCACTCATCCCGTACTTCTATTAAGATGAAGATCATGCTCATTAATAGCTACCATGTAATATGCTATGAAATAGCCCATTCTACGCCCAACCCAACATCGTTGCAACCTCAATTCAACATCGTTGCATCCTCATAATTTTATGATGCAGCATCGTCCGAAGTAGCGCCGAAATACCACCGAAAGTACCTCCTAAATACCCCAAAAACAGTTGCAGGAATGGTGCTTTTTCGGTAAATTGCAGGGTAGAAAACAATATTTGTAGTATGGGTAAAATAGACTTGAATAAAATGGGACTGTCCGGCAGAATCGGACCGGTTATTGCATATGTCACTAAGGGCGGGAGGCAGGCTTTCAGACAATATACTGTGCCTTCGGATCCGAAAACGCTGATGCAGCTTGCCTCGAGAATGAGGTTCGGACTTGCCAACAGTGCGCTGTCACCGCTCAACAGCATCATCAAACATGGATACAGGGATGTGAATAATGCTTTCCGCAGTGCGGTTTCAATGGTATTAAAAAATGCGGTCACGGGCGATTACCCCAACTACTCAGTCGATTACAGTAAAATTCAGATTGCAGGGGGAAAATTGCAGCCTTTGGACGGTGTGACGGCAACAGTTGACAAGGATTCAGGTATTGTTCACTTCAACTGGGACCCGCAACCGGAAGGCAGTTCCCGTTCCGCTAAAGGCGACGACCAGGTTAATATCGCCTGTCTCAATACAGCTGTATCGGAAGCAGTTAACTTTATCAACAAGACAAAGAGGTCGGACGGCATTGCAGCAATCGATATGAATAGGTTGCCCGGGATTGAAACCACAAACAGTTTAAATGATTTGCATTTCTGGGTATACCTTACGTCGGGAGATTTGAAGAGTAATTCGGACAGTGTTTATGTTAAAAGTGTGGTTTATTCAGTCACCTGATTGCGCTCTTCAGATGGGTTTATGCCAAAATGCTTCTTATAAGCATTAGTAAAATGTGCAGGACTTTTAAAATTAAACATTTCAGTAATTTCAGCCATTGACATATCAGTACCTATAACCAGTGATCGTATATCTTCCATTTTACGCTTCAGCATCCAGTTATAAACCGTATCATTAAAATTACTTTTAAAATGACGCTGAAAGGTTCTGAAACAGGTATAACCGCAGTTTACTGCCAGTCCGGCAGCATTGATTCCGTTGCTGTAGTTCTCTAATACTGAAACTACAAACGGATGCTCCAAAAGAGTATTGGGGTAAACTTTCATCACTACCACCTTATCCTCAAAGGTTGCTTTCAAATTAGATTTTGTTCCGTCCCTAAAAGTAACCTCTAACCCTGTGACATCTTTTGCCAGATATCTGTCAAATTTTGGATTTCTTTCTTTTTTCAATCTCCCTTTATTCATGATTAACAAATATATAATATATAGAGACAAAAAAAGAATCCGATTGAAATCAGAAATTTCTGCTCGTCTTTGAAATTTAATAAATAGTAAGTAAGTGTTTTTTTTGAAAAAAAAGCAACATAAGGCTTATTTTCGTCGCGCAAATTTAATAAATATTCCCAATTAAATGAATGAAATAAATATTTATAAGCTATTTCTATTTAACCAGAGTTTAGCATGTAATATTATAAATTATACTGTTATGAGAAGCAAGGAATGCCTTGAAAATGAGAAACCAAGTTTCTACTACTACGACTTAGTTAAAAAAGCTGTCTGTGAACTGTACCCTATTCGTACCGACAAATCAGAAACTGTTAAGTATTTTAATCTTTATCTTTTCGCCGATGCAAGATTCAATGCTATGAAAGAAAATAATAACGGTGATAATTCGAATCTAACGTTTGAATTGATGGATGGAGAGGTGGATGATGTCAAAGCTTATCCGCTGCGAACAGAGATCTTGCATGCTATTATTAATGATGAGTCGTTTATCTATGCTTACAATATCATCGTACGCGGAGATAACTTATATTCCCCCAACCACGTTCTTAAAGGAAATAAGCCTAAAACTCTTTATGCAGATACTCCCAGCAAAATCAATGAGGTAATAAGAAACTACAAAGAGGATTATCCTAAAAAAAATCTTTTTGAATATCTGACAGATGCTGACAACAATGAATTTTACGAAAACAGGGCTCGTGATCTCAAGAAGAATGACAATTGGTGGTTGGAGGCTTTTAATCTGGCTTATGAAGTTTTTGACAGGTTTAGGGTGTATTCACGCACTACTTCTGAAGCACTAAAAATTATAGAAGAGATAAATACCGATGATGAAATGCTAGACAGAGTTACGAAAGAAATTATCTGTTATATGTGTGAAAATTATTCTTTTGATATAACAAAAGAGAAGCAGATAATGCTGCGTATGTTATCAGAAATGGTGAAGAATAATTATGAGGAACAGGAATTTCAAGTTGATGTGGTTTTTGAAGATGATGAAGATGAGAACCTAAAGAGTTTGACCTGTTCTCAGCAGACAAAAGGATTTTTGTTTTTATTTGATGCTTTGGGTGTTAATGAAGGAAACACAAAAAAGAGTGAGTTAGCCAAACTAATCCAGCTATTTACCGGAAAGAATCTGCGAAACATTCAGAACAGAATGAAAATAGATTTTAATAAACCTAAAGATGTCAGTGATCTGAAGTTGTTGTCTGATTCATTAAGAGGAGTATTTCCTGATATTTCCAATAGAATAGACAATTATTGTAATTCTGCAGAATAGAGAATACTTTTATAACCAACCAAAACCTTACTATTTTTTCCTTATATCTGGCAGAAATTACACAACCTTATTGTTTAAAATTGCTAAATACAGATAAACTAAGCTAAATTGAGTAACTCAATGAGTAACCTGAGTAACTCACGAGTTTGCATTGACCTCTTTTCACCCCCTATATTTGTAACCACTAAATTTTATCTGCTATGAATGATGACAAATTATCAAACTGGATGGATTCGCAGGATGTGTTCCGTGAACTGCGGATATCGCCGCGCACTTTGCAGCGATGGAGAATAAACGGGCTGATTCCTTATTCGAGGATAAACGGCATCTGCTTTTACAAGAAATCGGATTTGGTTGCTCTGCTGGACAAACATTACAATGGAGTGAAAGGGGGTTGTGATGAGTGAAGTGAGTGACGTGATTGAGAAAGATGTGGTTGCCTGCGTGGTTGACGAACTGGAAAACTTCAAGAAATCAAAGATAAACAGGGAATCGGTTTATAAACCAAAGTCAATAAAACTGAAGCATTCTGAGGTTCCGGAGTATATCTATAACCATATTCAACCGGTGGACTTTCGCAGCGAGGCGGGACTGATTGAGGATAAGGATAAACTCAGCATCAGGCATTTCCTTTTTACATGTATTGAGAATATTCGCGAGACTGTTGACGAGACAGGCTTGGGCATGTGCTACCGCGACGGACTGGTGTATATGTACAACGGAGAGTACTGGAAACGATTTCCCATACCATCGTTTCAGTCGTTCCTGGGCAAGTCGGCCGTGAAAATGGGTGTCACAAAATTCCTTGGCGGGATCTACTCTTTCAAGGAGCAGCTGGCAAAACAGTTTATGTCGGTGGCACATATGGATGATTTTGATGATGATTCTGACAGTTGCGAAAAGGCGATGATTAATCTGAGCAACGGCACTTTTGATATTGAGGGTACCAATATGCGTCTGAGGAAACCAAGGAAAGAGGATTTCCTCACTTATCAGCTGAAGTTTGCCTATGACGAAAATGCAAGGTGTCCGATGTTTAATGATTTTCTTGATACTGTTCTTCCCGACAAGAGTCTGCAGATGATCCTTGCTGAGTATATCGGTTACCTGTTTATCAAGACTGAAGATCTGAAGCTGGAGAAGGTGCTGCTGCTCTACGGATCGGGAGCCAACGGCAAATCGGTGGTGTTCGAGATTGTTTATGCTCTCCTGGGAGGGAAAAGCAATGTCAGCAATTTCTCACTTGAGAATCTTACCAATGCCAACGGTTACCATCGTGCCATGCTCGCGGGAAAACTCCTGAACTATTCAACGGAGATAAACGGCAAGCTCAACGAGTCGGTTTTCAAACAGCTGGCCTCGGGTGAGCCTGTTGACGCGAGAGTGCCATACGGTGATCCGTTCACAATCACCAATTATGGCAAGATGATGTTCAACTGCAACGCTCTGCCCAATACAACAGATCACTCGGATGCTTTCTACCGCAGATTCCAAATAATACCGTTTGACGTGACAATACCAAAGGAGAAGCAGGACAAGCAGCTGGCAAGGAAGATTATCAATAAAGAACTTCCCGGGGTGCTCAACTGGGTGCTTGAGGGACTCAAGCGACTGGTGCAGCAGAGAGGATTCACCGAAAGCGAACAGGCCGATTCGGTTCTCAATGATTACAGAGTACAGGGTGATTCAGTTGCACTGTTTGTTGATGAGATGGGGTATAGACCTTCAAATGAAAGTATATCATTAACTGACCTGCATAATGAATATTCCTTCTTTTGCAAGAACAGAAATCTTATTCCTGAAACAAGGAAAATATTCAGCCTGAGATTGAAAAATCAGGGTATAGCTGTAAAGAGAAAAAACTATGGTATGTCAGTGTTAATTGAAAAAGAGTTTACTGAATCACCTACACTTGCTACACTTTCTACACCTTTTTGATGAAATTCAGTGTAGATAGTGTAGATAGTGTAGATAAAAACGAAACATATTTTATGACAACATATAAAATGCCATATCTGGAACCATATCACGGGAGGGACAGCAGGCATACCTGTCCGGCCTGTAAGCAGCAGAAAACATTCACCTTCTATGTTGACGGCGAAACAGGCAGACCGATAAACCCCACCGTGGGTAAATGCAACCGTGAGATCAAGTGTGGTTATCATTATACTCCCAGGGAATATTTCAGGGACAACCCTAAGCCGAAACGGTATGTGACAACAGGTAATCTGTTTGATCAGAGTAATTCAGGGAGCAGTATGTATAATATTACAGGGGGTAGTGTGTCTAATAATGAAATAAGAAAAGAAAGAGAGAATAGGAAAATTACACTCGAGTGTAATCAGATAAATCAAACTAATCAGTCTGAATGCTCTGTTCAAAGTAATATTTTTGATAAATCTGTTAAGGCTAATCTCAATTACGTTGAAATCCTTCAAAACAAGACCGACTGCATTTCGCCGAGATATGTAATCAGTTCCAAGTCCTACAACTCCAATTTTGTTGAATTCCTGCATAACTACTTCCCTCGTGAGAAAATCAAAGAGGCTGTTGACAATTATGCTTTGGGAGCCGCCAGTTACAAGCGTGTAATATTCTGGCAGATTGACAATAACGATAACGTCAGGACAGGTAAGATAATGCAGTACAACCCCCATACCGGCAAGCGTGTGAAGAACGAAAAAGGAGGTATCAACTGGGTGCATAATGTTATAAAAAAGAGAAGTGCTGTTTTTGAACACTATAACCTTTGTCAGTGCTATTTTGGGGAGCATCTGCTTAATCTGTATCCCGATAAGCCCGTTGCTATCGTTGAAGCTGAGAAGACCGCGGTAATCGGGAGCATGATATACTCCGACTTCATCTGGCTTGCTGCAGGTAATCTGCACGGACTGAATTCTCCCAAATCAAAAGTACTGCAGGACCGTTACGTAATGCTTTATCCTGATGCAGGTTGTTATGAGAAGTGGAAAGCCAAGCTGAAAAAGATCAGCAGCGATGTGCACTGCACAATGGAAATATCTGACGTGGTGGAGAATCATGCAACGGAACAACAGCTGGAATATGGATACGATTTTGCTGATTATGTTATTGATAAGATAAGGGAGGAGAGTGGTACGCCTGAGACTGAAAGCGGTTACATAAACAGACCTGAATACAATCTTGATAATACCTTTGAAAACACACCTGAAGTGAAAAAAGAGCCCAGCACGGCTCTTCAAAAGATGATGGATAAGAATCCTTCGCTTACAGGATTGATTGAGAAATTTAGGTTGGAGGAGATTTAGGCCTACATATTGAATTAATTTTACATAACTAATTATCAATAGCTTATGAATTAAATAAAAAATATTTCAAAAAATGTTTGACTCTAACGTTACGCCATAGCATACCTTTGTATTGTCGAAAAAATGTAAAGGAGAAATGAAAAGTTTTACAGTTAAGAAATTGGCAGAAATATCGGGTGTGAGTGTACGCACACTTCATTATTATGACCAAATCGGATTACTTAGTCCGAAAATAAGAACAGAGAAAAAGTACAGACTTTACGGAAACGATGAATTGTTACGTTTACAACAAATTCTTTTTTTCCGGGAAATGGACTTTCAACTCAAAGACATTATTGACATATTGGACGAACCCGAATTTGCTTTATTTCTGCAAAAAGCTATGAAGTATTTTGCTGAAACAAAACTTGGATAGGATTGTTAAAGTTCTAATATAAATTTTTTCATACAACCACCGTACAACAAAAGACAGAAATAAAAATGAAATAATATGACAGAAGAACAATTAAAACAAAAATTCCAACAAATTGAAACTGACTTTAACAAGTCAGTTATATCAAATAACATTACGGAAATCAAAAAATGTATAACAAGCGATTGGGTTCTTGTGGACAGTCAAGGCGGAATAATTCTGCAAGAAGATTTTTTTAGCGTTCTTGAACAAGGTTTACTTTCTCATTCTACTATGACAAAGGAAATTTTAAGAGTAAAAGTCTATGGAGATGTTGCTTTAGTAACAGGTCGTGGACAAAATACAGGAACTTGGAAAGGACAACCATTGGAAGCTGACGAGTGGATAACGGATGTTTATATTAAAGAAGACGAAAAGTGGCTTTGCGTTTTGACACATTTGACACCTGTAAAAAATAAGTCCGACAATGGTAACTTTTGATACATTCAGAAAAATGGCACTTTCGTTTCCAGAAGCAACAGAAGAACCCCATTTTGAAAAAACTTCTTTTAGAGTGCAAAAGAAAATCTTTGCTACTTATGACGAGAAAAACAAAAGAGCTTGTATAAAGTTATCTGAAATTGACCAAGATGTTTTTTGTTCAACAGACAGGACAATTATATATCCTATTCCTAACAAATGGGGCAGACAAGGTTGGACATTTATAGAAATGAAGAAGGTGCATAAAGATTTGTTTGCAGACGCTTTGAGAACAGCATATTGTGAAGTTGCACCAACTAAACTTGCTGAACAAGTAAGACAAAATAATTAGTCATAATGTACTCAAATGAAAAAGTCGTAATCGAACATTTATCAGTAGAGAATGCTGATTTTATTTATAAATTATATTCTAACCAACAATTAGCCGAATATTTTGACGAAAGTCCCATTTTACAAAATGAAACTTCAACTGAATTTACCGAAAGAATTATTTCACTCTGTGAGTATATTTTCACAATAAGACCAATAGACCAGCTAAACTTAATTATTGGCGACTGTGCCTTACACCATTGGAACCAAGAAAAAAAGGAAATTGAAATAGGCGGTTCGTTACTTCCTGAATTTTGGGGAAAGGGTTATACAATCTGCGTTTGAACTTTTGACAGGAATTGCAAAACAGGAATTAGGAGTGGAAACGTTATTAGGTCGAACAAAAACAAGAAATTTAAAAGCCATTCGACTTTCTGAAAAAATGGGTTTTGAAAAATATAAATTTGAAAATCAAGACACAATAATGAAAAAAAATATTTTACGACATAAACTACCGTAGTCAAGCTATGAATTCAATAATGAAATGAGGAATATAAAAAACTCAACTATAAATGCATGTGTAAAGGGGAAGCTCAGTCTTCCCTCTTTTCGTTAATTACCAACTTGTGGATATAACTGTTTGAATTGTGCCAATCACAGCCAATTCCAGCCAATCGCAGCCAAATGCAGCCAATTCGACCGATAATTTTTTACCTCTTTTGAAATGCTGAACTTAGCTCCCGGATTAGAAAAATGGCCATTCTATATCCGAATTAAAAACAAGTTTAACATTTTAAAAATTACAAATTATGGGTACTATTAAAAAAGGTATTCTCGGAGGTTTCTCCGGAAAAGTGGGCACCGTAGTAGGTGCAAGTTGGAAGGGTATTGACTACATAAGGAGTCTTCCAACAACTGTTAGAAATCCCAGGACTCCCTCTCAGGTGAATCAGAGGGGTAAGTTTTCGACCGTCATCAGTTTTCTTTCAAAAATCACTCCGCTCATCAAGATCGGGTTCAAGGATTACACTTCTAAACAGACGGCTGTTAATGCTGCAATGAGTTACAACCTGACCAACGCCGTTGTGGGCGATGCCGGAGTGTACGAGATGGATTTCGCGAAAGTAATGGTTTCGAGAGGGCCTCTTTTCAAACCTGTTTCGGGAGAAGTGCTGGTTGCTGACGGCGAGATCAGTATCGGTTGGAATGTTGACTCTGAGGGTAATGGCTCGAAGACCGACATGGCGAATATTCTTGTGTATAACAGCACTAAGGATGAAGCAATTGTAATGCTCAACGTGAATGACAGATTTGAGGGTTACGCCCCGGTTACGTATCAGGATCACTGGAAAGGCGACAATGTTGAAATATATGTTTCATTTATTTCGGCTGACGGCAGACTGGTTTCTGACAGTATGTATCTGGGATCTCATCCGATACCTGCAATTTAATTTCTCAGAACCGCTCCCTATTATTTCTGGGGGC
>JAQVXD010000075.1 GCA_028709385.1 Fermentimonas sp.
AGGTGCATTTTTCACACCATTCTTCTTTAAAATTCTTAATATATTCATGTTCACATATTTGATCGGTTAGACTGCAAATGACCTGAACTTCGTAAGGATCTTCTGGCATATGAGCTTCTAAAGCTAATTCGAGTTCGTCTATTACATCTCCACCACAACATGTGAAGCTAAGCTCATCTCTTAGATTCTCTGCTTCTTTGAATGGAAGTTGTATAGTTACTATGTCTGACACTGTTATTTCCATAGTCATATCCTCCGTTAGCGCAACAAAAAAGAAAATTAAGCTATTACAGCCTCAACCTCTGAAATTGCCTTTATCACTGCTATCAGTTCGTTTATATACCCCTTTTTTGTGAACTGGTAAAAGAATCCGTTGAACTCACCGAACTTCTTTTTTGCAGTTATGTCGGTTTGGTTATCTGTTATGTAGCCATCTTTTGCTACTAGCAGTTTGTTTCCTTTGAGGGTTATTGTCATTGCATATCCGTATGTTTTTTTGGCTTTTTCGAGTTGTTCTGTGTTCATTCTTGTCGCGCTCTATTTCTTGTTGTATACTATACATTGCGTTCAAAGTATTTATACTTTTACCTTCATCAAACGAAAAAAAATAATTATAAGTGTACTATTAAAGTTACCTTTTCGTTTGGGTATCCTATGACCGAAGTGTCCCCAGAGCTAAAAATATCACACTCGAAAATATCAACTCCTTTGGGGATTTCAATAGAATTGTCGATAACCACGTGTTCACCTCTAATCACAGTGGCTTTGTGATTTGCCCATGACTTTTTATAAGTCCTGACCCTGCCCCTGTCATCAGTTTCGAATACCTGAACATGATCGTTTTCATTTAGATGGATACTTATCTCTATATTTGAGTTTGGCCATTTTTCTGTATTAGTTGGTCTTTTAGCAGGTCTGGACATTGTACAACTCCTAAATTAAATACAATTTAAAAAGTGTATCAAATCGTCAGTACTTACTGACTATCGCTAACAAATCTATGAAAAGATACACACTTTTTACCAATTTATTTCATGAAAGTTTTTTATATTTATCTCTAATCGTGTTAATAATTATCTATAATATTTAGAAGTAATTCCAATTTTCAGTCTGGAAATCTTCTAAAGTTTCAAGTTTTATTTTTGTTATTTCATGTTAATCGTTATTTTCACTTTTTTATCATTTAAACTTATTGAAATCGTCAGTAAAGACTGACGATCACTGACGGTTGTAGTCAGTAAATCCTGACGGTGTGGTCTATAGATTTGGTTTTTAAATCATTCCGGTTCTATCAATTCGATACGCATGCATTTTTTACCATTTTTACTTTGTCCTAATTTTACTTTATATGGAAACTTGTCTACAGCACGTTCCATCAATTCCATTCGCACTTGTCTAGGATTCCCCTTCCCTTTATAGCGTATGTTTTCAGGAAATCGATTTGAAATTATATATCCAACTTCTGAAGATGTGAAATACCTCACTCCAAATTGATTAGGACGTGGTCTTGTCTTTTCGAGTTCTTCTATAAGAAGTTTGACTCGAACGTCTGATAAGGTATTTACTTCTAAAGAAGGAACCTCTTTTGTTAAGGATTTCAATTGATCCTGTAATTTTGGAAGAGGAATTCTTTCCTCTTCGTATTCTGATATACCCCTCTCAAAGTCCAGATCCCTGCCAACACAATGCTTTTCATCTACACCTAGGTATTCTTCGATAAGGTTAAGGCGCATGAAAATGTTACAGTTATGCAGGGAGGATACTATGATATTTTCTAAGGCCTCTTGAACTTCTGGGTATTGAAGTAGCCTGCAAAACTCCTCAATCCTTTCAGTTCTTGAAAGCCCGTCGAAGGAAGAATTCAATTAATCCTCCCCCCTTACAAATCTCCATAAATCAAAACCGAATTGGTTCTCTGCTGCTTTCCCCTATTCCAAATAGGAATTCCATTTATATTCGTTTCAATATATTGTATTGTGATACCATACTTATTTTCAAAATCTATAATTTTGTTTAAAAATTCCTTTTCTAGTTCGCGTATGGCTACTTTAGCATCCTTTATTGTAGGTTCGCTTTTTATGGTCTCCGTTTCACAAACATTTTTGAAAATTACAGCTTTGAAAATACCCTGCGTCCATTCACTTTCAGAACCCATATCTCCGATATTTTCAAGAGTAATATCTATTTCAACATCATGAAGTTGCCCACAGTTCTGGCACCTAACTTTTGATATCATGCAGCAACCACCTGGGTAAAAGTTCCTTTCCCGTGAACTTTCAAAATCATTTGCTCACGCTGCCAGCTCTGAGCAATCTGACATTCTTCAGAATTTGTCAGGTTAAACCGCTCAAGAATTTCATAAGCTTCTTCAATTGAAGTTGCTTTCTGAACCTCTTTTTGTATTCTCTGCCATTTTGGCATTCTACCGTTTCTCATTATTACCATGTAATTTCCTCCAATGCAGTAGGTTTAACTAACTGCAATATTTAATATTGCGTTCAAAGTATAAATACTTTAACCTTTGATATACGAATTTCAATTTAAAATTTTGATAAAAATAAAACTCTGTAAATAACAGTCGAACAAAAATAAAAAAATTAAAATATGATCGGATCTTATTTTTTTCGAGGTGTAGTGTTTGAAGAAACTAACAATAGCCGCTATTTTAATATTTTTAGTGGTCATCCTGTCTCTGGGTTGCTCGGGGAGTAATACAAACAACGCCGCTCCTTCACAGGATGGAAGTAACGCCAATATAACAACAGCATCACAGCCGGAACAAGCAGCTCCTAATACAACTCCTGCCCCTACCACATATAAAGTAGGTGACCGTGTGGTAGTTGGTGATCGCGCTTATACGATAACAAATGTGAAAACAACTGCTTTTGTAGGAGATGAATATTCAAAGCAGACCGCGACAGGTGTATTTGTTATTGTGTCTATGAATATAGAAAATTTAGGGAAAGAATCAGCAACAATGCTCGCAAATGATGTCAAAATAGTCGATTCACAAGGACGAACCTTTGAGAGCGATACTGCTGCATGGGCTACACTTAAAGATAATATTCTCGTGAAGCAGATACAGCCTGGACTCCCGATTAAAGGCGAAACTATTTTTGATGTTCCAAAAGGTATTGATGCAACTTTGCAGGTCACTGATGGAGGATTTACCACAGAGCCTGTAAATATTACACTTGGAAAAATTCAATAAATATTGCCACCAAGGCAATATTCCTTTTTTTAGTTCAACGTCCCTCACATTATAAGTTTTACTTTTTTGTTAACGGTGTTAACAAATTTATAGTACGACTTACATAATAATGAGAAACGGTATAAAAAGGAAATATATGAGGGATTTATATTTCTATTCTTGAAATTACGCCTCAGACGAATGGAAAGCAAACGAATACTGACAACATCCAGGATGCTTTGAATCAGGTCGGTGAAGGGGAAAAATACGAAGGCCTGCATCTTGCAGCTGGTACATACTTAATTGATGTGCCGGACACTATTAATCCGTATGCCATTTTAGGGATTAATGACAGTTCTAAGGTGTATGGAGATCTTATAAGCGGGAAGCCAGCAACCATTTTTAAGCTTATGAACAATGCTCCCATTGATCCATTTAAATGCGGTATGCCAATCATAGGGTCGATGTCCCAGCTAGGACAAGATATTGAATTTTTTAATATCGGGTTTGACGGAAATAACCCAATAGGAAATGGAGCGAATCAAGCACCTTCTACACAGGCAACCTGCTCAGGAACTAAAGGCGCGTCAGGGAAAAATTACGGGAAGGGTTTCCATGATTTCGCAGGAGCTTATACAAATGCTCTGAAAAACTGCAGTTTCCACCATATATCAGTTACAAATTCTGCAGGTGATGGGTTCAGAACAATGAAATGGAAACAGAGTTCAGGCCTGAAAATCTATGATTGGAATATCACGAACTGCGGGCACTGCGGGGTAATGTTGGAAAACACTATAGCGTCGGAAATAAGGAACATTAACGTAACGACTCGTTCCAATGGAGCTGTCAGAACTCAGAATGGTTGCTCAGACCTCCTGATAGATAATGTGCATGCAATGGGCACGTCGAACAACTATGACGCTGGGCTCAAGCTAACTGGGGACAATATTACTGTAACAAACTGTTTTGTCCATGATACCTATGGTCCAGGTATTGAATTTGCAGGAGAGAACAACACAGGAATAAGGATTCGCAGAAACCGGGTTGTGAACTGTGGAATATTCCCAGCTGCAAATGGAGTTACTGGTATGGCTGGGGTCCTTATAAACGGTGCAGATGCGCTTATTGATGAAAATGTGATTATCAAATGCCGCGGTAATGGTATTGCAGTAAATATATACAGTGCAGATGGGAAAGGATTCACTAAATCAGGATTCAAGATCACTACCAGAAACAATGTGATATCAGACACTGGAATTGAAAACTATGGGTCGGTTTCTGGAAAGAGTGGTAAATCAATTGCAAACTGGTTGAGTGATACGCACACAGTTACATCAGAAGGTGATATCCTGTATCCGCGCTCTAACTATTCTTACATGGTTGGGTTTGGCGCAGATACACTTCCAGAAGCAAGCCTGGAAATTCAGGACATGATACGAGCCGGCCCAGGAGTGGTTATCCCTTGTGATTCAGAAGATGCAGCTAATGAGCTTGCAAAGGCTATTTCTGGGGCTGGGTTGTTGGGTAATAAAAAATATGTTGTGTCTGTTCTGGATAACTAAAGGGGTTTTCTGAAACCCTTTTTTATTTTGTATTTTAATATTTTTGTATTTTAGTATACTTTTATTCTTTGTTTTGACTCTTCCACTCATAAAACCGTCTGAAATCCTCTTCGTATGCTTGAATTTCTTGAAATGCAGCATGGTCCAACACAAGAGCGCATTGAGAGCAAAACCTATCATCCTGCTTAAGGACGTTTCCGCATCTGGGGCATTTCTTTAACGTAACCTGCCGTTTGTCCTCAGTTTTCAGGCCGTAGTGCTCCCATACCCTGTCGTTCATCTCCGCGTCCGTGAAATTGCCATATACATTGATCATCTGCTTACTTGCGGGGGTCCAGCCTGCCCGGTGGCATATCTGCTGTTCTGTGAGGC
>JAQVXD010000076.1 GCA_028709385.1 Fermentimonas sp.
ATGGTTGATGGGGTTCCCAGAAGCCACAAGATTCATTGATACAAACATTGCCTGCTATCAGCCGACCCTGATACCAGAATGCCTTTTTTAGACTTGACGTATATACAGACATCTGAAGTCCAAGCTTGTATGTGGTGTCAGACACCAAATACACCAAATACAACAAAGTTACCCGGGATCATATATTATTTGGATGCCGTGCCTGGAAATTGTCTTTACGAAAGGCAACAGAATGGAAAAAGATTATTTTGTACACGAAAGCAGCTATATTGATGACGATGTGATAATTGGAGTCGGAACAAAGATCTGGCATTTCTGTCACATTCAGAGTGGAGCCCAGATTCGAGCCGGGTGTTCTTTAGGGCAGAATGTCAATGTTTCCAATAATGTTATAGTAGGCAATGGCTACAAGATCCAGAACAACGTTTCATTGTATGAAGGGGTTGAGCTGGAGGTTTTTTTAACAACGAATATCATCGGAACCCAGGTGCTGCTTGATACGGCAAAGAAGCACTGGAAGGTGAACACTATAATAACCAAGGAAATAAAGCAGATAAGGACATGCGCATTGATCCGGTCCTCACGGGAAACATGAACCGGCCGAATATCTAAATCGCTTTTAGAAACCTTAAAGTTATCTTCATCGTATAACAGCTTTTTGCCCGGTTCTTCATATATCTCTCCGGTCTTCTTATCGAAGGTGATGTTTTTAATGTATGCTGCTGCACCATGTACTGTGCTCTTGTTGTGTTTTTTGGGATTGGCTATGATATCAAGTGCTTTTTTTATGGTTTCTTCCCGTTCTGCCCGTGCCTTATCTGCATATTTTTTACTCCAAAAAATCACTTACTTTTCATCAATCAGCATGCTTTTTTGAGAACCGTTTTTCATCGTTACTTGGATTTCTCGAACTTCAATACGGGACTTAACCTTGTAGTCAAAGTCTTTCTCCAGGGCTTTGCTATCCCTGCCGATGTAACCGGCATCGTCCAAAACATATTTCTTAAACTTTTCTGAACCCCTACGAATTGAAAAACTGAACACATAGCCATTTACACGCTTATCTCTTTCCTGCGCTTGCGCATATCGTCTGTTTTATCAATCTCAAAGTGGAAGTTTGTAACATCAAAGTACATGAGCGTGGTGTCCCTGCCGAATTTTGTACTAATCTGATCACAGATGAACCGTTGACATTCCAAACCTATCTTTGAGAAATGAGATAAAGCACGGTATATATCATGCAGTTCAAAGTCAAAACGTTCAAAGAACATGTCTCTGTACTCATAAGACCCCTTTTTAGATGACGGATGCAGTATTCTGGTTGTGGTCAACAGTTTCATGATGGAGTTGGTGTTATATTCAAAGGTCTCGTGTCTGGCTTTGTTGTTAAAAAATCGATCCAACTCCAATTCGTGATATATTTTCATAATCACGGCGTAGCTCATATTATATCGGGTATGTGATTCATCAGGTAGTTTTTCATTCATATCAATTGGCAGCATAAGTGTATTGTTTGCCTTCTCGGAAGTGTTCATCTGCTCAACGACTTTTTTGAAATGAGCAATTGGATCAGGATATTGCTTTTGCAGCTCATGCAGATAACCTAAGGTCTCGTGATGTTTAGTTCCGGGTCGCTTCTTCTCTTTGTCCCAGTACTTTTTTTGAATAACTAGGTAGGTTCCTTTTTTTTGTTCTCTTACATCCAGTCGATAAGCTATAAAACACATCCTCCTATTCTGTTTTGCAGTTAGTTTTGTGCGATGACGGCTTCACACTTGGTTATATTATGAGAGTTTGGGGATAGAGGTAAAGCTGATGACTGCAAAGTTGCAAATGAGTAACAATAATTAAAATAAGTGATATAATATATGGAAAAATGTTATAGTAATATAACATAACTATTGACCGGATGGAGAAAATACGGTAAAATACATCAAACGTCATATTGGGTTTATAGGAGGTGCCAATACATGAATGCTGCCATTGGAGAACGAATCCGCTATTTAAGGGATATGAAAAAGTTATCTCAAGGAGAAGTCGCTGAAAGACTTGGTTTTAGCAGGCAACGTCTTGGCAGGCTGGAAAATGGAGATACCGATATTTCTTATGATGTTATATGTAAAATAGCTGATATTCTTAATGTTTCACCATCGCAAATAACCAGTGCTGCAGAGGAAAGAAGTTCGCTGGGAATGCTGTTCCGGAAAGGGAATACAAGCAAATTCAATTCAGAGTGTGAGAAGCTATTTGATATTATAGATACCATTTATGCGCAAAGGAATATTTATATTCGAACAAAGGGAGACCTCTAGCATGGAGTATACACACTATGAAATCGCTTCTATAGCAAATCGATTGAGAGATAGCCTCGGTATATGCACGAAAGGCATTGACAACATTTTTCGATTGCTTGAAGAGCGCGGGTATAAGGTTTTTCGATATCCTTTGGGCAGAGACTCAATACTGGGTGCTTCTGCCCGGTATGGAAAGGATAAAGTTATTATAACGAATTCATCCTTGATCCTTTCAAGAGAAATATTTACGGCCGCCCATGAGTTGGGGCATCATGAACTTCAATTGACAGAGGGCAATAAGGCGATTGTAGATGTTGACGATGATCAGCAGAGCGACATGGAAAAAGATGCAGATTACTTTGCAGCTTGTTTCCTGATGCCCAAGCATCTGTTAACATGTTATGTCGAAGATTATCTTTCTAAAACCGAACAGACGCAATTGCAGGGTATAGATATTGCAAAAATTCAATCGGAGTTCAATGTTAGCTTCGAAGCTGCAGTAGTAAGATTGAATGCTATCGATTTAATTACTTTTGAACAAAAGAAAGATCTCCAGGGAGAAAAGACAGAGAAAACAGCAAGATCCTTTTTCAAAGCGGTTAGCGGAAATGAAGCACTTTTAAAACCCAGCGAGATAAAGTATATTCCAACAGAATTCTTGAAAATAATTATCAGTAATTATGAAAATAAATTAGTGCCACTAAAAAGCTTAAAAAAAATATTTGATGCATTCAGCATACCATTGATAGAAAAAGAGCAGGATGAAACCGGTTCAATCCAACATGGGGAAGAGAGGCGCTTGCGCAGAGGAATCAATGATGAAGGCAACGCTGGATACTAATGTGATAATACATCTTTATGATGCAGGTCTTGAGGGTGTGCTGTATAGCAGTTTTGATGAAATATATGTATACGAATATATTATTGAAACCGAATTAGAAAATCATGGCAGTGCAAAGACGATTGAAGCGGTAAGAAAAGATATTGCCAATGGCAAGATTGTTATAATTACGAAGAGTGATCTTCTCGAAAAGGGTGTTTGGAATATATTTAATGATAGTGTTCGTGAAAACCGCTTAGTATATGAGCCTGGAGATCTCGGTGAAATATATGCGATTGCATTAGCAAAAACCCTAGGGCTGATGGTTCTTGTTACGGACGATATCAAACAATATGGGCCACATTATTCGTTAATGCATGATGTTTATGTAGAGGTGATACCACTTGCATTTTATGAATTGTTCTTTCTGAATTTCCTCGAGGAAAAAATTACTGCAATTGAATACATATTATATTTTGAAAAAGTGAATTCACTATTGGAAAGACCGCAACGTTTACGTCGCTGCGTTAATAATTTTGATACGAGATTTTGGGAAGATCCTATAAGTAATAGGGAAAGACTGTGGTTTAGAGATTGGTGTTCAGAAGTCGGAGCGTGTTACGAAGACAAGTATAATGACTTGTGGGATGCTATTGAGGCAGAAGAATCCGCATCGATTTAGCATGGCCTTTGTTCATATAGTAACAGTGTCAGAGAGAGTTCCGAAAAAGTAAAGCCAATGCATAAAGGAATCAAAATTAAATAAATATGCAAATCTCTCTCTGTATTATGTAACGAACACTCGTAAATTGCAAGTGAATATGGTATAATGAAAGTATCGAAATTGTTGAAATACAGGGAGTTATAGCCATTATGCTCAGCAAAAATAATGCACAGATCGATGTATTCAGCCAGATGATTTATGACAAGTTGGTGCCGAAAGATCATCTGCTTGTCAAAATAGATTCTCTCATCGATTTCAGCTTTGTATACGATAAAGTTAAGGACAAATATTGCCCGTATGACATAACCATCAGTCATTTTAGAGTAAAGCGGCTTGGGAAAGAGCAGTTTGAGGAATTCTTCGATGAAATTGTGAGGCTTTGCATTGAAAAGGATCTGGTCAGGAGCAGACGCTTCATCATCGACCCCACCGATGTGGCAACAAACGCATCCCTACCTTTTGGAAAGAAACTGATCCGAGATGCTTTCCGAAAAGTGATCCGAGAAATTGAAGCTTTTGATGAAACCCTTGCCAAAACAACACAGGAAGCCTTCGAGGCAGATATTAGCAAGGAATACGAATCCGGTGGGAAGGTAGATGCAGCTAAGCACTATGAAATTGCTCTTAAACATATGAACCATCTTTATGTACTGACTCATGACGAGCTGGAAGCTAATAAGGACTATCGATCTGCCTATGAAATCTGCTATGATATCGCTGACTATCACCTGAACAGGAAGACAGTGAGATCATATTGGCATCGTCACAGACTCCATTCAATGTGGGGGATGAAAAAGAGTTGAAAAACCTAGTGGATAAAGTTTATGGTACCTATGATAACAGAGCATATTTGAAAGATGAGGGTATCATATCCAATATCGCATTCTATGAACAAGGAAAAAAGAGTGAAGTATTCGGGATCCGGGACTTTACCATTGCAGAAGACCTAAAGTCCGTGACTTGCCCCAATGGGGCTACAACAACCACTTCTGTTAAGATGGAGAAAACAAAAAAAGCATCAGCTTATTTACTGTTTTCCTTTACCAGGAAGCAGTGCAGTGCCTGTCCCTTGAAAGATCAATGCCTTCAGAAAAATAAAGAAGGGAAGCATAAGTTAAAGTTTCGAAGGCTTCAGGTTCCTCTTCGCTATGATGCAGTCCTTCAGGACTTAAAGCGAAATGAGATGCCGGAATTTACAAAAGCTTATGCGAAACGATTTAAAATAGAACGGCGATTTGGGACTATGGTGACCAATCATGGGCT
>JAQVXD010000034.1 GCA_028709385.1 Fermentimonas sp.
AGCCCGATGCCGGATCTGATTTGCAGGCTGTAATGCTGAAAGCAACTTATAACGAGAAAGAAAATCAGTGGTATCTCAACGGTGTTAAGCGCTTTATTACAAATGGTGATGCCGACATACATCTCGTACTTGCCCGTTCAGAAGAAGGCACTAAAGATGCCCGTGGTCTGTCTATGTTTGTATATGACAAAAACAATGGAGGTGTAAACGTACGCCGAATTGAAAATAAGATGGGTATCAAAGGTGCACCTACATGCGAACTTGTATACAAAAATGCAAAGGCAGAACTTGTTGGCAGCAGAAGATTAGGACTCATACGCTACGTTATGTCATTAATGAACGGAGCACGTTTAGGAATCATGGCACAATCCGTAGGTATTTCTGAGGCTGCAACCCGTGAAGCATACAGCTATGCGCTTGAGCGTCGTCAGTTCGGTAAAGCTATTATCAACTTCCCTGCAGTATATGAAATGCTTGCAAATATGAGGGCTAAGACTGATGCTTCACGTACATTGTTATACGAAACAAGTCGTTTTGTAGATATCTATAAAACACTTGAGGATATTAGCAAAGAGCGCAAGCTGACTCCTGAAGAGAGGAATGAAATGAAATACTATTCACGTATGGCAGATGCATTCACCCCTCTGGGTAAAGGGATGAGCAGTGAATATGCGAATCAGAATGCTTATGACGCAATTCAGATTCACGGCGGATCCGGATATATGAAAGATTATAAGTGCGAGCGACTCTATCGCGATGCACGAATAACCAATATTTATGAAGGAACAACCCAACTTCAGGTTATCGCAGCAATTCGTCATGTCACTACGGGTACATATTTGCAGCGAATCAAAGAATACGAAGCAATGTCAGTTGTTCCGGAGCTTGAGCCATTAAAGCGTACGCTTTCTGAAATGACTCAGATGTACGAGCAACTCGTTAATATTGTTACTTCACCTAAAGATGAAGAATATCTCGACTTTCATGCACGCCGACTCGTTGACAGTGCTGCGCATATTATTTCAGGTCATCTTCTTCTTCAGGATGCAAACAAAAACCAGGAGCTTTTCCGTCGCAGTGCCGAAGTGTACATTCATTTTGGTCAGATTGAAGTAATAAGAAACTACAATTTTGTAACTGAATCCAGAATTGAGGATGTGGCTTATTACAAACCTGTTGATTTGGCAGAAGTGAAATAAAAGGGCTAGTTGTAATCATTTGAATTAATATAAGGGGCTTCAATAATATTGGCCCCTTTTTTTTGGTATTAGTATTTATTTTCTTTTTCTTTGTTACAGACAAATAACAAACGCTAAAAACTAATTGCCTATAAGTCCTCTTTACTCATTTAAATTTACATAACAATTTAAGAAGTAAAGCATGGATATTTATTCTACGATGTCCGATGAGGAACTGGTAGTCTCCTATTCAAAGGGCAATGACTCAGCGTTTGATACTCTCCTGACAAGACACAAACAATCAGTTTACAATTATATTCTTTACACAGTCAGAGATAACGGACTTGCAGAAGATATTTTTCAGGATACTTTCATCAAAGCAATTATTACTATTAAACAGGGCAAGTATATTGAATCCGGCAAATTCAAAGCTTGGGTAATGCGAATTGCTCATAATCTTATTATCGACTATTTCCGGCAAAAAAAGAGTGAGAGTATAATTTCAAAAGATGAGTATGAAATTGATCTGTTTAATAATCCCTCCTTATGCGAAGATACTGTTGAAACACAAATGGTGAAAACACAGGTGCTTAACGATGTCAAAAAGTTAATCTGTTTTCTGCCTGAATCCCAACGCGAAGTATTAGAGATGCGTTATTATAAGGATATGAGTTTTAAGGAGATTGCTGATATAACCGGCGTAAGTATAAACACAGCTCTTGGGAGGATGAGGTATGCGATTTTAAACATTCGAAAAATGGCATCCGATAACCGTGTGATATTAACTATAAATTAAAAACAAGCAGTTAGTAAATATTTAAACCATCAGGTAAGAGCATAAAAAAAGCTCCGTTTTATCGGAGCTTTTAGTTATAGGGAAGGAGTTCTCATCTTTTTGCACAGTCAGCGCAAATGATGAAGATGTATTCAATACTTTTTAAATTTTTCGAAAATCAAAGAATTAGAAAATTGAACTTTGAGGTTCACTTCTTACCATTGAGCGAATACTTCAGAATTCAGATACTTCAAATAACTTCCTAAACAAGGTTTGAAGTTGATTAAATAGTCCTAAGAAGTCTTATATATCATTCGGTCCAATAAAATTGAAACGTTTGATACTAATTTCTCCAAATTGTGAAGTAGAATAAATAATACCAAAGTAAAATAGAATTCAGCTTAGAATTTTTACTTTCGTTTATTTCCACGAATGGAAAATTGCGATTGTAAAAAGATTCAAATTTTCGAATTACTTAAAAAAATTTACAGACAGCTATTCTTGCTATTGATATAAAACAAAACTTTTTAAATCCTATAGTGCATCTTAAGCTTCAAATAACTGTAGTTACAAGTTATCAATTGCTACAGATTTTTAATTCAGTTCATCTGAGTTAAACCGTTAAGTTTAATACGTCATAAACATTGGAGATTGAATAAGTTTTCATTCATCTCTAGAATAAAAATCATACTGAAATGTACAAAATGTCAAAGAACTCCTATATCTTCTGATTATAAAACGAAATCACTATCGTTTTTGTTCATTGCAAATATAATAATTATTGAGATTATTGTGCAAATATTTTTGCTCATAATTATAAACAACTTCTGAACAGGTTTTCAACAGATTATGAACAAGTTATCAACAATTGCCGCTATATCGTTATCAGGAGCTCACTTCAAATCATAATCAGGAACTCACTTCGTCTTTGAAAATTAAACAGGAGTAATATTATGTACTTGATTTTCTTTATTACAAAGTAGAAAAATTTATTTGCCTGCTGTTGAAGTTATCTGTAAGCCGATAATTGAAATAATTAGTGTACTAAGAAAAAACATTCTCCAAAAGGTGACAGGCTCTTTAAAAACAATAATTCCAAGTATTACCGTTCCAACTGCACCAACGCCTGCCCATACAGCGTAAGCAGTACCTGTAGGAATCGGGTAGGGACCACCCATTGACTTATAAAGCAAAAACATACTTGATGCAACAAACATCAAAAATGCAATAAACCACCACAACAACTCTCTGCCGGTAGATTGTTGCATTTTCCCCAGACTTAAGGCAAACAGAGATTCAAGTATTCCCCCAATAATTAAAATTATCCAATTGATATTCATAATGAAATTATAATTTGTTCAGTTTTAAAATAGACATGTAAAGATAAAAAAATTAAAACTCAATTTTCATAAAACAATTACTTCATAAAATTGAAAAGCCCCGTAAAGGGCTTTTACAAGTGAATATGTAGAGAAATGATACATGGAAGTATCCTACAACGGAGGATTTCCATGTTTCTTAGGAGGATTGCTTTCAGTCTTGTTTGCTGTCATCTCCAAGCCCTGGATTATCTTTAATCGTGTATCCTCAGGAAGTATGATTTCATCAATATAGCCCTTTTCAGCAGCCCTGTAGGGGTTTGAAAAGAGTTCGCTGTACTCATTTATTGCATTCTGACGTTCATCTCCCAAAGCTGACCGGTAGAGAATGTTTACTGCACCTTCTGCACCCATAACTGCAATCTCTGCATTTGGGTAGGCAAGATTCAGATCTGCACCGGATTCTTTTGATGACATCACAACATACGCACCGCCGTAAGCTTTACGGGTAATAAGGGTGATCTTTGGGACGGTTGCCTCAACATAAGCATACATTATCTTGGCTCCGTGGCGAATAATACCGTTATGCTCCTGGTCCCTTCCCGGTAAAAATCCGGGTACATCAACAAAAGTGATGATTGGGATATCAAAACAGTCACAGAAACGAATAAATCTGGCTGCCTTATCAGAAGCATCAATATCAAGAACGCCTGCAAGATAAGCCGGTTGATTAGCAACAATGCCAATCGGTTTTCCGCCCATTCTCGCGTATCCAATTATAACATTCTGTGCATATTGAGGCATTATTTCAAAGAAATAGTTCTCATCAACTACCTCTTCAATCAGCTTCTTCATGTCATAAGGAATATTAGAATCCTCCGGAATCAGCTTCTGAATATCCGAAGTCTTTCGATTCGTCGTATCCCTGGTAGCAGTAAGCGTAGGATCCTCCATGTTGTTCGACGGAAGAAAACTTATTAATTCTCTGATCATCATAAGGGTCTCTTCTTCGTCGCTTCCCACAAAATGAGCAACACCACTCTTTGTTGAATGTACAGAAGCACCGCCAAGTTCTTCTTTGGTCAACTCCTCATGAGTAACCGTTTTTACAACATCAGGACCGGTAACAAACATATAGCTCTCATCTCTAACCATAAAGATGAAGTCGGTAAGTGCAGGTGAATAACATGCACCGCCGGCACACGGTCCCAGTATTGCTGAAATCTGGGGTATTACCCCTGACGATTTCACGTTATTGTAAAATATTTCGGAGTAGCCGCTAAGCGCCATTACTCCTTCTTGAATCCGCGCACCTCCTGAATCATTTAATGCAATAATCGGAGCACCGTTTTTAAGTGCCAGCTTTTGTGTTTTTACAATCTTATTTGCATTAGTACGCGAAAGCGAACCCCCATAAACTGTAAAATCGTATGCATAAACGTAAACAATACGCCCCTCAATTTTTCCGTAACCGGCTACAACACCATCCCCCGGGACACGGTTATTCTGCATATTATAGTTATGTGAGTCATGCAATACAAACTTATCAATTTCAACAAAAGTATCATCATCCAAAAGCATGTTGATTCTTTCTCTTGCCGTTTGCTTGCCTGCTTTTTTCTGTTTAGCTATAGCCTTTTCGCCACCACCCAACTCAGCAGCTTTATCTTTCTCTTTGAAATTTTTATATATTTCTTCTAAAGTCATTATAACTCTTATTAATTGGTTTTAAAAGTAATGAGCAGCTGATCCCGTAGAACAGAATCTCCCTCTTCAATATGGATCTTCTCCACAATTGCATCCTGAGCTGCACTATAGGTGCTCTGCATCTTCATGGCTTCTACAACTATCAGCGGGTCACCTTGCTTGACCTCTTTGCCTTCAGATACCAGAATTTTAATTACCTTACCCGGCATAGGTGAAATTATTGTTTCCTGAACCTCATCAACAGATGACTGCCGGCCTCTCAGGTATTTTTTCTGCGGATTAGACAGTTCAATATCAAAATGACGGAAATTTGTAGTTATTGAATATTTCCCTTCTGAATGTCTTACAGATTCAGCGTTATAAGAACGTCCTTCATAAATAATAGAACAAAAGCCGCTCTCTGACATTACCACATCAATATCATATAATTTCCCGTCCACAGAGATCTCCACTTTATTTCCATCTTTGGATATCATCTCAACCTCACGTATCCTGTTATCAATTTTTGCTCTCATATCCTCAAAACTCCTTTTTGTTTACCAAATGCGCGCCACCTGCTTATGGGTTGATTGTCTGCTGCAGTTGCAGGTGAATCATTACTGTTTACCACATAATCAATATAAGCTGCAATAATTGCCATATCCTCTATCTCATCTTCCAGCTCGTTACCCTTTTGAAGCTTTTTTGTATTGTCATCAATAAAATGAGTAGTATAATTACCCTGAACAAATTCAAGATTGTCCATAATACGGCGGAGATAATCAATATTTGTTTTTACCCCTGTAATCTTATATTCGTACAAAACCCTTCGCATACGCTCCAGTGCAACATCACGATTAGTTGCCCATACAATTAGCTTACTAATCATTGAATCATAGTAGATCGAAATCTCATAACCGGTATAGATGTGTGTATCAATACGTACACCCAAACCTTTGGGAGTCTGGATTGAGTGAATAACTCCGGGAGCAGGTGCAAAGTTGTTTTCTGTATCCTCTGCATAAATCCTGCATTCAATTGCATGACCGCGCTGATGCAGCTGACTCTGTCTGAAACTTAGTTTCCTTCCGTTTGCAATATTTATCTGCTCTTTTACGATATCAACCCCTAGTACCTCCTCAGTGATAGGATGTTCAACCTGCAATCGGGTGTTCATCTCGAGAAAATAAAAGTTCATGTCATTATCTACAAGAAACTCAATTGTACCTGCGCCTACGTAATTGATTGATTTAGCAGCTTTCACGGCAATGGCACCCATTGCAAGACGGGTTTTATTATCTATAAAAGGAGAAGGGCTCTCTTCAATAATCTTCTGGTGACGACGCTGAACAGAACATTCACGGTCGAACAGATGCACAACATTACCATGTGTGTCACCCAAAAACTGTATCTCTACATGGTGTGGTGATTCAATATATTTCTCAATATAAACCGAATCGTTACCGAATGATGCCATCGCTTCAGATTTAGCGGCATCGTAAGCCTCCTGCAAATGCTTCTCTTCATAAACAAGCCTCATACCTTTGCCTCCCCCGCCTGCAGTTGCTTTAATTATTACAGGCAGTCCGATTTTACGGCATGCCTTAAACAGGTCCCTTGGTTTCAGGTCTTCCGATGTACCCGGCACTACAGGTACTTTAGCCTCAATCATTTTCCTGCGTGCCGAGATCTTATCGCCCATAGCTTCTATACTTTCTGCAGAAGGCCCTATAAAAATTATGCCCTCCTCTTTACAGCGACGGGCAAATGTGGCATTCTCACTAAGAAATCCATAACCGGGATGGATTGCATCAACCTTAAACTTCTTTGCAGCCTCAATGATTTTTTCAATGTTGAGATAACTGTCAGCCGCAGAGGCAAGTCCTATTTTTACAGCCTCATCTGCATAGGCTACATGCCTCGATGTTCTGTCTACTTCCGAATAAACGGCAACAGTTTGTATGCCCATCTCTTTGCATGTTCGCATAACGCGTACGGCAATTTCACCACGGTTTGCGACTAGTATTTTCTGTATCATCTATTTAAATATACTCCTTAATGATTTTTAAAACGGATATATAAACAACAAATATTTATACTATTTGTTTTATTGTGATACGGTTTTAGTGTTATTCCTTCCAGCTGTAATGTACTATACTTCCACGCTCAGTGTCGTTTTCGACGCGAAGATGAACTTCAATTTCCTGCTGCATTTCTTCCACATGAGATATTACACCCACGATACGATTCTCTTTGCGTAATGTTTTTAGAGTATCAAAAACAACGCTCAGCGACTCCTTGTCCAATGATCCGAAACCTTCATCCAGAAAAAAGAAGTTTTGATTTGACTGCGTTATTTTCTGTATGTTATCAGCAAGAGCAAGTGCTAAAGATAAAGATGCTTGGAAAGTCTGCCCCCCTGAAAGTGTTTTTACGCTTCTCTCTTTCCCGCCGTTCATAAAATCGCGTATCTGGAAGTTATTATCAGGAGTTATCTCCAGACTCAGTTTTTGTCTGGTCAACTGAAAGAATCTGTCATTGGCCGCATTACACAGGTTTTGTAAATAAACAGATGAGATATAGTTTACAAAACCACTGGCCTTGAACAAACTTTTCATAGTCTTCAAATTCTCTGCTCTCATTTCAACCTCTTCAAGTTCTTTACGTAAAACAGACTGAGTCTCCAGATTTTTCTGCAAAGCTCTCAAATTGAATGTTATCTCAACCTGCTCTTTTGTATGCGTGGAAAGTTGTTCGCTGAACAATTTTATTTCATTGATTAGTTTATCATGACCCTCATTGTCGTATTTACGCTCACCAACCTCATTCTGAAGCTGTTCAAAAGCAGACCTGCATTTCAGCAGTTTGTTGTTGAACTCCTCTACTCTTTTTTTCTCCTGCTGAATATTGATCGAATCAGACAGAATTGATTTTACCTCCTCAATTGATTTAAAGTCTGATTTAGCCAACTCCGATTCAATATTTCTCTCAAGTTGTTCAATCGCTGACTGTTCTTTTCCCAGTTCAGAAAAGTTTGATTCAAGTCTCCCTTTTAATATGTCTCTGAGCTTTTTTTCTTCCTGAAGTTGCTCATTGTTGCGCATAAAAGAATTCTCAATACGCTCATATTCATTAATCAACCCGGTTCTTTCATCAACAATAACACTGTCTGTATGCTCTTTATAATCATCGTAATTGACTATTTTCAATTGCTGTGCCAGCGTTTTAAGTTCAGTTTTATTTATTATTAGTGAGTTTTTAAGCCCCTCAAGCTTTACTCTGGCAAGCTCCAGAGTTTTCTCCTGTTTATTAAGTTCCTTTACTGTCTCTTGTAATTCCGACTCGCTCGATTTGATCTGCGACTGTATCTGCTCCACCTCACTAAAAGCGGTATCAAGCTCTTCCACTTTCTTAAACTTATCCCAGGTAAACTGTTTCAGATGATCAGATAAATTAATGAGAAGTGATTCTCTCGCTTTACTAAGTTCCCCAAGACGATTAACCGTTTCTTTGTGACTGGCTTCAATCAGGCTGATCTGCCTGCTGATTGAAGAAATTGCCTGTAAATCCTCTTCTAATCCAATCTTTTCTTTTTTAAAACCCTCCTGAAGTTCTTTGATATCTTCACTCTTAAAAATTTCGGGATGATGTAAAGATCCGCAAAGAGGGCAGGGCGTATTTTCCTGCAGATTTTCTGCGTAAGCTTCCAATCGGGCTTTAACTAAAATATGACTCTCATGCTCAAGCAGCTCACTCTGTCTTTTTTTAATGTCAGCAGCAGATATTTCAAGAAACTGGTTACACTCACTGAAGCTCATTTCCGGTTTAATTCCTCCCTTTAGTATCGGCTCTTTAAAAAGAATGTTCTTTTGACTGATCAGCTCATTTTCTTTCCTTGCATATTTTTCTGATTCTCTGTCAATTTCCGAAATCTGCCGTTCAATTGAAATCTTCTCGTTGTACCAGCTCCTGATTTTATTTAACAGAGTATTATCCGGCATATTTTTTCTCAACTCTCCCAGACTACCCTCTATCTTTTCCCTCTCCTTTTTCAAATCTGCAACAATAAGTTTGGTATTGTTCCAGTACTCAGTTCCCTTTTCAACTCTTGATGTATTCTCAATAACAGCGCCGTAAAGCTTTTTTATTTTTAATACTGTATCCAGTTCATCAGCTTTTCGTTTAAATTCCTCACGCTTATCATATTTAGGTTTCAGCTCTTCAAAATCTTTTTCAAGCTTAACTATAGTTTCGTTATGAGTGTTAAGATTATGATTATCCGATTCAATCTGATTGCTGCGAAGCTGAACCTTTTTGCTGTATTCTTTTAATGAGTCTAGCAGATGCTTAAAACTCATCACGCACATTTCATACCTCTCAATATCCTTTTTCAGTTGAATAAAATCAGGCTCCTGCCGTATCAAACCATTCAGTACTTTTTCAGCCTCATCTCTTTTAAGAATCAGATCCTTAAAACTTCTCAGCTTTTCCTCTTCCTTTTGAAGTCCCGTAATTTTTATATTTAGCTCCTTGATACCTCTATCAAGAAGTGTGAGTCGCATGTTGTAAAAGTTAATTTGTTCAGGATCAAGTGATCCCAGTTGCTGAAGCTGACCGTTTATATTGTTTTTCCTGTCATTGTTTTTGTTGTCAAGAGAAACCACCTTATAATAAAACTCAAACCTCTGTAGGTTAAACAGCTCCTTCATCATTGTAGTTCTGTCTTTATTTCCCAGCTGGAGAAACTCCTGAAACTGACCCTGAGGTATTATTATTGTACGTTTAAAATTGACAAAATTCAGCCCAATTGCATTTTCCAGTTCACCTACTGCTATAGGAATCCATTCATTATCTACTTTCCTGTAGGCAGTATGCTCCAGTGTTTTAACCTCCTCAAAGCGTTTGCTGTTACGTTTACCCCTTACAATTGCACGGTAAGCAGTCTGATCCCTTCCTGTTTCAAAAATAAAATCGATATATAACTCGTTTGATTTAAGGTTCATCATGTTATAATAACGATTATCCCCTGAAATATTCAACTTATCAGTCTTACCATAAATGGCATAAGTTATCGCTTCCAGAATGGATGATTTTCCGCTTCCCACCGATCCGAAAATGCCAAACAGACCCGCATCTGTAAGCTTTCTGAAATCTATTGTCTGCCTTTTCTGATATGAGTACAATCCTTCGATTGTCAGTTCTACAGGTATCATTCTTCATCCTCCTCTGCCAGAATCTCTCTGAAAATATTCATAATATCATCGTTAGGCTCCTGGCCTTTTTCATGAGTAAAATAATCAATGAACAGTGACTCCATACTTTTGTTAAGATCAATCTGTTTCTGCCTGTTTTCAACCCTCAGATCAGGATTAATAACTTCTGGAATGATTGTTACAATACCATGATGAGCACTGTTCAGCTTTCTCCTTTCCAGAGCAGTTATAAATGTATCCGTTACCAATGTCAGCTCCACCAATGCCTCTTGATTTTCAGAAAGCCATTCAACAGCCTCATCAATACCGTTGGCACGTTTTCTCAAAAGAGGTCTCACTGTGGTCAATTCAATCTTCTTTACTTCAGCTTTTTCTCCCGGTTCTAAATCAGCAAGCAACACAAACTTTGTCTGATTTGCTTCTGAAAAGCTATAAGAGACGGGACTTCCGCTATAATAAACAGGCGAGATTGAATCATCAACTTTCTGCATTCTGTGAAGGTGTCCCAGTGCGGTATATTGTATCTGTACAGGAATATTTTCAGTAAATATTGCCTGAGCACCACCCAAGTGCAGTATAGGTTTTTCATCCTCAGGCTCCTCCGGCACAGGTCCGTCTTTTATAATCATAAAAAGATGAGAGACAAGAATATTAACGCCCCTGTTATCACAATATTTATCAGCCAGATTTTGCCAGTGATTTTGCAGCACCTTCCTAAGTTCGGAATCACTATCCTCTGCATCAAGAAACTGCCTCAATCTGAATTCATTAGCATACGGAGTAAGAATAATCCTCACGGGAAAATCCTTTTCCGGAAGCATCAGTTCAATAAAGCCCTCCTCAGCCTGTGTCACCTTTAAACCTGTTTCCAGTTCAAACATGGGAACCAAAGTATTCGGGTAACCGGAAAAGATGATCCCACACTCCCGTGCAAGAGGATCAGGAGCCTCAATCCTGTCAGGGGAGTCGTGATTACCTGCAATTGCTATTACAGCTCTACTTCCCCCGTTCGTAAGCTTTTTCAAAGTTTTGTAAAACAGGTCAACCGCCTCTGTCGGAGGATTAAATGTGTCATACAGATCACCTGAAACAAGCACAATATCAGCCTGTTCACGATCCGCAATCTCACAAATTTCATTCATTACAACCTGTTGTTCTTCAAGGCGTGAAAAATCTTCCAGTCGTTTACCCAAATGCCAGTCTCCCGTATGTAGAATCCTCATAGTTTTATGTTCTTAACGCAAATATTTTGAAAGCCGGAAGGAAAATTGTGCAAGCTCACATAATCCGAGGCTAATCCAATGCATTACAAATATAACATTAACCAATGATTTATCCGGAAGTACTTTGATTTAAGTTTCAGGAAATGATATTAACTATCCGATCGTAAAAATATGAGGATATAATTAAATATTATATAAAAGCAGAAAAGGTGAACTGGGTGAACAAGTTTTTCCAAAATCTTTTTAAAACATCAATTTTAGGGGTAATTATTTAAGATATAATTTGATATGATAATATGTCCAGTGGTTATATAGAGTGTGCCTATATTGTTTTTTTGCTAAATAATTATTGTTGAAATTCTCCTTCACCAAGTTCACCTTTAAGCGTCAAAATATATCAGTAAACTATAATTTAAGCAAAACGATGAGTCTGATTATTCAAATTTAATAAATATAATTCTCTTTATCAATTCAAAAAAGATAAAACTGTACTTCGCCCAAAGATCACATATAGATTACATATACATAGCTTATGTACAGATAAGCTATGTATAAGCGATCTTTGGCTAAAGTAGACCTGTTTTTACTTTGAAATAACGCAAAAATTCATTAATATTGTAATAATTAAATACTTAAATTATATGGCACGAATCAAAATTACAGGGATAATCTCGGGAAAGGTTGGAACTGTAAGTATCTATGAAACAAAGCATGGTACTCAGGTAGTTAGATCAATTACCAAAGCGCACGATCCCAAAACGCCAAAACAACTGGCACACAGAATGAAATTTTCATTGATAAACAAAGGTCTGTCACCTCTTAACGAAGCTATCAAAATCGGGTTCAGAGGAGATAGCAGAACCTATAGAAAACAGATCAGCAGGGCTTATCATGAAGCAATAGCAGGTGAGTATCCCAATTTTACCTTAGATTACAGTAAGATCAAGATTGCAGAAGGCGAAGTTCAGTTGCCAGCAGATATTGCTGTTAAGATACATGATAATTCACAACTGGTGAGTTTCACCTGGAATCCCGACATCAGTTCTAATGCAAATAATGCCGGTGAAAAAGACATGGTCAAAATCCTCTGTTTAAATGAAACATTAAAGGAGACAACGCAACTCACACGGACTGTCAGACGCTCAGCAGGGGAGGCATCAATAGAACTTCCTGAAGGATGGATTCCTGCAGACACTCACCTCTGGTTTTATCTTAAATCTAATGATTCGCAGAAGAATTCAGATAGCGTGTATTTGAAATAGATTTGCTACTCGAACTTAATCGATTTGGATGGGGTAATGCGGGCAACAAGATAAGAGGGACCAATCATCATGAGCAGTGATACCAGAAGTGTGCCTGCATTAAGAAGTAAAATGTACAATGGGTTTAAGTCAACCGGTACAGCTGAGAGATAATAGGTTGACGGGTCTAATTTTAAAATGCTGAATTGATCCTGAATAATACAGAATATCAGTGCAATTATATTTCCCCAAAGCATCCCCTTTCCAATGAGAAACGCAGAGAGGTAAAGAAATACCTTGCGGATGCTGAAGTCTCTGGCTCCCATTGATTTTAAAATGCCTATCATATTGGTTCTTTCAAGAATTATAATGAGTAATCCTGAAATCATGGTGAAGCCTGACACTATGAGCATTAATATTATGATCACCCATACATTCATATTAAGGAGTTCGAGCCAGTTGAAGATCATCGGGTTGATATCTTTAATAGATCTGGTATAGAGCGTATTGCCTAAACGGTCTTTGTGTGATGCCATCTCAAAGAAAATATCCTGAGAAGTCATATCCAGGTTGTCGTAATCTTTGACAAGTACCTCAATCCCACTTGCCATATCGGCATCCCATTCGTTAAGATTTCCAAGTATATCCTTTTCAGTAATGATGAACAGCTGATCATAATCCTCAAAGTTGGTCTCATATATACCGGTAATATCAAAGCGGCGGGCACGAACAGGTTCCTGAACAAAGTAACAGGTAAATTTGTCGCCCGTTTTTAACTGAAGCTTATCAGCAATGTTTTTTGATATAATTGCCTGGTTGGCTGATGTTGTATCATCCGGATTGATGATATCACCTTCAAGGAGATTAGTTTTGAAGAAATCCCAGTTGTAACTTTCAGAAACACCTTTCAGCACAACACCCATAAAATCCTCATCGGTTTTTATAATTCCGGGTTTAGTGATGAACTCCTGAATGTGACTGATCTCGGGATTAGAGTAGAGTTTATTGATAAGTGTATCAGATATGGCAATAGGAGTGTGCTCGTAAGAAACATTGCTCTCAAAAGCGGTAATCTGTATATGAGATCCAAAACCGATAACTTTTGCCCGTATCTCTTTTTTGAAACCGACAATGATGCATACTGCCACTATCATAACCGCAAGTCCGAGTGCTATACCCGATATTGCAATCTTTATTGCGGGAGAAGATACCTGTTTACCGTTCTTCTTTTCTCCCTTATAAATCCTTCTTGCTATGAAAAGTTCCAATTTCATTATTACATTTCGCGCACTCTCTTATACTCCTCCAGAGCCTTCTCAAGTACCGTTAGTGCTTTATCAAGATCTTCAATATTAAGTACATATGCAATTCTGACCTCATTTATCCCTAGTCCCGGTGTTACATAAAAACCTGTTGCAGGAGCCATAAAGACAGTCTGCCCTTCGTATCGGAAGTCCGACAGGCACCATGCGCAAAATTTATCGGCATCATCAATAGGAAGCCTTGCAAGAGTGTAGAAAGCACCTTGAGGCATAGGTGAATAGACCCCCGGAATTTTGTTGAGGCGATCGATAAGGAAGTCGCGCCGCCTTTTATACTCTTCAAAATTGCGCTGCATATAACCGCTGTTTTCGCTGAGTGAGGCATTTGCAGCAATCTGGCCGATAAGTGGCGGACTGAGTCGCGCCTGACAAAACTTCATTACCGTGTCGTGAACCTTTTTGTTTTTAGTGATCAATGCGCCGATTCTTATCCCGCATTCACTGTAACGTTTGGAAACTGAGTCGATAAGAACAACATTCTCTTCAACATCTTCCAGGTGACAGGCAGACACATATGGAGTATCATTATAGATAAACTCCCTGTAAACCTCATCAGAAAACAGATATAAATTATATTTTTTTACGAGCAGTCTTATCTTTTCCATCTCCTCCGGAGTGTAAACATAACCTGTAGGATTATTTGGGTTACAGATAAGTATGCCCTTTGTACGTTCATTGATAAGTTTTTCGAACTCCTCAATATGAGGAAGTGCGAAATTTGATTCCATATCGGAGGGGATGGTCTTAATTACTGCACCTGCAGAAATTGCAAAAGCCATATAATTGGCGTAGGCCGGTTCGGGTACAATAATTTCATCACCCGGATTCAGGCATGCCATAAAAGCGTATAAAACAGCTTCAGAGCCACCCGCAGTAACAATAATTTCGTTCGCTTTTAAGTTGATATTGAACTTTTTGTAATACTCAACCAGATTTTCCCTGTAAAACAGGTATCCGTCGCTAGGACTATATTCCAGTGTAGTGCGATCTATAGAACGGATTGCATCCAGTGCTGTTACGGGAGAGGGTAAATCGGGTTGTCCGATATTCAGATGATACACCTTTACTCCCTCAGCTTTTGCTGCATCTGAGAGTGGCGCTAATTTACGTATAGGTGAAGCGGGCATTTGACAGCCACGCGTTGAAATGTCTGGCATAATGTAATTAATAAGGCGCAAAGTTAATAAAAAAGTTTTCGTTTTGTGGCTTTTGGAATGATTAACACAAATTGAACCAGATTGGTATTTTGTGAAATGTATTATGCTTACTTTTGCTGTTCAATTTATAATGAAGTATTTTTTATTAAAGATTAGAATTAATGAGAAGGTATCTGATAATAACAGTAATATTTGCAACAGCTATTCTGTCTTCATGCTTTCAGCAATACAACGAAGATGATACATACCGTAAAGGATGGACTCTTGCCTGGGAAGATGATTTTAATAAATTGCCTGATGAATCTGTCTGGTCGAAAACTCCGAGAGGTAAAGAGCTTATGTATAAATATATGAGTGAAAATGAATCTCTTTATGATATACAGGATGGTAATATTGTGCTTAAAGCTATGATGGATCCCCAAGGAGATAATAAACTTCCTTTTATGACCGGTGGAATCAATATTGAAGCTTTTAAGGCAGATGAAACAAAAAGAATAGAAGTAAGAGCCCGTATAAACCCTACTCCGGGAGTTATACCTTATATTACACTTGTTCCAAATAACGGGACTGAAAATATTTATGTTGATTTAGTAGAGCAGTATGGAACTGATAAATTTGTTTATCAATCAGTAACTTCAGAATATACAACCACAGAGGGTATGCCGGACAACCCGCCATCGAGTGCGCTGGTTAGTGTCAAACCAAATGAATATCACATATATGGTGTAGAGAAATACCCTGATAGTCTGGTGTTTTTTGTTGATGGCAGCCGCACAAAAAAATACCCCCGTATTCCTACAGAAATACCGGGGCAATTTCCTTATAATGATTTGGATTTCGACCTTTTCATTGGTCTGCGTTTAAATAATGACACTGACTCCACTGTTCTACCTGTTGATTTTTATATCGACTGGGTACGCTTTTATGAACCGGACGATATTTACAGTGGTACAGAGTGAGTTAAGAGCCGCTCTTCAGCCATTCTCTCAAACTTAGTGCCTTCACGTCCCCAGTTGGCATAGGGATAAATACTTATACCTCCACGGGGTGTAAATATTCCCGTCACTTCAATATACTTAGGATACATAAGTTTGATCAGATCTTTCATAATTATATTGATGCAATCTTCGTGAAATGCACCATGATTTCTGAAGCTGAACAGGTATAGTTTAAGACTTTTGCTTTCAACCATTTTTACATCGGGTATATAGTCTATGCGAATAGTTGCAAAATCGGGCTGACCTGTAATAGGGCATAAGCTGGTGAACTCGGGACAATCGAATGTCACCCAGTAATCATTTCCCTGATGTTTGTTTTCAAATGCTTCAAGCATCTCAGGAGCGTAGTCTTGTTTATATTCTGTTTTTCCGCCTAAATGGCTCAATCCTTTTATTTCCATAATACATAATTAAATAGATATTTTTATCTCCGCTCTTCCAGATATTCTTTCAGACCTTTGTTGCGCAAAACGCACGAAGGACAATGACCACATCCTTCTGCTTTAATTCCGTTGTAGCAGGTGAGAGTTTCGTCTTTTACAATTTCAAATACTCCTAGTTCGTCTGCGAGCTGCCACACCTCTTTTTTGTTTCGCCACATGAGCGGGGTGTGTATGACAAACTGCTTATCCATCGCGAGGTTAAGAGTAGTATTTGCAGAGTGAATAAAGGTATCGCGGCAGTCGGGGTAACCACTGTAGTCACCCTCCGAAACTCCCGTTACAATATGCCGTATGTTCTTTGCATAAGCAATAGTTGCAGCAAATGTTAAAAAAAGGAGATTCCTTCCGGGTACAAAAGTGTTGGGAAAAGAGTCTGCCGGTTTCTCGGAATCCATCTGCATAGAAATGTTTGTCAATGAGTTGGGAGCCAGTTGAGAAATTACACCTGTATCGAGTATTTGAAAAGGTGTATCCGATATTTTAGCAATTCTTTCTGCATTTTTTATTTCCTGAGAATGTCTTTGCCCATAAGAAAAACAGAGTGCACCCACATTTCTGAAATTCTTTTTAGCCCAATAGAGGCATGTGGTAGAATCCTGACCACCGGAGAATAGTACGATTGCGTCTTCTTTAGAATAATCTTTCATTTTACTTTGTTTTTTATGTGGTTCCCTAAGCTACACAGAAAAGAAATTACTTTTCAAATGCAAAAATACTAAATTCCAGCGAATTTATCTAAAGCTGTTTATTTATGAATCGTTGCATCTGTTTATATTTTCACTAAGTCAAAAAATATGGAACTGATTGCATCTGTTTTATGACTATTATACAAATTATATTATGCAGCTAATATTCTGAATAATAACATATTGTATTGTGTTAAAGAAAAATATTACAATGAGAGTTTTGTTTTAACAAAAACAAATGAACTTGTTTAGAAACATGTTGTTATATTTTTGGATTTATTATATTTGATAAAATAAGCCGTCCAAATTTCACAATTCGAACGGCTCCACAATTAAGGTGTCATATAAAAATGACAGTGATACAAAAATATACAATTTTTGTACATAAAGTGTTTTTTATGAAAGGCAATTGTATTTTTATTGCTATAAAAAGTTAAAAGCCATGGATGATAACTTAATGAAAAAGATTATTGAAAGTAATTCCAAAGTTAATAGTATGGCTAAGGCTATTCTGGTAAGATGGAAATGGGATGATAATAACATATTTCGTATTTTCTTGGGTTTACGTTATGGTGGTACAACAGAAACACAGTTTGATCTTGATCAGAAATACCCAGCTAGTTCAGAGGAGAAAGTTACATTACTTCTTCATGCAGACCAACTTGCAAATTTGAATAGAGAAGAAAAAATAAGTAAGATAGTGAACCTATTAGATGATGGTTTGTGGAAATGGGATCCCTCAAAAAAAATAGAATTTATTAAGGTTGTTAATCGATTTTTAGGTGCCGGAAAATAACACAGAGATAAACTTAACAAATACGTAACATTTTTGTAATTGTAATTTAACTTACAAATTGTACTTTTGTAGACAAGCTTTAAAACATGACATTTTAGGTTTATTATTAATGAGGAGATTATTTCTGTTTTTACTCTTCCCGTTATTGTTTCAGTCATGCAATAATAACTCATCCACAACAGGGGGAAGCAGTTCACGAAGTACCATATCCGGTGCCGGAGCAACATTTCCCTACCCATATTACAATATAGTGTTTAAAGACTTCATGCGCGCCAACGAGGATAAAACCGTTAATTACGGTGCAATTGGAAGCGGGGGAGGTATAAGAAGTTTACGTGATCATTCGGTGGATTTTGGTGCCAGCGATGCTTTTCTGAATGAAGAAGAGATTATGACGATGAATGGAGAGGTGATTCATATAGCAACTTGCATGGGCGGAGTTGTGATGGCTTATACACTTGAGGGTGTTGATAGTTTAAGACTGTCTGGTCGGCTTATTTCGGATATATATCTGGGGAAAATTGAGAAATGGAACGATCCGCGTATCGTTATTGAAAATCCCAATATAAAACTTCCCGATCTTGATATAACGCCTGTTTACAGGTCTGATGGTAGCGGAACTACATTTAACTTTTCAGAATACCTGTCAGTCGTGAGCCCGGAGTGGAGCCGCGTAATGGGAAAAGGGAAATCGCTTAAATGGCCGGCAGGAATAGCTGCAAAAGGTAACCCCGGAGTAGCAGGTATTGTTCAGCAAACTGAGGGTGCAATCGGATATATCGGTTCGGAGTATGCTCTTACTCTAAGATTACCTACGGCAAAATTGAAAAACAGAGCAGGGAATTATGTGGATGCTACATTGGAAACTATTTCCGCTGCAGCAAATGTCAGGCTACCTGACAATATGAGAGCAACAATAACCGATTCAGAGGATCCCAACGCATACCCGATAAGTCTTTTTACCTGGATACTGGTATACAAAGATCAGAGCTATGACAACCGAACTTATGAAGAGGCACAGGATATTGTTGAGTTATTGGAGTATGTTATAAGTCCTGACGGACAAAAAGTAGCAGCTCAAATAAATTATGCTCCTTTATCTGAGCAGGCTCTCGAAAAAAACAGGAGATTAATAGAACAGATAAATTATGGCGGTTTACCGATTACTCCATAGTTTTGAAAGAATAATATAGTGAAATGAAAGACAAAATATTCCGTTTTTTACTGTTTTTTGCAGCACTTATAATACTGCTTCTGACGGCAGGCATAATTTTTGCGCTGGTAAGCAGGTCAACTGAAGCATTTCAGGAATATGGATTCTGGGGTTTTATTACAAACCCGGAGTGGGATCCGAGACCTGCGACTGAAGAGTATGGTGCTTTATCTTTTATAATTGGAACATTATACACTGCATTTTTTGCATTATTCCTTTGTATTCCTTTCTCTTTGTCTGTAGCGCTGTTTAACGGTGAATATTTCAAAGGTAAGAAGATTTCCTCCTTCGTCAGATCGATTGTAGATCTACTGGCAGGCATACCCTCAATAGTTTACGGACTATGGGGGTTTTATGCTATACGGCCGTTAGTAATTGACCTGGGAGTGAATGCACAGGGGTTTGGTATTTTCCTTTCTTCTATAGTTTTAGCTATAATGATTATTCCATACGCATCATCACTTAGTACTGAGTTTATCTCTATGGTTCCAAACAAACTGAAGGAGGGTGCTTATAGTCTCGGTGCCACACAACTTGAGGTAATAAAGAACATCAGTTTGCCTACAGCAGGATCAGGAATTGTGGCATCCTATATTTTAGCGCTGGGGAGAGCTCTAGGTGAAACTATGGCTGTGACAATGCTTATTGGTAATACAGACAGAATTCCAAAGGGTTTGAGGGACACAGGTAATACGATGGCGAGCGTTATTGCTAATCAGTTTGGAGAAGCGGACGGATTAAAACTAAGCTCTCTTATCGCAATCGGACTTCTATTATTTGTTATAACTGCAATTATCAATTTGGTTGCAAAACTTGTAATGAAAAAAGTGGCCAGTATATGAGTTTAAATGTAAAAAGATCGATAGCTTCCAGAAAAGGAAAAAACAAGCTGATATATATATTTGTTTGTCTGTTTTCATTTTTAGCAATGATTCCTCTTTTCCTTATTTTATGGGATGTAGTTTCGAAGGGATACAAGAATTTTAATATAAACCTGTTCACAAAGGTAACGCCGTCTTCTATGGATGCATTGATTGCAAACATGAACGGAGATCCTATTCCGGGAGGAATTTTAAACGGTATAACCGGGACTATATTAATTGTTGGATTAGCAATTTTGTTTTCTGTACCACTTGGACTGTTCATAGGTGTTTATTTGTCGGAGAACCGTGATAAGAAGTCTGCCGGTTTGGTGAGTTATTTGACGGATCTGCTTCAGGGTATGCCATCGATAGTTATTGGTATTATTGCATACGCATGGGTTGTTAAACCTTTGGGCAGCTACTCGGCACTGGCCGGTAGTGTGGCTTTAACAATGATGATGCTACCGATGATTGTGAGGTCAACTGAGGAGACATTGAAAATGTTGCCGGATTCGTATAAAGAGGCCGGACTGGCATTAGGCTCTTCTTATACAAGTGTTGTTTTTAATATTTTATTACCTTCGGGGTTCGGAGGTATTTTTACGGGGATACTTCTTGCAATATCAAGGGTTATGGGAGAAACAGCGCCTCTGATGCTTACTGCATTAGGTGCTTCGGTGGTAAACTGGGATGTAATGGAACCCACCAGTGCGCTGCCATTGTTGATTTGGGATTTTTATAACGATCCGAACCTGGTTGAACTTGTTTGGTCCTCGTCACTTTTATTATTAATTGTCATATTCCTTTTGAATTGGATAGCTAAAATTGTAGCACGTAAATGGAAAGTATAAAAATTACGAACGGAAAGAAACCTGTACTGC
>JAQVXD010000077.1 GCA_028709385.1 Fermentimonas sp.
CTTTTTTGTTAGTTTCTATATTACCTATTATTGTCCTCCTTCATAACCCGGATTCTGTATGAGGTTAGGATTTGCTGCTAACTGTGTATGAGGAATAGGATAAAGCTCTCTGTTTGGATCGTTTGTTGGTTCATGATCCCACCAGCTTGCAGTAACGTATTTTCCGAAACGAATAAGATCAGTACGCCTTTTTCCTTCGAAAATTAACTCTCTTCCACGTTCAGCCAAAAGCTCATCCATTGTTAAAGTAGATGTAGTATACTGTGCCGACTGCCAATCTTCTGCAGAAAATGCACGTTTTCTTGTTGCATTTACCAGATCAACTGCTGCCTGAGTTGCTACACCACCATTTTTACGCATGATTGCTTCTGCTTTGTTCAAGTAAATTTCAGTCAAACGATAGATCATATAATGATTTTCGTGATATTCATCTTCGGTTAGTCTGCCTGCTTTATATTTATCGAAACGAGCTCCACTGTTTTCTTCACCTTCAGCCATACTACCTTCACTTGTAAAATCACCCTCACTCTCTCTTCTGATAGAGTTTACATAAACAAATGGTTCACCATTATACTCTTCAGTTCCAAGAATAGGTTCTCCGGTTTCAATATCAAATTGAGGTCCAAAAAGGAACCATTCATTTTTACGCAAGTCATTATCTTGATATGCATCGAATGCAGAAGGAATAACAACAAAAGCGTTCCAGCCTGAGAATTCATACCCCAAAGCTTTACTCATATTTGAATAGCCAAAATAAAACCCTCCCCAATCGAATGAGAAGCCTCCTTTTTTACTGAAAGCAAACTGGAATAATGCTTCATCTGCAAATTTATTATCATTTGAAAAAGTTTCCAAAAGATCTTCTGCAAGCTTTGGAGTACCATTCACTCCACCGGCCTGACCACTGATAATTTTGTCAGTAGCTGCGATAGCTTCGTCATACATAGGTGTTCCCACATGATACTCAGCATTCAGGTAAAGCTCTGACAGCATTGCATAACCAGCTGTTTGTGAAACTCTTCCTACCAATTCCTGAGAATAAGGTAATAATTGAGGTACATATGTTTCAAGCTCTTGTTTGATATAATTAAATACTTCAGTTTTCGACTGAGTTGGAGGATTCTGAGGCTCACCTACTGTAGTGATAATAGGTACATTACCCCACAATTCCATAATTTTCATGTAGTGGAAAGCTCTCAAGACATAAAGTTCAGCCAAAATAGCTTTCATTTCAGTTTCAGAAATTTCAATAGTCTTATAATCTACTCCTTCAAGGTCCATTATAGCAGAATTCACGTATCCAAGTCCTGTCCACATAAGAACCCATGCATTACGCATACGGCTTTCATTGGCAGTCCATGTATGATAATGTTGTCTGAAGTGGTCACCACCGTCATAACCATGCCTTCCTTTCTGTGGCCATGCAACCTGGTCTGATGAAAGTTCTGAATGATAATAATAACCATTTTGTCCTGTTGGGGCTAGCCAAGCTTGCATATGAGTAAATGGTCTTAATGCAGCTTGCAAAACTTCTGTTCTATTATTATAGAAATTAGATTTATTCAATTCACTATAAATGTTCTCGTCCAAATCAGTACAGCTGTTAAGTGTAAAAACAAATACCGCAGTGATAAACAGAGCAATTCTATTCAGTATATTTTTTTTCATAGATTATTTATTTTTTTCTGTATGGTATTCATACTTGTTAAAAACTAACATTTACTCCTAGCGACCATGACTGGGTACGTGGATAGTAATCTCTTCTGTCGACACCTGCTTCAAAACCTGTGTCCTGAAGTTCAGGATCAACTCCTGTATAACTTGTAAAAGTAAGCAAATTCCTACCTGTTACATAGAATCTAAGATTAGAAACATAATCAGACTTCAACGGAACATTATAACCTAGAGTCACATTATCTAGTTTAACGAAATCGCCTCTTTCAAGATAATAGTCAGAATACTGTGGATCGTCGTTCAATTCATTATGTCTGGTAATAGCAGTTTTAAGCATGTTGTTAGGCAGCCATTTTTTGTTTCCAAAATAAAGTTCCTTTAGGTTAAGAATATCGAAACCAAATTTACCTCTAAAAAGAAGCGTCAAGTCAAAGTTCTTATATCTGAAAGTGTTGTTAAGTGAAGCTTGTACTTTTGGAACACCATTACCAATAATCTTAAGGTCATCTTCTGATATTTCAGAAGCTCTTCCTGTAGTTCCGTCTTCTTTATAAAACAACCATTTTCCATCTTCATTAAATCCCGCAAATTCTTTGCCATAGAAGTTACCTACAGCACCACCTTCTTCAAGACGGAATGCATTACCAAGGTTACCCGGTGAAGGCAGACCATAGAATGAGAGCCAGTTAGCTTTAAAAACTTCACTTGAAAGTTTTGTAAGTTCATTTGTCTGGTAGCTTGTTGCAAGATCGATATCCCAGCTGAAATCCTTAGTGTTTACAGCCGCTCCGGAAAGTTGAAGCTCAACACCTGAGTTTCTTATTGAACCAACGTTAGTATAGATAAAATCCCTTACATATGGAGGCTGCTGTGCATTGTAGTTATATAACAAGTCCTTTGTGTTTCTATTATACACATCGATAGAACCACTTAATCTTCTTTTTAGTAAAGAGAAATCAACTCCCACGTTAAGTTCTTGTTTCTGTTCCCAACGTAGATCAGGATTAGGATTTCTTGCAGCTCCATAAGTTTGATAATATACTCCATTCTGTGGATATACACCACCAGTACTTAGAGTAACAAGTGACTGATAATTAGGAATTCCCTGGTTACCTGTAACACCATAACCTACTCTTAATTTCAATTCATCAATTGCATATACATCAGACATGAATCCCTCTTCCGATATAGTCCAACCTGCTGAAAGAGCCGGGAAGGTTCCCCATTTGTGATTAGCACCGAAACGAGAAGATCCTTCATGACGTACGATAGCCTGAAAATAATATTTATTATCAAATGAATAGTTCACACGTCCAAAAAAGGCAACAAGTGTGTTGTCATTCTTACTACTTCCCATACCGGGGCGTGGCAGTTTCACGTTTTGGATTGCACTACCTGCTCCCAAATTCCAATCAAGAAATGCATCTGTAGTAAACCCACTATTATTAACATTAAAATTCTCTTCAGTATTATATTGATAACTATAACCTAAAAGACCTGTTAAAGTATGAACATCATTAAATGTTCTTCTATAGTCTGTGGTTGCTTCAAAGGTTTTGCTCCATGACAAATGATTTGTTTTAGAAGCATATCCCATTCCCTGATAAGAAGATCCGGGTCTGTTATCCCAGTCTTTAGAAGAACGATAGTATCTATCATTATAAGTGTTACGCAGATAAGATCCAAATCCTGAAACCGACCAGAAGTCAGTAAGTTTAACCTGTAAGCGTACGTCTGCTGATGTAGTCTGCTGATCTCTTTCTGACAATCTGTTTGCAAGACGTGAAAGTGGGTTATAGTTATTGAAAGCAGTTGTTTCGTAAAAAGACCCGTCTTCATTATAAAGAGGAGCTGTAGGATTACGTTGAATTGCCTGCTCAAAATCACCCGTTCCACCACCAAGCATATTAGCTTTATTGAAGTTGGTAGCAAGATTAAAAGACATAGTCAATCTATCGTTAAGTCCTTTTTGGTTAACATTTACTCGTCCTCCAAACTGTTCACGTGAGTTTTCCTTTGCTATACCTTCAAGACTGCTATAAAATACAGAAGCTCTATAGTTTGTGTTTTCTGTTCCACCGGAAGCAGCAAAATTGTGATATTGGCTTAGGTTGTTTTTATTTATCAGCTCATCAAAAAGATTAGTATTAGCTCCGAAGTCCTGGTTTTCATTAATTAAACCTTGACTGATCAGATCTCTAAAACCTGCTGCATCAAAAACTTTTGGACGTTCGCTCAGTATCTCATGCTGGGCATAGGATGAATAATTGAACTGAGGTGCTCCGGCACGGCCTTTCTTAGTTGTAATAAGAATTACACCTGAGTTTCCACGAGTACCATAGATGGCAGCTGCTGAACCGTCTTTCAATATGTTAAATGATTCAATATCATCCGGCTGAAGTAGATCAAGACTACCTCCTGGAATACCATCAATTACGATAAGTGGACTTCTGGTACCAGAAAGTGAAGCAATACCACGTAGCTGAATATCCATTCCTGAGTTAGGGTTACTACCACCAACACGGGTCATATTCAAGCCTGCAACTTTACCTTGGATTAAGTCCATGGCATTTCTTACACCACCTTGATTAAAATCAGCAGCCGAGATTGTCTCAATTGATGAGGTCACCTCTCTTCTGTCCATTGTACCATATCCAACTACAACAACTTCTTGCAATAACTCAGTATCTTCAGATAGCGCAATGTTAATAGTTGATCTTCCTCCAACCTGAACATTCTGAGATTGCATACCTACGTATGAAACCTCGATAATACCATTCGAAGGAACTCCACTCAATGTATACTCCCCATCGATATTTGTAACTGTCCCATTAGTTGTACCTTGTACAAGTAGTGTTACTCCGATCAATGGTTCACCGCTCACATCAGTAACAACGCCTCTTACGGTAACGTTCTGTGCAAACAAACCCAATGATATACCCACACAAAAGCAGATAAGATCACTCTAACTTGATTAGTTTTAAGTTTTTTCATTCTTTAATTTTTAAGTTAATCCATAAATTAATTTGAGTCTAAAACGATTTTGAAGTTTTCATGTATTTAAATAAATTCATTTTATTTTATTTTCACATCGAGAAGTAATTCACTCACGCTAAATATTTACACTTTCTCAACTTAACACATAAGTAAATGGATAGCATTTAACACTTACAGATTCTTTATTCACAAATAGTATTAACATTTACAAATTCTTACGCGACAAAGTTAGTGCTATTTTAATTTATAACAAATAATTTTAAGTCAAAAGCATGTATCGTTTCATGTTTTAACAATTGAGATTTATTAAACAGCTGTGAATAAACTTAATAATTTTGTTTAATATTGTATTTCCTTAT
>JAQVXD010000078.1 GCA_028709385.1 Fermentimonas sp.
AGATTCATATATAAAGTGATGGAATACTTAACAGACCCGATTTCTTTTTTAATGGAGGAGTAGTTTATAACCCTTATTGACACAGTCGGTTGGCTACATTAAATAATGAGCTGTTTAATATCCCTGACTTCAGAAATTGTTGTACTTCGATCTCAGAAATTGTTGTACTTCGCAAATTTAATGTATTGCTCCCAATCGTAATCAGTAACATCATGTATTCCTGTTCTAAGGTGGTAGCTTACTACTCCGATAATTGGTGAATCCGGTTCCGGCATTTTTAAGGAAGAGAGTCCAGGGATTCCATATAAATTATATACAACCGAAGCTTCCTTTGCAGATAAAAATTCACCTTTCGGGTCTGCCCATAAATCCTCTGTTGCACTTGCTAGATAAACCGGTCTGGGTGCTATCAGTGAGATAAGCATATGCTGATCGACGGGCAACATATACTCTTTATTTGAGTACTTTTTGAAGTTATCACAAAACCAGTAAGGGAAAGCTTTATTAATTACTTCAACAGTTTCGCCGAAGTCTCTTCTTGAAAGTGCTGCCCCCATAGCACCCGAGTTATTTGATATACAACCGGCAAAGCGACTATCGGTTGCCGCAGCCCATAATGATGCTTTTCCCAATCTTGAGTGTCCGAAAACAATTACTTTTTCATGATCTATATCTTGATCAGTCTCCAGAAAATCCATCACACGGGATAATCCCCAACTCCAGGCAGCAATAGTACCCCATTCGTCCGGTTTAGGTTTCTCCTGCTCTTTTGTGTAAAATAATTGATGAATACCATCGCTTAAATCATCTTTATCCGGATCGATATCACCTCTATATAGTGTAACCAGACCATAACCGGCTTCAATAATTTTCTCGATATCCCATCTGGTTTTCATACTGCCGCGTGATTTTTCAACCGCAAAATTAGATTCTACACCAATTTCACTGTTTATTGGCACCCATGACTTAGTGATAAAAATATTTCTGTCATCTGCTATTGTATGATTACCCTGAAAATTATATCCTAAAAAAACAGGAGCTTTTTCCATAGATATCGGTAGGTAAATTAACAGATCAACGCTCAACTCCTTCCCGTTTTTAACGAATGTCAGCATAACCTGTTTTCGTTTTGCGGTACCATTTAAATAAGTGCCATTTTGTTCAGTTATTTTTACCAGCATTGAATCAAGAACGCCAGGTACTCTCCCATAAACATGATTTGTAAAACTGTATAGTATTTCCGGTTTCCTGAACTCCTCCCAATCTTGCACATTATTTATAATCACCCCACTCTGAGAGGTTTGGATTGAAGGAAGTGAGTATGGTCCCGCTTTCAATTCATCATAGTTAACACTCTTGTTTTGAGAATAGAGTATACTAATGCCTAAAAAAACAAAAGTAAAGAGAATTGGTGTAATTTTCCTTATATTCATAATGCCGGTTTTTTGTCATAAAATATGATAATTGTTGTAATAGGATAACAACTATCCTGTTTTTGTTATTTTTTCAAATTTAATAAACATTTTGTAATTAGATTGATATTTTTTAGATATTTTGTCAATATTATCTAAGAATAGTGCTTCACTATTTTAATTTAAGTGTCATTGAATTAAGTGCAACAACGATTGTGCTTATAGACATTAGAACTGCACCAATAGCAGGACTTAAAATAATACCGATAGGCGCCAGTACACCTGCAGCAAGAGGAATTGCAATGATATTGTATCCTGCTCCCCACCAAAGGTTCTGAACCATCTTACTGGTAGTGTTTTTTGCCAAAGAGAAAAAATGCAATATGTCTGAGGGATTACTTTTTACAAGAACTAAATCAGCAGAGTCGATTGCGACATCTGTTCCGGCTCCGATAGCAACACCAATCTCTGCTCTGGCAAGTGCAGGTGCATCATTTACACCATCGCCAACCATCATAACCGGTTTTCCATTGTCTTGCATTGATTGTATATATTTTTCCTTATCCTGAGGGAGGAGACCAGCATGAATTTCGCTTATACCTACTTGGAATGCAACACTTTTAGCATACTCCTCATTATCACCTGTGAGCATAACCGGAACAATATTCATCTGTTTCAATCCTTCAACAGTGATTTTAGCCTCTTCTTTTATCTCATCTCCCTGCGCAACTATTCCGGCTACTTCATTATCGATAATCAGATAACTCACAGAGTTTCCTTTTTTAGCCAGTTCGCTATATCTGTTTTTGTCGTAATGCATCCTATGCTCATCAAGATATGCAGGTTTCACTATTAATAATTGTTTACCTTCTACAATACCTTGAAGACCTGTGCCACTGATAACTGATACATTCTCTGGTACAGGAAAACGAATATTCCGCTTTTCAGCTTCTTCAAGTATACCTACTGCCAAAGGGTGATTTGAATGGCTTTCAAGTGATGCCATCATGCTTAAAATTTCATTGTCACTCCAATTTACAGAAAGAGACTCAACGACAGACACACTGAAATCTCCTTCAGTTAGTGTACCGGTTTTGTCCATCGTTACTATCTTTATCTTTTTAGACTTTTCTAAAGCTACTCTGTTACGAATTAACAATCCGTTTCTTGCACCTAAAGATGTGGATCTGGCAATTACAAGCGGAATGGCAAGTCCCAGTGCATGAGGGCAGGCTATGATAAGTACAGTTACAAGTCGCTCAAAAGCAACATTGAGATCTTTTGTTAAAATCAACCAGACAATGAAAGCTATAATGCCTACAGTTACTGCAACATAAAATAGTGCCCCTGCAACTTTATCTGAAAGTGTTTCAGAGCGGGATTTCTCTTTCTGAGCATCACTCACAAGCTTCATTACTTGTGACAGAAAACCAGATTCACCTGTTCCTGTTACTTCTATTTTAAGTGTTCCTTTCCCATTTACAGAACCTCCGATCACTTTATCACCAACGGTTTTATTTACCGCTTTAGCTTCGCCGGTTACCATTGATTCATTAACGCTGGTTTTACCCTGCAATATTATACCGTCGGTTGGTATCTTTTCACCGGCATTGACTAATAGATGTTGACCAATATGAACTTCTTTAAGATTTACCTCAGATATTTCGCCATGCTCATTAATTAAAAGAGCTTTTCCAGGTAGCAATTCGGCCATTTTCTGCAACGCGTTGCCGGCATTTCCTACTGCTCTCATTTCAATCCAGTGACCAAGTAGCATAATAACAATAAGTGTTGCCAGCTCCCAGAAGAAATCCATCAAATGTGGTGCATTAGGAATAAAATGATTGGATATAAATGCATACAAGCTATATAAATACGCTACAGAAATACCCATTGAGATCAATGTCATCATTGCCGGTTTTCTGTCACTCAATTCCGTTTTGGCTCCCTTTAGAAAAGGTGTCCCGCCATAAAAAAACAAAATAGTAGACAAGATAAGAACTACCCAATCAGACCCGGGGAAACTGAATTGAAAAGGAAGTTCAATACCCATAAAAGTGGACATTAAAAGTATTGGAATTGATAAAATAAGAGATACCCAAAACTTTTGCTTAAAGTCTCCTGCATGTGATCCATGATCGTGCTCTCCGTGATGTGCTCCGTGATGTGCTCCGTGATGTGCTCCGTGGTGTGCTCCGTGGTGTGCTCCGTGGTGTGCTCCGTGATTGTGTCCTCTATGACCATGACCTTCATGCTCCTCATGGAATGTATGATGCGTATGAGCCTCATATTGATCATGCGTTGTTTCTGAATCCGTATGTTGGTGATTCATTTTTCTTAATTTTTAAAAATGAGAAATTTAATGAGGGGAATACCGTTTTGTGGTATTCCCCTTTTAAACAAATTAATAAAATCATTTAATCTCTGTATTTGCAACAGTCAGGTAATGCATCATATGTTGCCTGATTTGCTTTATATTTTTCAGTATCATGTCCTGCAGCTGCTATTGCTTTTGCAATCTCGTCTTCAGATGCTTTATCTGGATTGTAATTCAGATGCAAAACTTGTTTTTCTATTTCCCAGCTTGCAAAAGACACGCCTTCCATTTCTTTGGCGGCTTTTTCAATGCGTTCTTTACACATTTCACAACTTCCCTTTACATTTAACATGGCGTGCTCTTCGTGAGCTTCTCCTGGAATCATGTGATCAGTTCCGTTATGTGTATTTCCCGATTCCATTTGTTCCATTTCATTATTTGATTCTGAAATGTTCTTGTTGGATGATCCTGAATTACAGGCAATAAACAAGAATGTACTCAGTGCGATAGTTGCTAAGATTGTAGTTTTCATTTTGTTTTTCGTTTAAAATATAAATATTAAGTTATTTAATCTATGTATTTACAGCATGCGGGCAATGCATCATAAGTAGCCTTGTCTGCCTTATATTTATCAGTATCGTGTCCTGCAGCTGCAATTGTTTTAGCTACAGCATCGGCAGATGTTTTATCAGGATCGAAATCTAAGTGAAGTTTTTTATCTGCCTGTACCCATACTGCTCCTAGGACACCATCAACAGATTTAGCGGCTTTCTCAATGCGATCTTTACACATCTCGCATAACCCTTGTACTGTTAGCATCACATGCTCTCCGGTCTGAGCTGTAGCCTGCATATTGTGTCCTTCGTGACCAGTGGCTGGTGCACTACTACTTCCACTCATCGTATGACCTTCATGACCTGTAACAGCCCTGCCTGCTTCATCGTTCATCATGCTGCGCTTTCCGGCAAGCTGAGCACTGGCATCTATTGTGAAAGCACCATTAGTAACAACTTCATCTCCTTCATTTAATCCGCTCAATACTACGTATGAATCACCTAATGAAGGACCC
>JAQVXD010000009.1 GCA_028709385.1 Fermentimonas sp.
TGGTTTTTTGACTGTTTAAAGAGTTTAATCACGGAATAATTAAAAAATATAATGAAAATATTAATTCTCGGGGCTGGTAAGATGGGCTCTTTCTTTGCTGATGTACTTAGCTTTGACCATGAAGTTGCTGTTTTGGATACTGATCCCAAAAAGATGAGATTTATCTATAACACGCAGAGGATGACTAATCCTGCAGACGTGAAAGAGTTTGCGCCGGAACTGGTTATAAATGCTGCAACGCTAAAATATACTATTGAGGCATTTAATAATGTGTTGGATTTTCTTCCTGAAAACTGTATCCTCAGTGATATAGCTTCGGTGAAAACTGGACTTGAAGAGTTTTACGCTAAATGCGGCCGTCCTTTTGTTTCGACGCACCCTATGTTCGGACCTACCTTTGCCAGTTTGAGCGACTTGAGTACTCAAAGTGCAATAATTATCACTGAGTCGTCCCATCTGGGGAAAGTCTTCTTCAGAGATCTTTACAATGGGTTGAAACTAAACGTATTTGAATATTCGTTTAAACAGCATGACGAGACAATTGCTTACTCTTTGTCGATACCATTTGCCTCAACACTTGTATTTGCCTCTGTAATGAAGCACCAGGATGCGCCGGGAACTACCTTTAAGCGTCATATGAATATTGCTCAGGGTTTGCTTTCAGAAGATGATTTCCTTTTGACGGAGATACTTTTTAACCCTTACACTTCGGGTCAGGTTGAACAGATCCGTAAAAAGCTGAAAGAGCTGATTGATATTATCGACAATAAAGATTCAAAGCGAATGAAGGGCTTTTTGACTGAGGTAAGGAAGAATATTGAGTAAAGTACTACTCAGTGTAAACCCTTATGATTTTGGCGTCGCTTGTCGGGCGACTCCTTTCATCAACCGTAAGAGCCGCTATTTTATCAATAACGTCTAGTCCTTCTATTACTTCACCGAAAACAGTGTATTCGCCGTCAAGATGGTGAACACCGCCTAAAGTTGAATATGCCTCTTTAACACCTTCCGGCCATAAGAATTTTCCCGGAGCGATAGCATAAAGAGAATCAACAATATTAAGTGTTGAATCAAGGAGATTATTAAAGGCTTGCTTCTCATTAAGCTTGGCCAGACTGTCGAGCCGGCTTTTGTGTGGACTGTAATAAGTTCTTATAAGTCTATTTTTTATCGGAACATTTACGACCATCTCCATAGTGTCGAGACGTCCTTCAGTGTATTTTTGTCCGTGCACAATATAAAACTGTGAAGCATCGGACTTCTTTTGGGGATTTTCATTATCTCCTTTCCTTGGAGCTGCAAGAGCTCCTTTTTTATGTGCTCTGTTTTTACGAAACTCAGGCATAAGTTCCATGTCTGAGCGTCCGCTCCCTATCTGAATACCTGCGGGTGCGTTTCGTGAGTCCTGTGCACCTCCCTGAATAACAAAGTTTTTTACCACTCTGTGGAAAAGTGTGCCGTTGAAATATCCTTCTTTAATTAGTTTGAGATAATGCTCACTATGTACAGGTGTATCATCATAAAGAATCGCCTTCATTGTACCGTAGTTAGTTTCAATAACCACAACAGGATAGTTTGTCTGCGCTTTTAGTATGGTTGCACCTACGAGCAAAATAAGTATTAAAATATTTCGTTTCATAATAATCAGATGTTTTTTTACCAAATAAGTTTAACCTTTACCCAATCTCTTTCTTATTTCATATTTTGCTTGACCGTCATATTGATTTGCAATATTGAAATAGCTGAGCAATTGTTAATTTGGAGCTTTCTTATACAGGAAGAATGCAATACCGCTAAAAATAATATTCGGGATCCAGGCGGCAACAAACGGACTCATATTGCCTTTTACGGCAAAGGTTGAGCTTACCGTCATAAACAAGATATAAGCCATGCTTAAGGCCAGTCCGATACCAATATTAAGACCCATGCCGCCTTTGACTTTACGAGCTGAAAGAGATGCCCCAATTATAGTTAAGATGAAGGCCGAGAATACCATTGCAATACGTGAATGGTATTCAATCTGGAATGGCTGTATGTTTCCCATCCCTCTTTCTTTCTGACTTTTAATATATTTACGCAGTTGAGGGGATGTCATCATCTGCTGATCAGAAGTGGCGATTATAAAATCGTTTGGTACAATCTGCAAGGTGGTGTCTATTGAGCTGCCAGTGCTGATTTTTTCGTGTATGCCATCAAAATCGCGAATCTGATAGTTGCGGATTGTCCATTTATATGCTGAATCGTAGCGAATAGACTGAGCAGTAAGTCTTGAGTCAAGTTCAAGATCATTAAAATGGTCCATTGAGAAGTTATAACCTGTATTACTGGCCAGATCGAAGTTGTCAAAATAGACGATTGTGCCGGGTCCCACCTTAAACTGTATATCCCTGTCGCCTGTTTTTTTCTTTCTCGGGTCGACATAAGTCTGCTCAAAATCAATACGTGTTTTATTTGCCGGAGGGATAATAAAGCTTCCGAAAACAAAGGTAAATATGGAGATAATTAAAGCGGAAATCATATATGGTTTCAATATTCTTTTGAAACTAATGCCATTTGAAAGTATGGCAATGATTTCTGAGTTGTTTGCCATCTTTGATGTGAAGTAGATAACGGCAAGAAAAACAAACAAAGGACTGAACAGGTTGGTATAATAGGGTATGAAATTGAGATAGTAGTCAAATACAATACCGTGTAAAGTAGCATTGTTTGACATGAATTTATCGATCTTTTCGTTAATGTCGAACACCACGGCAATGGAAATAATCAGTGCGATCATGAAAACAAATGTTCCCAGGAACTTCTTGATTATGTACCAGTCCAGCCGGCCTATTCTGGAAAAATCGTTCTTTCTTTTCATCTATTATTTAATATTATAGTCTGCGAGTCACGTTTTCCACCATACCCGGTTTCCATTGAGAAAATGTGCCTTCAATTATATGCTTTCTGGCTTCTTTCATAAGCCATATATAAAAGGCGAGATTGTGAATTGATGCAATCTGCAATCCCAGTATTTCGTTACTGTTTATAAGATGACGAAGATATGCCTTACTGTAGAGCGTATCTAAATAAGAAGCACCATCCTCCTCTATAGGTGAGAAGTCGTTTTTCCACTTCTCATTACGCATATTCATAATGCCCTGTTTTGTGAATATCTGACCGTTGCGGCCGTTACGAGTAGGCATAATACAGTCAAACATATCCACTCCCCTCTCTATTGCCTCAAGCATATTTTCAGGTTTCCCTACACCCATCAGATAGCGGGGTTTATCTTTAGGCAGAATCTCATTAACGAGCTCAACCATCTCGTACATTTTTTCTGTTGGCTCACCAACGGCAAGTCCTCCTATAGCATTGCCATCAGCACCTAATGCTGCAATGTTCTCTGCAGCACGGCGACGGAGATCGGGGTACACGCAACCCTGAACGATAGGGAACAGGGACTGCTTGTGGCCATAAGGACACTCAGTCTCATTGAAGCGTTTGATGCACCTGTCCAGCCATCTCTCTGTAAGCTCAAGTGATTCTTTTGCATATGCATATTCCGCATCGCCGGGAGTACATTCATCGAAAGCCATTATAATATCAGCGCCTATTGTACGCTGAATATCAATCACCTTTTCAGGAGTAAAGAAATGTTTTGAACCGTCTATATGAGATCTGAACTTTGCACCCTCCTCAGTGAGTTTTCTGTTTTCTGAGAGAGAAAATACCTGAAAACCCCCGCTGTCGGTCAGCATCGGTTTGTTCCAGCTGTTAAACTTGTGCAGACCGCCTGCACCTTTGATTATATCAAGTCCCGGCCTGAGGTAGAGATGATATGTGTTGCCAAGGATAATCTCGGCACCGATATCTTCTTTTAGTTCGTAGACATGTACCGCCTTGACACTGCCGACTGTGCCTACAGGCATAAAAACCGGAGTCTCTATTTCACCATGGTCGGTTTTAATCAGTCCTGCTCTCGCGCTCGATTTTGCGTCTGTATGAATTAATTGGAAATCCAATATGCTTATTTTGTGTTCAGTTTAAATGGCAAAGATAAAGTTTTTGGCGTTACAAATAGAATAGTAGTCATTTAAAAATATGCAATGAGTCGGCTTGAATTAGTGAATAGTTGAATAAAATACTATTTTTGTCAACAGTTACATTTTAAAATCACATATTGTTTCGTTGTTTTTTTACAACGTACATAATCATAGTTATTTATTATGGAAAATAAACTAGAACTAATGACAAGGAAGCCTGACTGGCTGAAAATTTCACTCCCTCAGGGAAAAGAGTATCTTAACGTTAAAGATGTTATTGTAAGAAAAAAACTACATACAATTTGCGTGAGCGGCAAATGTCCAAATATGTCGGAGTGCTGGGGCCGCGGTACAGCAACATTTATGATTTTAGGTGATATCTGCACTCGCGCCTGCAGGTTTTGCTCAGTAAAGACAGGCAGCCCGCAGGGAAAAGTCGACTGGGATGAACCGGACAGACTCGCAGAGAGTATTAAGAAGATGAATCTGAAGCATGTGGTTCTTACAAGTGTTGACAGGGATGATCTGCCCGATGGAGGTGCTGGTTTCTGGGCAACAACAGTAAAGCGTGTCAAGGAGGTTAATCCTGAGCTGACTATTGAAACCCTGATTCCGGATTTTAACGGTATTCAGGAATTTATTAATCTGGTGATTGACTCAGGACCGAATATAGTATCGCATAATATGGAAACAGTTAGGAGACTTACCCCTAAAATTCGCAGCAGGGCAAAGTATGATACAAGTCTGAAGACCCTTGAGACAATTGCTAAAAGTGGAAAAGCAAAGCCTAAATCGGGTATTATGGTCGGACTGGGTGAATTTGAAGATGAGGTAATCCAGACAATGGATGACCTTATCAGTGTCGGATGCAAGGTTCTTACAATTGGCCAGTACCTGCAGCCAACAAAGAAACATCTGACCGTGAAAGAGTTTATCAAGCCGGCACAGTTTAAAAAATACAGGGAAATTGGACTCGAAAAAGGCTTTCAGTTTGTTGAAAGTGGTCCGCTTGTTCGTTCATCATATCACGCCGAAAAGCATATTTGAATATTTCGGAGTGTTAGTGAAAATAAAATACAAAAGCAGAGAACAGCTTAAAAAATATTTGGTGGAGAGTATAAAAAAAGTGATGAAGAGGGTAGAATTTCAGGATCTTGGACGAATACGTTATATAGAGGCGTGGGATTACCAGCAGAAGCTGTTTGAATCAGTAATCAAAGAGAAAACTGAGTTGAGAAATAAGCAGACTATTGTAGGGTTCTCAAACAATCATCTGAAACAATACCTTCTTTTCTGTGAGCACGAGCATGTATTCACAATCGGGAAAAGCGGAGACAGGCAAAATCTGCTGGTAACTAAAGCCCTCTGTGAGAGTCGGAAAATCGACCTCCATGAAATTGACCGCGGCGGTGATATTACATATCATGGTCCCGGTCAGTTAGTTGCTTATCCGATTATTGATCTTGAGGAATACGGAATTGGTATAAAAAGCTATATATCCATGTTGGAAGATGTTGTGATAAATACTTTGAAGCATTTTGCCATTAATGGCGAAAAAGACAACAAAGCCATGGGAGTATGGATAGATGCGAAGAATCCTGCAAAAGCGCGCAAGATATGTGCTATCGGAGTAAGAGCCAGCAGATTTGTTACAATGCACGGCCTTGCCCTCAATGTTAATACCGATCTGTCATATTTTAATTATATCAATCCTTGCGGGTTTACCGACAAAGGGGTTACTTCTACAGAAAAAGAACTTAACAGAGCAGTTGATATGAAAGATGTTTCTGAAAAAATGAAAGAGTCTTTTGCTGAAGTATTTGGTATGTCATACTGATATGTTTTACTTAAACTTTTTTAACCCCAAATGTTTATGAAACCGATTTAACATTCCTAAATTTGTATTTCTTGAAACAGACATCCATTTAACAATTAATTTATATGAGCCAAACTGTTGATATTAAAGAGTTAAACGAAAGAATTGAACAGAAAAGTGCCTTTGTGCAGACGATTGTAACCGGGATGAACAAGGTTATCGTAGGGCAGAAACATCTTGTTGAGTCACTGTTGATAGGTTTACTATCTGACGGCCATATTCTGCTGGAGGGTGTGCCCGGATTGGCAAAAACGCTGGCAATCAAAACACTGGCTCAGCTAATTGATGCAAAATACAGCCGCATTCAGTTTACTCCAGACCTGCTGCCTGCAGACGTTATCGGAACAATGATATACAGTCAGCGAAACGAGGAGTTTCTGGTTAAACATGGTCCTGTATTTGCTAACTTCGTTCTTGCCGACGAGATTAACCGTGCTCCCGCAAAAGTGCAGAGTGCACTTCTGGAAGCTATGCAGGAACGTAATGTAACGATAGGTGAACAAACATATAAGCTGCCAAGTCCTTTTCTGGTAATGGCTACTCAAAACCCTATCGAGCAGGAAGGAACATATCCGCTGCCTGAAGCACAGGTTGACCGTTTCATGCTCAAAGTAGTCATATCATATCCGACAAAAGAGGAGGAGAAGCAGATTATCCAAAGAAATATATTCGAGCCGGTAACAACAGACGGAGCAGTGATCTCGATTCAGGAGATACTGGATGCACGTAAAGTTGTGCGTGAGGTTTATATTGACGAAAAGATAGGCAAATATATTGTTGATATTGTATTTGCAACCCGTTTTCCTGATCAGTATGGTATGCCGGACTTAAAAGATATGATAGAGTTTGGAGGATCACCCCGCGCATCTATCAACCTCGCTCTTGCTGCCAGAGCTTTTGCCTTTATCAAGCGACGCGGTTACGTGATTCCCGAGGATATTCGTGCTGTATGCCATGATGTGCTGCGTCATCGTATTGGATTAACTTACGAGGCAGAAGCAAACAATTTAACTTCTGAAGAGATTATCAGCGAAATACTTAATAAGGTTGAGGTACCTTAATCTTAATAAGAATACAGGGGTATAGATGGAAACAACTGATCTACTTAAAAAGGTAAGGCATATCGAGATTAAGGCGCGTGGTCTCTCCCGGAATATTTTCGCGGGGGAATATCACTCAGCCTTTAAGGGAAGAGGTATGGCTTTTTCCGAAGTAAGGGAATATCAGTTCGGTGATGATCTGAGAGATATAGACTGGAATGTGACTGCCCGCTATAATAAACCCTTTGTAAAAATATTTGAGGAAGAGCGTGAGCTTACAGTGATGCTGATGATTGATGTGTCGGAAAGTCTGGGCTTTGGCTCCAGGTCCGTTTTGAAGCGCGATATCGTAGCCGAAATATCAGCCACACTTGCTTTTTCAGCTATACAGAACAATGATAAAATAGGTGTGATCTTTTTCTCAGATAAAGTAGAGAAGTTTATACCTCCCAAAAAAGGGAAGAAACATATACTTTTTATTATACGTGAGATTCTGGGGTTTAAACCGGAAAGCAGGGGCACTGACATTAACATGGTAATGAGATACATGACTAATGCTATCAAGAAGAGGTGTACGGCTTTTCTGATATCGGACTTTATTGACTCTGACGATTATAATAAGGCTTTACAGATAGCAAACAATAAGCATGATATTGTAGCTATACAGGTATATGATGAATTAAGCACTAATCTGCAGCCGGTAGGGTTAATGAAAGTCAGAGACCCTGAAACAGGTGATGAGCAATGGATTGATACATCTTCCAAGAAAGTCAGGAATGCATACCGAACCTGGTGGGAAGATCTGCAGAAAAATAAGGACCAGGCTTTCAGACAGAGTGGTGTTGATAATATATCGGTATCTACAGAGAGTGATTATGTTAAATCTTTACTTCAACTTTTCCAACAAAGAAGAAAACATTGATTAAGAAAAAACTACATAATATATTACTACCGGGTGTGATGCTTACAGCTCTATTTCTGCTGTCGGTTCTTCCCGTTGCAGCGCAGAGAGCTTCTGCGCATGCTACTATACAGCCAACCGAGATTATGATTGGTGAACAGGCATTGATCAATGTTAAAGTGATTACACCTAAAGATAAGACAATCTCGTTTCCTGTTTACGAGAGTGAGATTGTACCGGGTGTTGAGGTAATCGCAATGCTTCCCCCCGACACACTGATAGAGAATAATGTGATGACGTTGAATTTTAAGTATGTTGTCACATCTTTTGACTCAACTCTCTACCATGTGCCTTTTATACCAATCTTTGACGGAACAGATACAATATTTTCAAACTCCTTCGGTCTTAAGGTAACATCTCCTGAATTATCTGATTCAACCCTTGCATATCTGGAAAAGATCAACAGTGGGGCGACAGATTCTATCGATTTTGAACAGCTTCAGCTTCATGATATTAAACCGGTTCAGAAAGCTCCTTTTGTGTGGACTGATTTTTTATGGATTTTGTGGCTGGTACTGGGAATTGCTTTTATACTGGCACTGATAGGGTTAGTTATATATCTGATATTGAAGAAAAAGAGAAAAGGATATGTCTTTAAGCCGCCGGTTGTACTTCCCGCACATGTAAGGGCTCTTAACGAACTGGATAAGCTGAAAGCCGAGAAGATATGGCAACAAGGTCGTGAGAAGGAGTTTTATAGTAAACTGACCGATATTCTCAGGCATTATATATATGAGAGAGAGGGAATCAACGCAATGGAGATGACTTCAGGTGAGATACTTAATGAGGTGAGAAAGTTACAGGAGGTTGACTCGGTTTATGATAACCTGAAACAGATATTATCTACTTCAGATCTTGTTAAGTTTGCAAAGTATAAACCTTTCCAAGATGAGAACGATTTGAGTCTGGTTAATGCTTACTTCTTTGTGAATCAGACCCGGGAACCGGATCCTGTTCCCAAGAAAGAGGATATAGAAAAGGAATTAGATAATAAAGATAAAACAAACATAACGAAATGATTTTTCTGCATCCTGAATATCTGTGGTTATTATTGCTGCTTATCCCTTTGATAGTGTGGTATATAGTACGGTTGTCTAAGATGCAGGCGTCGTTTAAACTGGCATCTGCAAATGCATTCAAGGGAGTGAAGCCCGGTGTTAAAGTGTACATGCGGCACTTACCTTTTGTGTTGAGGGTAATTTCAATAGCTCTAATAATAGTGGTAATTGCACGTCCGCAATCAGTTAACAGCTGGGAGGAGACTGAATCACAGGGAATTGATATTGTACTTGCACTTGATGTTTCGGGGTCTATGTTGTCTCAGGATCTGCAGCCTGACCGCCTGCAGGCAGCCAAGAAAGTCGCGGCGGAATTTGTGACAGACCGTAAAAATGATAATATAGGACTGGTTGTTTTTGCAGGGGAGAGTTTTACTCAATGTCCGCTGACTACTGATCACTCGGTTTTGCTTAACTTGCTTAATGAGATAGAGTTCGGACTGATAGAAGATGGTACAGCAATAGGACTGGGACTGGCGACATCAGTAAACCGTCTCAAAGACAGTGAGTCGCAGTCGCGTGTAGTGATTCTTCTTACTGATGGAACGAATAACAGGGGGCAGATTGCACCGCTTACTGCAGCCGATATGGCCCGTTCGTACGGAATAAGGGTTTACACGGTTGGGGTAGGCACAAAAGGTATGGCTCCTACTCCTGTACAGACTCCTTTTGGTGTAAGAATGCAGAATCTGCCGGTTGATATAGATGAGAAAACGCTTACTGAAATTGCCGCGATGACAGGCGGACAATATTTCAGGGCTCAGGATACAGAAGGACTCAGACAGGTTTACGAGGAGATTGATGAAATGGAGAAATATCTTATCAGTGTGCAGAATGTAACACAGCGACAAGAGTTGTTTCTTCCCTTTGCTCTTGCAGCAATGGCTCTTATATTGCTTGAGTTGATATTGCGCAGAACCTGGTTGAGGAATATTCCTTAATTGATAAAAATACAGATATGTTTAGATTCGGAAATCCGGAATACCTGTGGTTGTATATTTTAATGCCAATATTACTGGTGTTATATATCTACCTGAACATCAGAAAGCTAAAGGATGTACAGAAAATGGGTACACTTTCAACGCTCAAGAGGATGATGCCGGAACTGTCTCTTAAACGCTCATATCTTAAGTTCTGGCTGATCTTCGCAGCATTGTGTGTTGGAATAATAATGTTGGCAAGACCTCAATTCGGAACAAAAGTTGAGACGGTTGAAAAAGAGGGTATTGAATTGGTAATTGCAATTGATGTCTCCAATTCAATGCTTGCTGAAGATGTGTCGCCAAACAGACTGGAGCGTGCTAAACAAATTTTATCAAGACTGATAGATGTTCGTGATAATGATAAGGTGGGACTAATAGTATTCGCCGGTGAAGCGTATATTCAGATGCCGTTGACTTCTGATACACAATCAGCTAAAATCTTCTTAAATACAATTGATCCCAGTCTGGTTCCAATTCAGGGCACTGCAATAGGGCAGGCAATAAATCTTGGCATGACCTCTTTCTCAAGCGATCAGGAAGCCAGCAGAGCCATGGTAATTATTACTGATGGGGAGGATCATGAAGGAAATGCTGCAGGAATTGCTGCAGAGGCTGCTAAAGCCGGTATACAGGTAAATATAATCGGGATTGGTTCTCCTGACGGATCACCTTTACCTTCAAATGAGTATGGGAGTAATTTTATGACAGATAATGAAGGTAATGTCGTTGTTTCAAGGTTAAATGAACAAATGAGTATGGAAATTGCACAGAGCGGACAGGGATTGTATGTTCGTGCTGATAATTCCAACAGGGCTGTTCAGGCACTGGTTGCGCAACTTGATGAATTGGAGACAACCACTTCATCGAGTCTGTCATATTCAGAATATGATGAGAAGTTTACTGTTTTTGCTTGGATTTTGCTTGTAATACTAATTATCGAAATTCTGATTTATGACAAGAAGAATCCGATATTTCGTAATGTAAGAATCTTTGAATAAAATTGATATAGAGATAAAGACAATGCGATTTAATTCAAAAAATATATTAGTTTTTCTGCTGATGATGTTGATAACCTCGACGATATCAGCACAGAAAGATGTACGCAAAAATATTCGTAAAGGTAATAAGGAGTACAAGGAGCAAAAGTTCTCTGATGCGGCTGATTATTACGAAAGAGCTGTTGAGGGTAATCCTAACTCTAAAGAGGCAAACTATAATCTTGGCAACACGTTATACAGACAAAAAGAGTGGGATAGGGCAATTGAGCAGTATAATCAATCTAATGCACTTGAACAGGAGGATCCGCTAAGAGTCTCAGAGGGCATGCATAACATAGGAAATGCAATGCTTCAAAAGAAACAGCTTAAGGAGGCCATGGAAGCTTATAAAATGGCACTAAGAATGAATCCTGATGATGATGAAACGCGTTATAACCTGGCTGTTGTGCAGAAGATGATTCAGGACGAAGAACAGCAAAGCGATGGTGAAGATGATCAGGAACAACAAGAGCAGGATCAGGATCAGCAGCAGAATCAACAGAATCAGCAACAGCCTCCGCAGGATCAGGAGAAAAGACCTGAGCAACCCGAAGAGCCTGAACAGATGTCGCGAGACAACGCACGTCAGCTATTACAGGCTATAGAACAGGATGAACGGGAAACTCAGGAGAAGGTTCAGCAGATAAAGGCTCAGGAGAGGGAAGAGCAGGCTGAGGATAACAGGCGAAGGAATAAAAACTGGTAAGATATTCAGTAATGACGATGATCAATATAAAACGGAATATATATATAAATATTATTCTCCTGATTGCACTGCTTTCAGGGAGTATGGCTGTTGCTGAGGCTCAGGTAACTTTTAAAGCTTCAGCACCTGCATCAGTCATCGAGGGTGAGCAATTCAGACTTAGTTATGTATTGAATCAGGAGGGAAAAGATTTGCGTATACCCGATTTGCCTGATTTTGATATTCTGTTCGGACCAAGTACCTCCACAAGTTTTAGTCAGAGAACTATAAACGGGAAAACAACATCTGAGAGATCTGTAACTTATACTTATATATTAGTTCCAAAAACCACAGGTACCTTTACTATTCCACCAGCTTCTATTACTGTAGACGGGTCTAACTATCAGTCGAACTCAGTAAAGGTAGAAGTCTTACCTCCCGATGAAGCATCTGCAAGGGGATCTAAAGGCGAATCATCTTCAGGAACTGAAACAGTTTCCGAGAATGATGCATTTATAAGAGCTATTGTCTCCAAGAATAATCCATATGAACAGGAGGGGTTCACAGTTACTTTCCGATTATATACAACTCTCAATATAGTTAATTTTGGTAAGATTCAATTCCCTGAGTTTGAGGGTTTCTTGGTTGAGGAGGTTGATGTTCCGGTTAACCAGCAGTTGCAGATGGAGAGGTATAACGCCAGGAACTACTACACTGCAGATCTTCGTAAAACACTACTTTTCCCTCAAAGGTCAGGTCAGATTTCAATACCTTCAGGAAGACTCGAGATGGTGTTTTCTGTACCCTCAGGTAGGAAAGTTACTACTTTCTTCGGTTCGCAGGAACTGATGGTTGATGTAAATAAAACTCTTGTTACTAATCCGGTAGTAATAAATGTGAGGCCACTGCCTGCCAATCGTCCTGATAGCTATGCAAATGCGGTGGGTACATTTACAATGAAAGATGATATTAACGCCACACAGCTTAGAGCTAACGAGGCAATTTCGTTGAGGCTTGAGATTTCGGGTACAGGAAATATGAAGCTTATAAGTAATCCTGAAGTTGATTTTCCAAGTAATTTTGAGGTTTATGATCCGACTGTATCAAATGCACTTAATGTTACAAGCAATGGTTTGACAGGTATCAGAACAATCGAATATATGGCAATTCCCCGTTATGAGGGCAGCTACACAATTCCGCCTGTTGAGTTCACCTATTTCGATCTAAATACAAATTCATATAAAACTCTTACTACTGATGAATTCGATTTGCAAATAGCAAAGGGTGAGCCGGGAAGCATTTCGTCAAGTAATTTTGTTAATCAGCAGGATGTAAAGGTAGAACAGGATATAAGGTTTTTAAAGACCGGTGAACCATACTATCATTCAATAAGTGATTTCTTCGTGGGTTCACTTAGTTACTGGTTGTGGTATTTTATCCCTTTAGTATTGCTTATTGTTATATATTCTGTCAACAGGAAGCAGGCCCGTGAGAATGCTAATGTTGCTCTTATGCGTAACAAAAAGGCAAATAAGATGGCAATAAAGAGATTGAAGCTTGCTGAGAAGTATCTTAAGGAACAGAATAAGGAGAGCTTTTATGATGAAGTTCTCAGGGCTATATGGGGATATTTTAGCGACAAACTGTCTATCCCTGTAGCTAATCTTTCTAAAAACAATATCGAGTCAGAACTATCGAAAAACGGAATTGGTGATGAGCTTATATCCAAGTTTATAGATATACTTGATACATGCGAGTTTGCTCGATATGCTCCTGCAGAAAGCGATGCCGAAATGGATATTCTTTATAACAGCACTATTGATGCTATAGGTGAAATGGAAAACCGACTCAAGAAAAAAAAATAACTTTAATCGCATGAAATTGATAAAATATATATCTGTTTTATTTTTTGCAACAATTTTTACTTTGCAGGTTGCCGGACAAAATGCAGCCGCTCCTGTAACGTCCGAAGATTCAACTGTTGCAGAGAATCAATCATTACCTCAGAATGATATTGTTAAGGATGAAGAGGGAGTAGATTTGGTAGAGAAGGCTTCAAACGCATATAGAAATAAGGATTACAAACGAAGTATTGAGCTTTATGAAGAGGCTGTGAACCTTGGAATTAAAGAAAACAGGATATCATCACAGATATATTACAATCTTGGTAATGCATATTTCAGAGATAATCAGTTAGGTAAGGCCATTCTCAATTATGAAAGAGCACTTCTACTTGATCCGGGCGATGGTGATATAAGGCATAATCTTCGTTTTGCAAACAACAGGACTGTTGACAGGATTGCCACATCGGGTAATCTTTTTTTGATAAACTGGTTTAATTCAGTTCGTAATCTTTTCAGTTCGAATGTTTGGGCCACTATAGCTATTGTTTTATTTATTCTTGTTTTACTGTCTGTTGCTGTTTATCAGTTTGTAAGGATACTTTGGGCAAGAAAAGCAGCCTTTTATTCAGGCATTGTTCTATTTGTTTTTATGATTATAGCCAATACATTCTCGTTCAGTCAGAAAAGAGAGCGTTTACGCGGTGATTCAGGGATAGTAATGGTTGGCGCAGCAGCAGTTAATGCTTCACCTGATGTTAACAGTAATCAGCTGTTTGAACTTCATGAAGGAACAAAAGTGAAGATCAGAAACAACGATGGTAAATGGTATGAGGTAGAGATTGCTAATGGTAGTGTGGGATGGACTTTTGAAGAGAATATAGAGATAATTTAAACATTTTCACGGTTCTATGAAAGCATAAGAATAATAATTTTAATTCTATGAAAGAAGCAGTAGAGTCTTTATTACCTCTTGAACGTAACCTTTTCTTTGCACTTAACGGAAGCGATTCTATTTTTCTCGATAATGTCATGTGGACATTAAGTGGCAGATTTGTCTGGATACCGCTTTTTCTTTTTATCATCTTCATTATGTTTTATAAGATAAATTGGAAAGGTGCTGCTTTAGTTGCTGTTTTCTTTATTCTTGTATTTGTTTTAAGTGATCAGGTTTCATCCTCCCTTTTTAAGCCTCTCTTTGAACGATTCAGACCTACACATCATCCCGATTTTATGAATTTGGTTGATACTGTAAACAACTATAGGGGTGGCAGATTTGGATTCATCTCCAGCCATGCAACCAATGCATTTGGATTAGCAGTGTTTTTATCTTTGATATTCAAAAGCAGATTAGTTACGCTAAGTACATTAATCTGGGCGACTCTTAACAGTTATACCCGCTTATACCTCGGAGTTCATTTTATTTCAGACATACTAGCCGGAGCTATAGTCGGGTCAATCCTTGCTGTTCTCTTGTTTACAGTTTATACCTTACTTTATAAAGCACCTGTTAACACTATTATTCACACAGGAGACAGAGCAGTTTACAGCAGTACACATGCAAAAAATCTCTCCCTGTTTATATTGATCTATACCACTCTTTTGATCATTTTTAGTCCAATTTTAGCAACATTACCACATTGATCAATGTTATAATTTTAGTGATGAAACAATTTTGAAATAATTTCTTTGAATAGTTTGGAATATCTGTTTTTTTGAGTAAGTTTAGGGCATATTATCAATATTATTGAATTTTCAACATAAAAATAATTGGCCATGGCAAGAACAATTTCATTTAATGATTTAAGAGAGCTGAAAGACAAACTCCCCGACGGTAGTATCCGTCAAATAGCAACGGAGTTGAATATGCAACCTGAAACCGTAAGAAACTATTTTGGCGGATACAATTACAAAGAGGGTAAGAGTGTAGGAATACATATAGAACCCGGTCCTGACGGAGGTATTGTTGTTCTCGACGATACACTGATTTTTGATAAAGCCTTAAAGATATTGGGGCTAACAGATTATCCGGAACCTGAATTGAGTGAAACTGATCAGGAAGAACAAGAGGAGTGAAAAACAGGGAACCCAATAATTGATTTATACAATACTCATTATTGGGTTTTTTTATACAATTATATTAACCCTTACATCTGTAGGATAGCACCCTTAGATGTCACAAATAGCTTATGTATGAAAAAAGAGAATAAAAACAGTGAGTCTAACGATGATAAACTTGTAACAGTAGCTATTCACACGTATGAAAAAGCACAAATATTAAAATCTATACTCGAATCGGAGGGCATACCTGCTGTCATACACGGCATAAATCTTATTGAACCTACTATTGCAGGCAGTGTAAGGGTAAGGATCAACGAGAGTGATCTGCCAAAAGCATTACGTGTTATTGAGCAGGTGGATTTTAGTTCAAATATTTCAAAATCAGACGATGTGCAGGAGGATGCAAAACGAATTGTAAAAGAGGTACTGATTCCGGTTGATTTCTCTGATTACTCTCTTATGGCATGTGAGTTCGGATTTCGTCTTGCAGATGATTTAAACTGCAATGTAAAATTAATGCATGCATTCTTTACACCATTTTATCCCGCTTCAATTCCGTTTGGAGATTCTTTTACCCTGCAGGCTACAGATAAGGATGTTTATCAGGACATAAAAAAGAACACTGAACTTGAGATGAATAATCTCATCAAAAGGATTGAGGATAATATCTCTAAAGGTGCATTCCCAAAGGTTCCCTATACTACCACACTGGTTGAAGGGCTACCTGAGGAAGAAATTATATCATACTCGAAGAAAGTAAGACCGACTGCAATTGTGATGGGTACCAGAGGTAAGAATGCAAGGGATCTGGATCTTATAGGAAGCGTAACTGCTGAAGTAATGGATGGATGCAGAACCCCTATTTTCGCAGTGCCTGAAGATTCAAAAGTACGCAATTTGACAGAGGTAAAAAGGGTAGTTTTCCTTACAAACTTTCAGGAGAGGGAATTTAAAGCACTCGACATTATGATGAAGCTGCTTAAACCCTATCAGATCGAAATCATATTAGCTCATATTGCAAAGAAGGAAGATATATGGAATGAGATTAAATTATCAGGATTCCAAAACAGACTTTCTGAATTGTATCCGAAGCTGAAGATTGGTTATATGCTGATTGACCAGTCAGAAAGCTTAGAAGAGACACTCGAGAAGTATGTAAAAGAGAACAACATTGATATGATTTCGTTGTCAAGTTCAAGAAGAAATATATTTGCAAGGATGTTCAATCCCGGAATTGCCCGTAAGATGCTTTTCCACTCAAATACTCCGATACTTGTAATCAAGGGAATGTAATAGTCAATGTTGTAGTCGGGATAACTGTTTCTGATAATTTGAATTCGTTAGTAGTAAAACATAAAAAAGGGTCTCAGTTAATTTTGAGGCCCTTTTTCGATAGTGATAAATTTCTTTTATTGTACTCCCAAACGGGTTTTCACTTCCTGAGTAATGTTAGTTGCAGTAGGATGTGTGTAAACGATCGGAGATTGCATGTTTGATACATCAAATACGAAAGTATAGTTATTTGCAGCACCTATAGCCTGTATTGCATCTGAAATCTTTTGGTTTACAGGGCCCAGTAGCTGTTGTTGTAACTGATCCATTTCCTGCTGGCTGTTCTGAAGAAACATTTGGTATCTTTGCTGTATTGACTGCAATTGTGCCATCTGGTCTTGTTTTAAAGCCTCAGAGGCAGTAGCAGAAGTAGATTCAAACTCTTCAGCTTTCTTGTTGTACTCTTCTACCAAAGCTTGTCCGTTCTTTGTGATTTGTTCTTGTTTTTCTGTTAATTGTGTTTCGATACCGGATAATTCAGGCATAGCGGCAAAAACCTCTTGAGTGTTTATGTACGCTAGTTTCAAATCTTGTGCTACAGCTGCAATGGGAGCAAGTGCAATAATAAAGATTAATAATTTCTTTAACATGATTACTATTTTATAATTTATAATTTATAATTCAAAAAAATTGGATACAAAGATAGTGATTTAATTCTAATAGCCTAACCTTGAAAGCACTTCGTCACTTATGTCAATTTCAGGCGTGGCAAAAATAATTGATGTAGCGGAAGCTCTATCGATAATAACAGCGTATCCGTAATCTGCTGAAATATCTTTTACCGCTTCATAAATATTATCCTGGATTGGTTTAATCAGTTTCTCCTGATTTTTAAACAATTCTCCTTCAGGTCCAAAATATTGATTTCTGAGTTCCTGAATTGCATTTTCTTTTGCAACAATCTCATTCTCACGTTTGGTTTTCTCTTCGCCGGAAAGAAATGTTAGGTCAGACTGATACTTTTTATACATAGCATTTACTACTTCAACCTCTTGGTCAACAATTTTCTGCCACTCTTTCGACATGGTTTCCAGTTGTTCGTTTGCGTTTTCATATGCCGGAATTCTCTTCAGGATGTACTCCGTATCAATCAGTGCGTATTGCTGAGCCATAATGCTGCTGATACCTAATGATAAGAATAAACCTATAAATAAAACTATTTTTTTCATACTTTACTATTTTATAATCTGTTTATAATGACAGTAAAAACTCATAAACGTTTAGATAGCCCCCTGTAATTTATGTTAAAGATATTAGAACTCCTGTCCGATAATAAAGTGGAACTGGCTTCCTCCTCTGTCTCTGTATCCGGATGTACCATAAACGGTATCAAATCCGTATGCCCAGTCAATACCCATTAATCCGATCATAGGTAAGAAGATTCTGACACCTGCACCTGCTGAACGTTTCAGGTCGAAAGGATTTATATCATTCAGTTTCATCCAGGCATTACCGGCTTCAAGGAAAGCGACGCCGTAAATTGTTGAATTAGGTTCAAGAATAAACGGATAACGTAACTCCAGTCCCAGGCGGGTATATGCCCTTGCCTGCATTGCAATTGAGTTGTTCTCATATCCTCTTAAAGCAACGGTTTCAGTTGCAAAACTGCTTGTATAACCGGTCATTCCGTCACCACCAACATCAAACGTTTCAAAAGAAGTCAGTTTATCTTTGTTATAGTGTCCAAGAATACCAAATTCTGCCCTTGTTGCTATAACCGGTGTTCTGGTTACTGTTAATGGTGTTAGTGGAGTATAGGTACGCATCTTTAACTTCCACTTATGGTATTCATTCCATTTATGCTTAGCAGGATCATTGTTTGCCATTTTACTGTAATCCTTGTCATCCCATAAAGAAAACGGAGGTGTGGCACTTACACTCAGGGTGAATTCAGATCCTGTTCTGGTATAAATAGGATTATCTATTGATGTGCGTGATAATGTTAATCCAAGCGTAATACTATTGCTGACTCCGGTTGCAAAATCAAAACGGTTTAATGTCCAGTTTTTAAGTCCATACCTCTGATAACCGAGAGTTGCCATTATTTGGAAATAGTCATCAGGCCATTCAAGTCTCTTACCATATCCTATTGAAGCACCAAATATATTGAAAACCTGATCCGGGTCCGCAGCATATTCTGCAAGGTCCTGATATCCGTATCCATAGCCTCCGCCGTATCCGCCATATCCCCCATAGCCACCGTATCCGCCGTATCCGCCATAACCAGGGTACCCGCCGTAACCATAGCCGGGATAACCACCCATACCGTACATGTATGGATTTGTATTCTGTTGGTAGTAATCACTATTCAATCCTGTATATCGTGAATAGTATGCATTTACCGAGAAGTGATTTGGCCTTTTACCGCCAAACCATGGTTCAGTAAACTGGAATTGATAAGATTGATAATATCTTCCGTTAGTCTGTGCACTCAAAACAAGTGTCTGTCCGTCACCCTGAGGTATTATTCCTCTGTGCATTGACGGATTAAGCATATTTCTCAATGAGAAGTTATTCAGGCGTAAACTAAGCTTACCTACCAGACCTGTTACGCCCCATCCAGCAGAAAACTCAATCTGGTCGTTTCCTTTCGATGTCAGAGGGTATGTAATGTCAACTGTACCGTCTTCAGGGTTAGGGCTGATACCCTGACCAATATCAGCAGAAAGTGCTTCGGGGTCGAAATGACCTGTCTGTGCAATTTCGCGAACTGACCTCAAAAGGTCATCCTTACTGAAAACAGCACCCGGTTTTGTTCTTAACTCACGACGTATAACATCTTCATAGAGGCGGTCGTTACCTTGAATTATAACTCGCTTGATTGTTGCTTTTGGTCCCTCTATAACTCTTAATTCAAGATCAATTGAGTCATTTTCAATATTTATTTCTATCGGGTCGATATTTGAAAACAGGTAGCCATTATTCTGGTAAAGATTAATTACCGCATCTTCGTCAACTATTAATCTTTCCTGTAGCTTCTTCTGGTTATAAACATCACCTGATGACATATTCAGGACCTGCGACAGTTGGGCTGAAGGATACTGAGTGTTGCCAATCCAGTTGATCGAGCGAATATGATAAAGTGGTCCCTCTTCTAGTAGGATGTCAATATTTACCGTTTTCTCATCAAATTTATAGACCGTGTCTTTTAAAATTTCAGCATCGCGATATCCCTCCTCGTGATATTTACCAATAAGATTTTTTTTATCCTCAGCGTAGAGATCCTCTACAAATTTTTTGGCACGGAAAATATTCCATAGCTTGCCCTTCTCGTTGGTTTTTTTCATTGCTCTCTTTAAGGTTCGGTCAGAGAGTGCAACATTACCTTCAATATTAATATTGTTGACCTTAAGTTTCTCTTTTTTGTCTACAATAATTTCAAGAACTACCTGGTTTTTACCAGTTGTATCGGGGTGTTGAACAAGTCTTACCTCAGCATCGCCAAAGCCTTTTTCGTCGTAGAAGTTTTTGATTAAAATCTCTGCTCTGTCAATCTGAGGAGGAGTAATTTGATTTCCTTTTACGAATCCTATCTTTTCTTCAATATCATCCTGTTCACTTTTTTTCATTCCGGTATAACGGATGTCTGTGACCCTTGGACGATCAGTCAGGCGGATTTCCAGCCAAACACTGTCACCCTCAATTTTATTCTGAAGTATTTTAACATCAGAGAAAAGTCCCTGTCTCCAAAATCTCTTTAGTGCATTTGTGATTTCATCCCCGGGGATTTGTATTTCCTGTCCTTTAGATAAACCTGCAAAATTGATTAGCACAAACTCCTGCCCGGCATACATTGTTTCCTCAACACCCGTTACTATAATATCAGCAATGTAATAGGTTTTAGGCGGAGATGTATAATTCACAGTCAGATCGCCCAATTCGTTTTGGGGAATTGAATCGTTGGTTTGAGCCAATAATACTGTCTGTGAAAGTATTATTAATAGCAGAAGTAAATTATGTATTCTCTTCAACATTATGATATTTTCTTTTCTCTTACTGTTCTTCGTCAGGTTTTGACTCAAAACAATTTAATTCTATCTGTTCACTGATTTTGCCGAATCTTCTTTCACGGCCCTGATAATCAATTATCGCTTCGTAAAGGTCTTTTTCTCCGAAATCAGGCCAGTAAACCTCTGTAAAGTAAAACTCAGCATAAGCACATTGCCATAGCAGAAAATTGCTCATTCGTTGTTCACCCCCTGTGCGGATCAATAAATCTGGATCGGGTATTCCACTAGTTGTAAGGTACATACTTATGGTTTCTTCACTTATATCGTCTTTGTTTAAAACTCCTTTTAATACATCATCTGTAATTTTCCTGGTTGCTTCTGTAAGCTCCCATTTAGATGAATAACTTAACGCAATATTTAATGTAATACATTTTCCTGTTTCAGTCTCGCGGATACACTTTATAAGTGCAGTACGTGCATATTCAGGCAAACGCGTCATATCACCTATACAGGTAATTTTAACACCATTTTTTTTAAGTTCTTCAGTTTCCTCACTTATGGCATAAACCATAAGATCCATAAGTCCGTTCACCTCATCTTCGGGGCGATTCCAATTCTCAGTTGAGAAAGCATAAAGTGTCAGATATTGCACTGAAGCTTTTGATGCAGCTTCAACTGCACGGCTTATTGCCCTGACTCCCTCTTTGTGCCCTTCACCTCTTTCAAATCCTTTGCTGGTAGCCCATCTCCCATTACCATCCATTATAATGGCAATATGTTTAGGAAGGCGGTCTTGATCTATATAGTCTATTAGCGACATTTTATAACGTCTGTATTGTTACATTCCACGACATGGGTCAGTGCGTGAGCTGAATTCCCAAGTCAGAAATATCATAGTTAATGAATACCAATCCTTATTCTTTAGCATACTGCTTCTGATACCATATGGATTGTCCAAGGCTTCAAAGTGGTCTGCAAATAGTTTTCTCATTGAGAACTCGACCCCTATGTTTACCCTGTTTCTTACTTTATACTTAAACCCTATTCCTAGTGGCATATTAAAGCCAATAAAACTTTTTTCCCCGGATGCCTGCGTTAAGCCGGCACCTGCAAAAACATAGGGTGAATAAGGCTTTGTCCCGACATATGAATACTTATCACTATAGGGCAAAAAGTTAAATTCAACCTGAGCTCCCAGCTCTTTGAAGATCCGGCTGAAATCTCTGCCCTTATCAAAAGGTAAAGTATTGCCTGAATCCTTTTTATTACCAGAGACTTGACCTATAAGCAGATTTGTCTTAATAGCCCAGTTAAAGTTGATATTGTATCTGAAAAAAACACCACCCGAAATTCCGGGATTCAGATACAATTTCGTTTTGTTGGCATCACCCATATAGAATGATGTTCCTGTTGCCGCTCCTAACTCAAATTTATATTCCTGAGATATTGCTTTTGCCGGAAAGAATAATCCTATAAATAATACCAGGCAGTAATAAATAATCTTTTCAATATTCACCATATCAACTGCTTATTTGCATGTACTCTTTATAAACGCAAAAAGAGCCGGTAAAGTATTATTAAAAGGAACTATTCTACTAGTTCAAATCAAATTTGTTAAGCCTCCCTTTCCAGACATCACTGATTAGGGTCTGAGACTGAGATATTCCGCCGAATATCCAAATATTATTATTATCGGTAACTACCGATGCATTTTTTCGAAAATTAAAAGTTGCCGGGAGCGCCTGATTTTCTGCTGCCGCTTTCCAATCCAAGCCGTAGTTTTCAGAATAAAGCAAGCTGTTTTTTTCCGATGAAGCAGTCAATATATAGGGCTTCTCATCATAGAAAAATATTGAACTGCCTTCAATTGAAACCGTTTCTGATTTCTTTGATTTTAAAACAGAAATCTTGTTATTTTTTTCCTGTAAAATCCAAATATCATTGTTATTTGTATCATCCGAATACTTACCTCCGGCAATAGCAATATATTTGATTGCGTATGAAGTTACACTCTCTATTTGAGTAGTAGTGAAATTTTTTACAGGCAGATTAGAGGTGCTGACATTCTTTGAATTTATTTCTATAAACTGCAGTGAGGTGAAATCAATTGTCTTAGCTAATTTAAGTGTTCCATTATCATCAACCATTACAAGAATATCACTTGTAGCAGAGGGCAGTATACCGTAAATTGCAACAACAGGATAATCCGTGATAACCTGACCCCATGAATATCCATCAGATGAGCTGAATAATCTGTTATTGTCATCAGTTGCAAACAGTGCTTCCTCTGCTACAGTTATGGTTGATAAAAGAACTGCAGGGGGCAATCCCTTTAAAGATGCCGAAGTCCAGTTTTTACCGTCACTTACAGCAGATGATACAGCGTTAACTGTTCCATCTGCAATATAGTATGTTATAAACCGGTTGTTAAAAGATATAGTCTTTTGTTGGACTGCAGTTTGCGGCAGATACCCGTTTGACATTTTTTCCCAGGACAGGATATATGGATCCTGCTGGTAAATATTTAGTTGAAACTCGTATGTCTTTTTGTTAATACCGTCAGGGGCTGTGGTTGTAATTTTGTATAATCTTGAAACGTCAATTGAGTCTGATTGTGACCATGTAAATGTACTGTCAGGTATTAATTGTATAGATACATTCATAAAGGGATCATACGTGTTTGCTCCAACTATATTCACTATTATACTGTCCACATGAAACTGATAGGGCAATGGTTTCTTGTTGAATATCCGGCCGTTTACCTGATCAATTGTGAAATCTGTTGTTCTTAGTAAATTTAAGGTATCAGCTTTTGATGCTATAGAGAAAGAGTATATCTGTGCATCAGGTGAGTACTCCAGATCCCCGTCGTTTGATGAGCCGAGACAAGAGGAGAACATTAACAAATTCATGATAAGAACCGATGTCCAGAATAAATATTTAGATATCATTTGCTTCAATAATATTGTACATCACATTATGTCATGCAAAAGTAGGAAGATTTTTCTCTTTAACCATATTAAAATGAATATTTAAAGAAAATTTCGAGTTATTTTGCTCTTTAAATGATACTGAGCGGAGTTGAGATATCTTTTAGTGCCTATAACATAGCCATTAATCTCAGGTGATTTAATACCTTCAAGCAGTCTTTTTTCGGAAACTTCAATAAGTGCTTCATCCCAGAGGTTTTTCTCAATGAAGGATGATAAAAGTTTGGAGCCGCCTTCAATCAGAATCGAATAGATGTTTTCTCTATAAAGATGGTCTAAGATTTGCAGGTTTGTATCTTTTGAAAAATCAATTTCAATAAACTTCAGATTCACTATGTCTTTCTTCTCTGCTGGTATTGCGGCAGTAAAAATAATTGTTGGTACGCTCCCGTCAAGTAACGAACTGTTTAACGGGATTTTGTTGCTTTTGTCTATAACAATCCTAATAGGATCATCACCGAACCATTTCCTTGCAGTTAGTTTCGGATTGTCAAGTATTGCAGTGTTTGTGCCTACAAGTATACCCTGAACCCGAGTCCTGTATTTGTGAACAATACTATGTGTAATCTTATTTGATATTATCACCGGTGCTTTGTTTTCATCCGGCTTTCTGTGCAAATCTATAAAACCATCTTTGCTTTGAGCCCATTTTAAGATCACGTAAGGTCTTGATAGTAATTGATTAACAAAGAAGAAACGATTTATTTCCATGGCCTCTTCCTCCATGAGGCCCTCCTCTATATCTATACCACTTTTTATCATCATGGCGACACCCTTTCCGGAGACCTTAGGGTTGGGATCTCTCACGGCAATAGCCACACGTGGTATTTTATGTTTAATGATCAATTCGGCACAAGGGGGCGTCTTTCCTTGATGAGCACAAGGTTCAAGAGATACATACATGGTGGATTGCTGTAACAGCGACTTATTTTTAACTGAATTAATGGCATTAACTTCTGCATGTGCTTCACCAAACTGTCTGTGATATCCTTCACCGATAATTTTATTCTCATGCACAATTACTGCTCCAACCATTGGATTGGATTTAGTGAATCCTTCACTTTTACGTGCCAAAAAGAGGCATCTCTGCATATATATCGGATTTAGCTCCATTTTTTATACCTTTGTTGTTAGCAACCATTAATTCTATGCAGCAACTCTCTCATTATATTCGTCACGAATTAGCAACTCTCTACACTCAATCTGAGTTGTCCGCACTTATCCGAATAATTCTGGAAGAAGTCACAGGATTAGTCTATACAGGAATTAATCCCGACAAAATTAATAATTTATCCTCATCAGAGCTACGCAAAGCAGAAGATATTGTAAGCAGACTTAAAAAGAGTGAGCCGATTCAATATGTTTTAGGTAAAACAGAGTTTTACGGACTGAATTTTAAGGTCACTTCTGATGTGCTTATACCCAGGCCTGAAACTGAAGAACTGGTTGAGTGGATTGTATCAGAAAGTGTTAAAGGGAAGTATGCAATACTGGATATCGGAACTGGAAGCGGTTGTATCGCAGTCACATTGGCTAAAAAGCTCCCCGAAAGTAAAGTTTATGCCTGGGATATTTCAGATGCAGCGTTGAGTATTGCAATAGAAAATGCAAGATTAAATAATGTAACTGTTAATTTCAGGAATCAGGACGTTTTATCTGCAGATGAAATAAAGCTACTCATATCTAAAGGTGAACGTTATGATGTTATTGTAAGTAATCCCCCATATGTTATGGAGGCCGAAAAAGAGGACATGGATGAAAATGTACTTTGTTTCGAACCACATGAAGCTCTGTTTGTACCTGATGAAAATCCTCTTCTGTTTTATGATGCAATATCAACAATGGCAATGGATATGCTTAAAGAAAATGGGAAGCTTTATTTTGAGATAAACAGAGGTAAGGGTGATGAACTTTGCCGTGTGCTTAAGAATAAGGGATTTGAAGATGTAGAGCTGCGAAAGGATATATCCGGAAACTTCAGAATGATTAAAGGGGTGAAAAAGCATGGGAGTCATAAGTAAATCAGATTATTATGAATAAACAGAGTAGAGTAATATCCGAAAAACAGGCTTTTGCACGTATGGCTCGATTATGTTCACAGAAAGAATATTGCAGTTTTGATATCTCTCAGAAGTTATACAGGCTTAACTTAAGTGCTCAGGAAATCGAAAGGGTAATCAGCCTCTTGATTAAGCAGAATTTTATTAACGATGAGCGCTTTGTCAGAAGTTATATAGGAGACAAGGTTAAATTCAACAAATGGGGTAAAAGGAAAATAGAGCTGTCATTGAGACAAAAGAAGCTGCCTGAAACTGTTATTCAAAGAGTATTTTGCGAGTATTCTGACTCAGAACTGAATCATTCACTGGAAGATATCCTTAACAAAAAGTGGAGATCAGTTAAGGGTGCAAATGATAATGAGCGAAAAAGTAAACTGATCAGATATGCTCTTGGAAGAGGCTTTGAGATGAAAGAGATAATCGCAGTTATGCGAAAATTGAATCTTGAAATTACAGATGAAGATTGAGTTGAATAAAAGTGGGCTTTTACGCAATTTACTGCATTTTTTTCTTCCTGATGTTTGTGTGGTCTGCGAGCGGGAGTTGCTTGAAGGTGAAACGGGGGTGTGTTTAAATTGTTTGTATAAGTTGCCAAAGACGAATAATTTCAAAGAGAGAGACAATAGGGCAGAGATATTAATGGAGGGCAGGATACCATTCGAGAGAATTGCCGGTTACTGTGTTTATTCAAAGGGGGGAATTCTTCAACCTTTGATACATAATCTTAAGTATTATCACAGAAAAGAGATAGGACTTTTATTAGGCCGTATGTTTGGTGAAGATCTTGCAGGCAGTGAATTTATAAAACCTGTTGACTTGATTGTACCGGTTCCGTTGCATCCGAAGAAGAAAAAAAGCAGAGGATATAATCAGGCGGAAATAATTGCTCTGGGGATATCAGAATCTACATCTGTGCCTTTGTCAACAGACAATCTTGTAAGAGTTGTTCACAATCCTACACAGACAAAACAGACAAAAACTGAAAGGTGGGAAAATGTTAAGGGTATTTTCGATGTGGTAGATGAGCATATTTATGAGCAGAAACATATCCTCCTTGTGGATGATGTGATCACCACCGGATCAACAATCGAAGCTTGTGGCGTTGCACTGCAGAAATGCAGCAATATTAAAATAAGCATAGCAACGATTGGGGAGGTTTTTTAAATCAAATTTCAGGGAATAGTCCCAAAATCCATTTTTAAGCATTATTTTTGCAATCAATCCATTTTTTAAGTCAATGAAAAAATGAAAACAGTACACAAAATTACAGCAGAGAAACTACTAAAAGTAAAAGCAGTAAAATTGCAGCCTTCTAACCCGTTTACATGGGCTTCAGGCTGGAAATCACCTATATATTGTGATAATCGTAAGTTAATGTCATATCCGCTGATTCGTAACTATCTGAAAGTTGAATTTGCACGTATTATTCTTGAAAAGTATCCTCAAACAGATGCAATAGCAGGAGTGGCTACCGGCGCTATTGCACCGGGGGCACTTGTTGCAGACGTTCTCGGACTGCCTTTTGTTTATATCCGCTCTTCACCAAAAGACCACGGAATGGAGAATTTAATTGAGGGCGACCTTAGGCCAAAGCAAAAAGTAATTGTTATCGAAGATCTTGTATCAACAGGCGGTAGCAGTCTCAAAGCCGTGGAAGCGATAAGAAGCAACGGTTCTGATGTATTGGGTATGCTTGCTATATTTACATATGGTTTCCCACAATCAGTAGAGGCTATGCATGAGGCAAGAGTAGAACTTACAACTCTCTGCAATTATAATGCAATCCTGGATGAGGCGTTAGCTACCGATTATATTGATGAATCAGAACTTAAAACTCTCCAGGACTGGCGAAAAGATCCTGAAAATTGGGGTAAGGCTTCTAAAAATATTAAATTATGACAGAATTTGCCAGTGAAGTAAAGGTTATTCCGCACAAAGACTCAGATGTATTCAGGGTGCTTTCTGATCTTCGTAACCTGGAGTTGATAAAGGGGATGATTCCTGAGGATAAAATCAAAGACTTTAACTTCGATAATGACAGCGTGTCTTTTACGGTTGACTCAATCGGTAAAGTGGCATTTGAAGTGACTGACCGTCAGCCTGACAATCTGGTTGTATTTAAATCTTTGAGGTTGCCTTTTGATATAGTTATGGAGTTGCATCTTCTTTCGTTAAAAGAAAAAGAGACTGAATTCTCGATGCAAGTGAAATCAAATCTTAATCCCTTCATGAGGGGTTTGGTTGAGAAGCCTATGAGAGAAGCAATCGAAAGAATTTCTGAGGCACTGGCTAATCTCCCGTACGACAGAATTTGAATAATTCACAGTTGTTCTCAATATCAACTTGTTTTAGAAATATATTAAGCAGAGTCTGAGAATAATGCTTAAGACAATAAAAAATTAACCGGAAGATCTCTTCACAGAGGTCTTCCGGTTTTTGGAAAATCAAAAAAGTCATATAAGAAATAGAACTAATTTAGTTGTGGTTTTTAAGTATTTAATAGTATTCATCTGATGTTGTAACAGGTATGGGTATTTCAGTCCTTGCCTTTAATGCAGCTTGATTATACCTGTAAACTACATCATATATTGTTTCCTTTGTAACGCTGTTTGTTTTATCTGTCCACTCTTTTACTTTAACTGATATCTTTACGGAGTCGCTATCCATCACACGCAAAGGTCTCAAATCAAAACATACAAAACCTTCGTATAATCTGTCGGACTGACTCTCATATGAGTTGTGTCTGAATTCAAGCTCTATCACATCCTCCTGTTCAGAACCGGGTGTTAAACTGTTTCTCACCAAGTTAATTGCATGAGGTTGTTTGCCGCCATAGTTAAACATAAAAGAGGCATTGAGGTAGTCACCGCCAATCCATATTGAATTTGTCTTTACCGGGTCGTTTCCTATGCTTATTTCATTTTGTGCGTTAAGCTCAACAACCTGTTTTGTAAGTATTTCCCAAATGTCATTTATCTTTATGTAGTGGTCAAAACCATCTTTTTGATCAGATAGTATTGTATAGTTCAGAAGCACCCTCTGGTGTTTCGCAGGCGTAAAGCTTACTGCTTTAGCCGCAGGCCATAGTTTTTTTCCGTTATCAAGTTGCAGTGAATAGGAGTTATTTCCTTCAGGTATGATTGTAGCAATGTCAATTCCAAAGTTTCCCAATGACTTTGAATTATCGTCGCATCCAATATTAATTAAGAGGATTCCAATTATTGCTATACCAAATATGAAGATTTTTCTCTGCATATATTTTCTGCTCACTTTTACAAGTAAGATGCATAAATTGCAAAAACGCTGCGCGGGTTCAGAGGAAAAACATAGATTTAACTATGTTTAACTGATATTGTTTAGTATAGAGTTATTATTTCTTGGGGTAGAGTTTATTGATAATATCAGTGCGGTTGATTTTTTTCAATTCTTTTATGATTGAACTTCTCCTTTTTTGGTCATACCAGAAGAAAAACTGACGCTGGGCTAATTTCTGATCTTTTGTCTTGGCTGTGTAAACAGGCTGGAGTGTATAAGGGTGATAACCGGTATAATAAATTTCAGTTGCGAGTGTCATCGGAGAAGGAGTGAAATCCTGAACCTGCTCTAATTTGAAGTCGAGATCTTTGGTTACAGCCGCCAGTTCTGCCATGTCCCCTTCTGTGCATCCCGGATGAGATGAAATAAAATAGGGTATCAGCTGTTGATTAAGCTGATATTTGCTGTTAAGTTCATCAAATAAATTTTTAAACCGGTATAAAAGGTTAAAAGACGGTTTCCGCATTACGTTCAGCGTGGAGTCAGATGTGTGTTCAGGTGCAACTTTAAGTCTCCCCGACACATGATGTCTTATCAACTCCTCTGCATACTTGCGGTTGGATGTATTGGTCTGTTTATCTTCAGACTTATGAAGCAGCATGTCATAGCGAATTCCGCTTCCTATAAAGGATTTCTTTACTCCCGGCATGGCATCCACTGAATTATAGATGTCAATAAGTGCTGAGTGATCAGTGTTGAGATTAAAACAGACTTTAGGGAAAATACAGGAGGGTTTTTTGCACTTACTGCAAATATTCAAATCTTTTCCCTGCATCTTGTACATGTTGGCAGAAGGGCCGCCCAAGTCGGTAATATAACCTTTAAAGTCGGGCATTTCTGTGATTTCCTTAACCTCTTTTAAAATAGAGTTTTTTGTTCTCGATGCAATGAATTTTCCCTGGTGTGCCGAAATTGTACAGAATGCGCATCCTCCAAAACATCCTCTGTGGAGGTTGACGGAAAACTTAATCATCTCATAAGCAGGGATGTGCTTTCCTTTATATTTTGGGTGTGGCAGTCGTGTGTATGGTAAATCAAACGAGGCGTCAATCTCTTCTTCCTTCATGGGCGGATAGGGAGGGTTAACTATAAGCACACTGTCATCTACAGCCTGTAAAATCCTTGCTGCGGAAATACGGTTTGACTGCTCCTCTACTACTTTAAAGTTCTTTGCCTGTTTAAGTTTGTCCTTGAGACACTCTTCGTGTGAGAAAAGAGAAACTTCCTCTTTGAACGGATTTGTGGGAATACTATTATTGGGAGCCAGAAAAGCCGACTGTGGCAAATCATACATCTCACCAATTTTCTTGCCTTCCCTGATGTTTTGTATAAGTTGTCTCAGGGGCAACTCTCCCATTCCGTAAATCAGTATATCGGCACCGGTTTCCGCAAGTATTGTTTTATGAAGTGAATCATCCCAGTAATCGTAGTGAGTGACCCGTCTCAGTGATGCTTCAATACCGCCCAGTACAACAGGCACATCAGGATATAGCTCTTTCAGTATCTTTGAATAGACCGTCACGGCTCTGTCAGGACGCATGTCTGATCTGCCGTCGGGCGTATAGGCATCGTTGGATCGTAATCTCTTATTCGCAGTGTAGTGGTTTATCATCGAATCCATTACACCTGCTGTAACAGCAAAAAACAGTCTAGGCTTTCCAAATTTCCTGAAATCACGAAGATCGTCACGCCAGTTGGGTTGAGGTACAATTGCCACCTTAAGTCCTTCACTCTCAAGCAGCCTTCCAATGACGGCAGTGCCGAATGAAGGGTGGTCAATATAGGCATCCCCTGAAAACAGAATTACATCAGCCTCATCCCAACCCCTCAATGTCATCTCTTTTTTGGTGGTTGGCAGCCAGTCGGTCAGCTGAAGTCTGTCACTTGTCATTGCAGTACCTTTTTATGCCTGTTTTCTTTCTTCAGTTGAGCATCTATTTCAATTGCTCTTTTTACTGCCAGCTGAATATTCGAACAGATGTTTTCTTCTCCTACAATTTCCGGTATACTTGTCTTGTCGATTTTTTCTCTAACATTGCTCCTTACACCCGATAGGATTACAATGATTTTCTCTTTCCTGGAATTACGGCAGAGTAATTCAAGGTTATTTAATCCGGTAGAGTCCATAAACGGAACTTTACGCATCCTGATAATTCTGATTTTATGATGTTCACCAACCTGGCGCATTTTTTCATCAAACTTGTTAGCAACGCCAAAGAAGAAAGGTCCCCTGATCTCATAAACCTCAACACTGTCCGGTAGTTCAAGTGTCTCTTCATCATTGTCTTTCGAACTTATTTCACTATCTGCGTCTAATTCCAGGTTTCCGGTTGTATGGGATACCTCGGTATATTCGTTCATACGTTTCAGGAATGCAAAAACGGCAAGAAGCAGACCCACGGATATTGCAACTGTAAGGTCAAAAACTACTGTAAGTAAAAAAGTTGTTAAGAGTATGGCAAGTGTTGCACGCGACTGTTTCATCAATGAAATAAATGATCTCCACTCACTCATGTTGTAGGCAACTACTACCAGAATACCGGCAAGACAGGCCATAGGTATATGTTTGGTGAGATCTCCAAGAAAAAGAACAATCAGAAGTAATACGATAGAATGTATTATTCCTGCTACGGGAGTCTTTCCTCCGTTGTTTATGTTGGTCATCGTACGTGCAATAGCACCTGTTGCGGGAATACCTCCAAAGAAAGGGGTTATAATATTGGCTGCACCCTGTGCAACCAGTTCCATGTTTGAGTTGTGCTTCTCGCCGGTGACTCCGTCGGCAACGGTAGCAGACAAAAGCGACTCAATAGCACACAGCATGGCAATTGTAAAAGCTGACGGGAACAGTAGTCTTATGCTCTCAAGTGTGACCGGAATCTTTTTTATTTCCGGCAGTTCACTCTGAATATTAAACCTGTCACCGATTGTTTCAATTCCGGGTATATTGGTATATGTTCTTAAAAAATATACTACAATCGACATCAGGATAATTGCGATCAGAGAGCCGGGTATCTTCTTTGATATCTTGGGAGTGAGAACAATAATAATTACGCTGACAACTGCAATAAGAGTGACCCACCAGTTTATAGAGTCAAAACTATGAAAATAAATACCCCATTTTTCTATAAATCCGGAGGGGAGTTTTGGTGTTGTCAGTCCAAAAAAATCTTTAATCTGTGTGGAAAAAATTGTAAGTGCAATGCCACTTGTAAATCCCACAACAATGGGATAGGGCACAAATTTGATTATTGATCCCAGTTTCAGGAATCCCATCATAACAAGCATAACTCCTGCAAGCACTGTTGCAATGGCAAGTCCCTGAACTCCGTATTGTTCAACAATGCCATATACAATTACAATGAAAGCTCCCGTGGGTCCTCCAATCTGAACGGTGCTTCCGCCAAGAAAAGAGATTATAAAACCTGCTATAATAGCTGTGTAGATTCCTTTTTCGGGGGTAACTCCCGAGGCAATACCAAATGCAATTGCCAAAGGCAGGGCTACTACGCCGACAATTAAACCTGACATAAGATCTGCCAGAAATTTTTCTTTGTTATAGCTCTTTAATGTTTGAAATAGAGTGGGTTGGAATTCCTTAAGTGAATTTATTCGCATAAATTATATCGTGAAACTGTAATAAAGTGCAAAGATAATAAAAAAATCATACTACACCTTGTTCCACGAGAACGCATACCCTTTCAGTTACCCTGTCTTCGCCATATGGGTTATACCTTACTTTCAGGCTGTTGCCAAACATTCCTGCAAACAGATTATAGCTCCATGCTTTAAAGCTTCCCATAAAAGCGTCAATTATGTGATAAGAGGATGAGTTGGTTTCTCTGTCAACAAGTTTCATCAGCAACTGTCCCTGTGATTTGGTAAGCTTTTTCATTTTTGGAGTGTACTCATCCTTCAGATACTTTTCCATCCTGTTCAGATGATCCTGCCTTGCCTTATCATTAGGCAAAGTCTCCATATATTCATATGTTTCGGTGATGATGCCTGCTATCTCCTTAGCATAAGGGAGTGTTTTCTTTACGTCTCTTATCAGTTTTGAATAGGCGATCTGATCTTTCGTGCTGCGAAATGTAATCGGTGAATACTTGATGAAATCTCCAAGCCACATGCAGGCAATGGTATCGCCCTCCAATATTACTGCCGGGTATACATTAGGCATCAGGTATATGGTTGATAAGGGAGTTCTTTTGTCAGGGTTTATGTTGGTGGCATAATAATCCTGTGCTTTCACCGTTTGGGGTAAAAGCGTTGTAATCAGGACGAGTAATACTAGAACATGTCTTTTCATAACGACACAAAGTTAATTAGTCGTTTTAATTCTCAAAACATTTTCTCGTTAAGTGTAGTTAATTAACTTTCGAGTTTTAAGAATGTTAAGGAAAATATTCTGAAAAAAAAGAGCTGATTTATCCTGCTGATTTAAACAAAATAACCGGTTTGTATCAAAATAACGATAATAAAATGTATTTTTGAAAGAAAAAGAATAATAGCTATGACATATTTTCATTTAGGAGAGCTTGTTCATAAACAGGCAAAAAAGTTAAAAAACAAAACTGCTTTAAAATATCAGGATGCATCAGGTACATGGATGGATATGTCGTGGAATCTGTTTGCTGAAAAGATAATGAAAACGGCACAGGCAATGGCCGAGATGGGTATGCAGCCATATAACAATGTGGGGATATACTCACAGAATATGGAGAAGTACCTGATTACTGATTTTGCAGCATTTGCCAATAAAGCAGTGATGGTTCCAATGTATGCAACCTCCTCTCCAAATCAGGTTAATTACATTGTAAATGATGCACAGATCAGCCTGATATTCGTGGGTGAGCAATTTCAATACAATAATGCATTTAAGGTGCAGCAGGAGAGTCAGTATCTTCAGAAACTTATAATCTTCGACAGGAGTGTGGTTTTGCATCCTGAAGATAAAACATCGGTCTATTTCGAAGATTTTGTGCCTACAGGTGATAACTCTGAATCACTTGCACTTGTTCAGGCCCGCATGAAGCAGCTGAAAGAGAGCGATCTTGCAACTATTATTTATACTTCAGGTACCACCGGAGAGCCCAAAGGGGTAATGTTGACTCATGCCAACTATCTTAAAGCAATGAAGATACATGATATAAGAATTACCAACCTTTCGGAAAAGGACCTCTCTATGTGTTTTCTGCCTCTTACTCATATTTTCGAAAAGGCATGGACTTATTATTGTCTGCATAAAGGTATTACTGTTGCCATAAACAGAAATCCGTCCGAAATCCGGGAGACAATCAAACAGATCAGACCTACTTTGATGAGTAATGTCCCCAGATTTTGGGAGAAAGTGTATGAAGGGGTTAAGGAGACACTCGATTCAGCATCCGGTCTCGTAAAGTGGCTGTTTACAGATGCTGTAAGGACGGGCAAGCGACACAACCTGGACTTTGTAAATAAAGGACTGAAAGCTCCGTTAGGCAATCGTATCAAGTACACCCTCTACAAGCATACTGTTTTCCATCTTATCAAACGTATTGTGGGTATTGATAAAGGTAATTTTTTCCCTGTCGCGGGTGCGCCTTTGTCGGATAATATAAACGAGTTCCTTCAATCTATTGATGTTCACATTATTTATGGGTACGGACTCACCGAAACCACTGCCACGGTAAGCTGTTTTACCTCCACCGGTTATAAAATAGGAACAGTCGGTAAGGTGATGCCTGATATTGAGGTGAAAATTGGTGAAAACAACGAGATTCTGGTGAAGGGTGAAACTGTTATGAGCGGCTACTATAAAAAACCGGAAGCTACAAAAGAGGCTTTCACGGATGATGGTTTTTTCAGAACGGGAGATGCAGGTATTCTCACCGATGACAATGAGATAATTCTCACCGAAAGGATTAAAGATCTTTATAAGACTTCAAACGGGAAATATATTGCTCCCCAAATGATCGAAACGCGTATCAGTGAAGATAAGTATATCGATCAGGTTGCCGTTATCGGCGATAAACGCAAGTTTGTAAGTGCTTTGATTGTTCCTAATTATATCGCCCTCAAGTCTTATGCAGCTTCACAGGGAATAACATTCCAAACTGTTGATGAATTAGTGAAAAATAATCTTATCAATGACTTTATCTTCGGGCGGATTGAGCTGTTGCAGTCGCAGTTTACAAACTATGAGAAGATAAAACGGTTTACTCTTTTGTCCACTCCTTTCAGTCTTGATTCGGGTGAACTGACCAATACTCTTAAACTGCGCAGAAAAGTAATTCTTGATCACTATGCGGATATTATTGATCAAATGTACGTGGACTAGAAGCAAATAAATCATTATCTTTGCACCGTTTTTTAAAATAAGTAATGCAATGGATTACAATTTCAGGGAAATAGAAAAGCGGTGGCAGCAATATTGGGTGGAAAACAAAACTTATAAAGTAACCGAAGACAGTTCTAAGCCTAAGTTTTATGTATTGGATATGTTCCCTTATCCCTCAGGGGCGGGACTCCACGTAGGACACCCGCTGGGTTATATAGCTTCAGATATTTATTCAAGATACAAACGTTTGCAAGGATTCAATGTGCTTCACCCTATGGGGTATGATGCGTATGGACTGCCTGCCGAACAGTATGCTATACAAACGGGGCAGCATCCTGCAGTAACTACCGAGAATAATATACGCCGTTATCGCGAACAGCTTGATAAAATTGGTTTCTCATACGACTGGAGCCGTGAGGTTCGCACTTGTGATCCTGATTACTATAAATGGACTCAATGGGCGTTCATTCAAATGTTTCACTCTTACTACTGCAATCAGGCAAAACAGGCAAGACCGATTTATGAATTGATTGAGGTATTTGCTGAACAGGGAACAGCCGGACTGGATTTAGCTTCTACCGAACCAATGGAGTTTACGGCGGAAGAGTGGAACGGGAAAACAGAAAAAGAACAGCAGGAGATTCTGATGAACTACAGGATTGCCTATTTAGGTGATACGATGGTCAACTGGTCACCCGACCTGGGGACGGTGCTTGCTAATGATGAGGTGAGCGAAGGTCTCTCAATTCGTGGAGGTTATCCTGTTGAGCAGCGAAGAATGCGCCAGTGGTGCCTTAGGGTTTCTGCTTATGCAGAGAGGTTACTTGAGGGTCTGGACAGCATCGACTGGTCTGATTCTCTCAAAGAAACTCAACGTAACTGGATTGGGCGCAGCGAGGGTGCAGTGATGCATTTTACCGCTTCAAATGATTTTACCTTTGATATATTTACTACAAGAGCTGACACGATATTTGGCGTTACTTTTATGGTGCTGGCTCCCGAAAGTGAGCTTGTGGATCAGTTGACCTCGGAAGAGCAATGTCCTGCCGTAAAGGATTATGTGGAGAAAACCAAAAAGAAGACTGAACGCGAACGTATAGCTGACAGGTCGGTTTCAGGTGTATTCTCTGGCAGTTATGCAATTCATCCTTTCACGGGTGAACAGATCCCGATATGGATTTCTGATTATGTACTTGCAGGTTACGGAACAGGTGCTATCATGGCGGTGCCGGGACATGACAGTCGCGACTACGCCTTCGCGAAGCATTTCAATCTGCCCATTATTCCTCTGATTGAGGGTTGTGATATCTCTGAAGAGAGTTTTGATGCCAAAGAGGGAATTATGATGAATTCCGGTTTTCTTAACGGCATGACTGTAAAGCAGGCTATTCCTGCTGCCATTGATGAGGTGGAGAAACAGAGACTTGGCTACCGTAAAATTAATTATCGCCTGCGTGATGCTATTTTCTCAAGACAGCGTTACTGGGGAGAACCTTTTCCTGTATATTATAAAGATGGGATGCCTTATACTCTTGATGAGAGTGAGCTTCCGCTTGAGCTTCCTGAGGTTGATAAATATCTGCCTACTGAAACAGGTGAGCCGCCACTGGGAAGAGCGAAAAACTGGACTATAAAAGAGGGTTACCCTCTCGAGCTTAATACAATGCCCGGTTTCGCAGGTTCTTCGGCTTACTATCTGCGCTATATGGATCCGCATAACAGTGAGGCTCTGGTCTCTGAGAAGGCTAATAATTACTGGAGGGATGTTGATCTTTATATCGGGGGCACTGAACATGCAACCGGTCATTTGGTTTACAGCCGTTTCTGGAATAAGTTCCTTTTTGATCTCAGCGTCTCTTGTGAGGAGGAGCCTTTTAAGAAGCTGGTAAACCAGGGAATGATTCAGGGAAGAAGTAATTTTGTATATCGCATAAAGGGTACGAATACTTTTGTTTCTTACAATCTCAAAGAAGAGCATGATGTCACTCCTATTCATGTGGATGTAAATATTGTGCATAATGATCTGCTTGATATTGACGCATTCCGTGAGTGGAGTCCTGAATATACGTCGGCTGAATTCATACTGGAAAACGGTAAATATGTCTGCGGCTGGGCAATAGAAAAAATGTCTAAGTCGATGTACAACGTGGTCAACCCTGATGATATTGTAGAGAAATACGGAGCTGACACTCTGCGACTTTATGAGATGTTCCTCGGGCCGCTTGAGCAGTCGAAGCCATGGGACACCAACGGTATCGACGGAGTACACCGATTCCTGCGTAAAGTATGGAACCTTTTTTATAAAGGTGATGATTTGTTACTGTCTGATGAAGAGCCTTCAAAAGATGAGCTTAAAGCTCTGCACAAACTGATTAAGAAAGTGACCTATGATATCGAGCATTTCTCATACAACACATCGGTGTCGGCTTTTATGATTTGTGCAAATGATTTGACATCATTGAAATGCAACAAAAGGGCAATACTGAGCGAACTGGTTGTTTGTCTCGCGCCTTTTGCTCCTCATATCTCTGAAGAGCTGTGGCATGCACTGGGCAACGACGGCTCGGTTTGTGATGCTGAATGGCCGGAATTTAATGAAGAGTACCTAAAAGAGGATGCTTTTCCTTATGCCATATCTTTTAACGGAAAATCACGTTATGTGCTGGAGTTCCCCGCTGATGCCACTAATGAGGAGATCGAGGCAGCTGTTCTTGCTCATCAGAATTCTCAAAAGTGGATGGATGGAAAAACACCCAAAAAAGTGATTATAGTTCCTAAGAAAATTGTTAATGTAGTTCTTTAGCAAAAAAGATGGAGAAATTACCTGAGTTTAGTCTGAAAAAGTTCTATTGGAAGGATTATCTTACAATATTACTTGGCACATTTATGTATGCTCTTGGGGTAACACAGTTTATAATGCCTCACAAATTTGTTTTAGGGGGACTTACAGGTATAGCTGTGCTTTTTAATTATGCTTTCGGTCTCCCTGTTTCGTTGCAGGTTCTTATTTTGAATGCCGTCCTGTTATTGATTGCTTACAGGATTCTGGGGTCTGAATTTCTCGTGAAGACTGTCGTTGGCGTGGCTTCACTCTCATTTTTTATAGGTATGTTCGAGAGTTTTCAACTGCCTGCGATAATGACACAGGAGCCTCTTATGGCCGGTCTAGTCGGCTCTATAGTGGCAGGTTCGGGTGTGGGACTGGTTATGTCTGTTAACGGAAGTACCGGCGGCACTGATATTATTATTATGATTATTAATAAATACAGGAATGTGACACCCGGGCGCATGATGCTGTTAATTGATGTAGTTATAGTTACTTCCTCATTCGTGTTATTCAGGAGCGTGGAAACCATAGTTTATGGTATTATTATAATCGCGGTTATATCAACATCTGTTGACTGGGTTTTAAACGGTATAAGGCAGTCTGTACAGTTTTTCATCGTTTCGCAAAGATATGAAGAAATCGCCACTGAAATCAATAATCAATTAAACAGGGGGTGTACCGTGCTGGATGGAAAAGGCTGGTACACTCAAAAACCGCAAAAAGTGCTTCTGGTGATGGCTAAGCGGAGTGAGTCCAACTCTATCTTCCGACTGGTTAAGAGTATTGATTCAAGTGCATTTATTTCTCAGGCCAATGTTAACGGTGTTTATGGCAAAGGGTTCGACAGGATGAGGTGAAAACCGTCACTCGGTACATTTGTCCACAAGATACACAATTGATTTATAGGTGATGCCGCTGTTTATCGACATACCAATTTCACATGTTCTGCTGTTTGAATAGCCCTCTTTTGCATCAAGTATTTCATGCTTTAATGGTGAGAGAGCCGAATTATTAAGCTCGGGATAGAAGAATCCTCTGTCTCCTGCCCAACCGCAACAGGTAACGTTATTCGGCACAATAACTTCATTTGCACATAGTGATGCTACTTTATAGAGTTTTTCTTCCAGTTGCATTTTAGTGGAACTGCATGTACTGTGTATTGCGATTCTTACAGGTGACTTTGTAAAATGTAACCGATCGATAAGAAAATCATGTATGAACTCAACCTGATCATATAGTTTGAGTCTGGGGTCCAGTGTTTCACGCATATGCAGTAGGCATGGACTCATATCGCATACAACAGGCAACTCTCCGTTTCTGCATGCTGTTAAAAGTGCTTCGTTAAGTTCGTTTTCCTTCTTTGCTGCCTGTTTTCTGAATCCTTTACTGCTGAATGCCATGCCACAGCATAGCTTATCTTTTTCTTCCGGAATGATTACTTTATATCCTGCTTTTCTTAATACTGAAAGCATCTTTGAGGGTACATCTTCTTTTTCTTCGTAGCCGTAGGAGGGACCGCTCATCGACCGGGTAATGCATGAGGGGAAATATACAACTTCAAGAGATTCGGGATTCTCAGCAGGGAAAATATTCCGTGTAATCTTTTTACTTCCCGAAGGTGAGTGTTTTGTCCATAAGGGGAAAGTACCGTCACCAAGCTTGTATAGTCCTTTCGTAAAGCTCTCCATCGACTTATAACCTGTAATTTTAGATATAGAGTGGGGTAGTGTGATAAATCCGCGAATGAACGAGGTGATACCCTGCATGTTGCCGGCTATACCGTCTGCAACCATGTTAGAAAATTTGCTGTTTTGCTGCCAGCGCAATTCTTTTACAAGTTTACCTGTATCTATGTCAACCGGGCATGCAATGGCACACAGACTGTCGGTAGCACATGTCTCGTCCAACTGGTAGGATATATCTTTTACCTGTTTCAGGATCGATTTCTGTACGCTTTTTTCTTTGACCGCATTGTCGGCAATATACCTGTATGCCACGATTCGCTGCCTGGGGGTGAGTGTGAGATCTTTTGAGGGACAGACAACCTCACAAAATCCGCACTCAATACATTTATCTATAAGAGGATTGGCATCCGGTATCCGTTTGAGGTTTTTGATGAAGATATCGCTGTCATCATTGATGATAACTCCGGGGTTAAGGACATTGGCGGGGTCAAATGCTTTCTTTATGCGTTTCATTAAATCATAAACATCGCTTCCCCATTCTTTTTCTACAAAGGGGGCCATATTGCGGCCGGTGCCGTGTTCGGCTTTCAGACTCCCGTCATGTTTCACGACAACAAGCTCAGAGAGCTCACGCATGAAAGCGGAATACTGTTTCACTCCCTCTTCACTGTTTATGTCAGGAAATACCGTGAAGTGCACGTTGCCGTCCAAAAGGTGACCCCACATTACTGCATCACTGTAACCTGTGTTTACAAGCAGCTCGCGTAAATCAGTGAGTGCATCACCCAGAATTTCGCCATGAAATGCCACATCTTCAATTATGCTTGCTGTTTGCTGAGGGCGAGTTGCCGCTGCAGACGTAAACAGGCCGTTACGTACATTCCAGTAGAGGTCGTAAAGCTGTTTGTCTGTTGTAAATTTTATTGGTGTGAGTGTATCAATATGAGCAAGTTTTTCCTCAATCTTCTGCATTTGTGCCAAAAGGGCGGCTTCATCATCTGCCGAGGTGTCAATTAGCAGTGCTGCAGCATCATCGGGGAGTGACTTCAATTCTGCCGGCATTCCTTTTTGATTTTCAACTGCTCTGAGTGCGTTACGATCCATTAGTTCGGCAGCGCTTACCTGGCAGCTCCTGAGAGGTATAATGGCTTCACTGACATCGCGCAGACTCTTGAAATAGACCATCGCCGTGGCTTTCAGGGGTGCATCGTGAACGGTTCTGAATGTTGCCTGTGATATGAATCCGAGTGTTCCCTCTGAGCCAATCATCAATTGCCGGATAATGTCAATTGGGTCTTCAAAATCTATTAAGGAGTTTACGCCATAACCACAGGTGTTCTTTAATTTAAATTTAGATGCAATTTTATTTGCTGCTGTTTTGTTCTCTGTGGCATCTTTGTGGAGTTGTAATATGTCTTTTATCAGCTGAGAGTTTTCAGATATGAATGATTTGCGGCTTTCGCTGCTACCGGTATCAAGCAGACTTCCGTTTGCAAAGATAATACGCATCGACTTGATGGTATTGTAACTGTTGTGAAGTATCCCGTAGCTGGATCCACTTGCATTATTTGAAATTATACCTCCTATTTTTGCTGATTTTATAGAGGCGGGCTTGGGTCCTAATTTCCTTTTATAACGTCTTAGAATGAGGTTGGCTGCCTCTCCTGTAAGCCCGCATCCGAATGTAGCCGTCTCTCCGTTATCCGTAACTGCCGAAAAATTAAATCCATTCCCTGCCTCCATTAAAATGGAGTCGGAGATAGTTTGTCCGCTCAAACTTGTGCCGCCTGCCTTAAAAGTGACAGGTATGTTTTCACTATTGCAGAACTTGAGAAGGCGTATGACTTCTTGCTCGGAGTTTACTTTCACTACTGCTTTTGGTATGAGCCGGTATAAGCCTGCATCTGTACCTTTTGTAAGGCGTGACAGCTCATCGGTAAAAACCTGTTCTCCCGGGAATAGATCTCTTAGCTCTTTATGTAATTGTTTTTCAGTCATTATAAAAGGGGTTTGCTTATCAACCTCACAAACTTACAAAATATAAATAAAAAAAGCGGTCATTGCGACCGCTCTTTACAATTTCATTCAAAATGTTTTAATTGTCAGCTCAGAGATATGAAAATATCTTTCTCCTCTGTTTCAATTACAATCTTTTCTTCACGTCCCAGCCATCCAAGTGCTGCGTATAAATCTTTATCGGTTAATTTAGTCGCTTTTTTAAGTGCTTTAATCTCCTGTTTGCCATTTTCATCTAGTACAGACCAAACTTTTCCTGCACTGATTCCGAATTTTTCAATCATTTTGTTTACGATATTTAAAAATTAATATTTTAATTTCCCGCAAAGTTAAATCTATATTTTTTAAAAAACAATTTATTATAGTATATATTAAATTGATTAAGTGTAAGATAGCTACGAGGAGGCAGTCGCTGTAAGGTCGGAGATTACTTTCGAAACTTGTTTAATTAATGAACGACTGTTGTCATTATATATAACAAAATCTGACAATCTGATTTTCTCCTCTTCAGACATTTGATTGTTCATGCGTGCTTCCACCTGTTCTCTGCTTATGTGGTCGCGTTTCATAACCCTTTCAATCCTGATATCTTCAGGTGCATATACCGTAATTACTTTATCCACAAACTGATTAAATCCTGCTTCAATCAGAAGGGCTGCATCAATTATAACAAAAGGGCGTTCCTTGTAATTATTGCACCACTCAACAAAACAGTCTGCCACTTCAGGATGGATTATCGAGTTTGCAATTTTCACATTCTGCTCGTTACTGAATATCAGATCTGCAAACTTTCTCCTGTTTAACCTGTCGTTATCATAGATATCACTACCAAAATGATATATAAGCTGCTTCCTGATTTTGGGAGAGGTGTCGTTGAGTCTTTTTGCCTCTTTATCAGCGTCGAATATCGGTATATCGTAAAGTCGGAATATTTCACTTACAACTGATTTTCCGCTTCCTATGCCTCCGGTTATACCAATCTTAATCATCTTTAGTTAATGTTTTCAAAAAGAAACTCAACTTGTGAAGGTGATATTTTTGGATCTATGGCTGAAGCCGGCACTTTGGTCAGACTAAGTTCAACTCGTCCGTCCTCGTTATTGCGAAACTTCCTGTAATCCAATTCTATCTCAAAGTCTTCCGGAGCAATATCGGCATAATCTTCCAGAGTCACAGAGAATGAAACTTTGGCACGTGAGGGGAAAAACTTCACATCAAGATCACGCGGCAGATGGGATGCTTTGACAGGTATGTCAAATGATTGTTCCGTAAACTCAACTATAGGGATATAAATTTCCACTTCAGAGGGTGAGAATTTCACACCCTCTACAGGGTTAATCTTAATAGGGAGTTGCGATGTAGCGTTAAGGTTTTTAAAAAGAGTGTATTCAGTAGCTGCTGTCTGAAGTTTATCGAGTGATTCCCGCGATCCGTATGCCATCACTTTTTCCGGGATGAATGATACACTGTCTGCTATCAGATTTGCCCTGCTTGTGGTCAGTTCCCCGTCAAAGGATACAAGAAGTTCCTTGCTCTCCAGCTCGGAGGTCGACAGGGGCAGTGTCATCGGATAATAACCCCTGATAATAGTGCCTGATGCAAATTTTGTGCGCAGAAGCTGACGGAATTGTTCACCCTGAATAGTTGTAGTGCCATCTTCGGTCAATTCTCCTACATTAATCTCAAGGGAATCCTTTTTCCTTATATCAAGCTTGAAAATCTCTGCTCCGTTATCTGATACGCTTATATCAATATATTGGGGCAAAGTGTTATCGAACACTACATTTTCAGGAATGTTGGTGTATTTCAGTGGCAAACGATAGGTTCCCTCAACATTTTGTTTCTGAAAGAATAGCATCAGCCAAAATATAAAAGCTATCAAAAGGAAAAACAGAAAAGCCAGCATACTCTTCCACGGGAATGTGGAGAAATATGTTTTAGCTTTCGGCAGCCAATCCTTTATGATAGCTTTTAAATTCATTGCGTGAACGAATTTTTATTGCTGCGCTACATCTTTTGAAGACTGGTAAACTGATGTTTTTTCAATTTTAATCCTGACACCGTCAGCCACCTCAACGAGAAACCAGGTGTCTCCAACCTCTTTGATTCTGCCATGAATACCTCCTGCAGTAACAACTTTATCACCTGTTGTCATTGCTTCGCGGCTTTTCTGCAGTTCTTTCTGCTTTTTTTGCTGTGGACGAATCATGAAGAAGTAGAACACGGCAATTATTGCTATAAGCATAAACAGAGTACTGCCCATTCCTCCTACACCGCCGCTAGGGGCTGCTGCCTGTAATAAAATATCCATAAGAATTGAAGTTTAAAGTTTATAATTAATTTTTAAAGATAAGATTTTCATTTTTAATTTTATGCACAATGGCATCTAAAATTCCATTTATAAAAGTACCGCTTTTTGGTGTACTGTATGCTTTTGCTATCTCTATATACTCGTTTAGTGAAACGTTTGTCGGAATAGATTCGAATGTAAAGATCTCGGCAAGTGCAACTTGCATGATAACAAGATCCATAATTGCTATCCTTTCGAAATCCCATTTGTCGGTATGTGTCTCTATGAGATCTCTGAATTTTTTTTCGTTGAGAATGGTCTCGTGCAAAAGTTTTATTGCGTACTTTTTGTCCTCTTCATCTTTGAACATTGGAAGAAGCGGCTGATCAGCACCATTGTTTTCCGAGAATTGTTTTATTGTTTTAAGCACAAACGACTGAACTATTTCAACGTCGTCGTTCCAGTAAATACTTTCATCCTCGAGCAGATCCGACAGCTCTTCGTTGTTATAAATAAACTGTTTGAATGTTTTTCTCCAGAATTCCCTGTCCTGATCGTAGGTCGGTGACTGAACAAGGGTATATTTTTCATAAATATCTGATTCAAGTATTGTATCCAGAAGATTTTTAACGTATGAGTCGTTATTTTCCCACGATAACGGACGATCTGTCAGGTACTTAATTAGTTGTTTGTTGTCACTCAACTGTAGTATGAACTTGTTTTCAAGAATATGCAAATTGGGATTCATATCCTCTTCAGAAGGAAGGAATTTGTTTTTTTTCGCCTCTACTCTGAGCTCATACGATTTGGTTAATTCCAACATTAACTGAAGCATGTAATAATAAAGATCGTATGATTTCTCTAAGCCGTTCATGAGTTCTTTTTCGGCTTTACGTAAATCATTATTCGTATTTTGATACCAGGAGTAGACCAGCTGAACTGTCCTTATACGAATTAAATTTCTGTTTATCATTTTATGAATGAACTTTTTTCTTAAGCAACTAGCTTTTTATGAGTTGCAAAAGTAGTGATTATTTTCGTACGATTAAAATTATTTGTTTACATCTGCCGTAACCTTTTAACAGATGATGCAGATATACTTCAGGTGTGCTTCAGATATACTTCGCCCAAAGCATCCTCATTTCATCTTCGATGCAACATCGTATCAACATCATATTTTATCGGGGATGTTATATCCCGAATACATCTCATTTATATCAAATCTACACTGTTTTTTAACCCTTATTCTGAGTTTTTTCGTAAGTTTGCGTTTAGAACGCTAAAAACAAATAATTTAACAGCTGTATTAATATGAAAAAGAACTTGCTAATAATCTTAATGACTATGTTTTGTCTTACAGGCAATGCACAACAGGTTGAGCGTGCGGTCTCCATTATTCCCGAGCCGGTCTCAGTGAATAAAAAAGGCGGGCACTATGTATTACCGGATGAGGTGCTGGTATCAGTTCCATCAGGAGAGAGAACTGCCTACGTGAGTAATCTGCTCAAGGAAAAGCTTTCTCTTGCCCCTGGCAAGAAGGTTACAATCAGTGAAAACAGTGCTGATGCCAATATTGAGTTAATTATAAACAGCAGCAAAAACTCAGAAATTGGTAATGAGGGTTATGAGCTGAATGTTACCGGCGATAAGATCACGGTGCGGGCTAACGAAAAAGGCGGATTAATTTATGGTGTGCAGACACTCTTTCAACTTTTTCCCCCGCAAATTGAGAGTAATAAATTAGAGGAAAACGTTTCGTGGCAGGTTCCCCAGATTGAGATAGTTGATTACCCCAGAGTAGGCTGGAGAGGACTGATGCTCGATGTATCGCGTCACTTTTTCGCTGTAGACGAGGTAAAGCAGTATATCGACAATATGGTAAAATATAAATACAATATGTTCCACTGGCATCTTACAGACGATGAGGGATGGCGAATCGAGATAAAAAGTTTGCCAAAGCTTACAGAGGTGGGTGCATGGCGTACCGAGCAGATAGGATGGTTTGGAAGTTTTTCTCAGCCTGATCCGGATGCTCCAAAGAACTACGGAGGTTTTTATACTCAGGAAGAGATTAAGGATATAGTGAAATATGCTATGGACAGAAATATTCAGGTTATGCCTGAAATTGATGTGCCGGGACACAGCTCGGCAATTCTTGCAGCGTACCCTGAGCTTGCATGCTTCCCTGAAAGCGGAGATCATTTTGTGAGAACGGGTGCTCCTTTCCTCGACTGGAATACGGGTGGCCGTCCCGCCGCTATTTATGAGAACACACTCAATCCGGCGAATGAGAAGGTTTATGAGTTTCTGGATAAGGTGATTACAGAGGTGTCCCAGTTGTTCCCGTTTGAATATTTACATACCGGAGGAGATGAGGCTCCATATACCTTCTGGGAAAAGAGCAGTGATGTGAAAGCACTGATGGAGAGAGAAAAACTGCAGAATATGGCTGAGGTGCAGTCATATTTTGGTCATAGAGTTGAGGAAATCATCCTGTCGAAGGGCAAGAAGATGATGGGCTGGGACGAGATCCTCGAGGGAGGAATATCACCGACTACAGCTTTAATGAGCTGGCGCGGCGTTCAGCATGGCATCGAGGCTTCAAACTCGGGACACTATGTGGTTATGAGTCCAACCAACTATGTTTATATCGATTTTATGCAGGCTGATATTGCTACCGAACCTCGTGTTTATTCTTCATTACGGCTAAATCAGACATATAAGTTTGATCCTGTTCCGGAAGGGGCTGATCCTGATTATATTCTGGGCGGACAGGCCAACCTGTGGACAGAGCAGATCTATAATATCCGTCAGGCTGAGTATATGACATGGCCCCGCGGATTTGCCGCGTCAGAATCATTATGGTCGCCACGTGAAAATAAAGATTGGAATAAATTTGTCTCCAAGACAGAGGATCACTTCAAAAGATTTGATTACGCAAAGACCAAATATTCGCCTGCAATTTATGATCCGGCAGTTAGTGTGAAAAAAGAGGGAGATGATTATTTTGTGACTCTTACACCCGAAATCAAAGGATTGGATATTTACACCAGCTTTGATGGATCAACACCTGATAATTTCTATCCCAAATACACAGAAGCCGTTAAGATCCCAAGAGATGCTGACATTATGAGGATTATAACTTACCGTGATGACAAGCCGATTGGTCGCCTGATGTCTATCTCTGTTGATGATTTAAGGAAAAGAGTAAGGTAGAAAATTGCATAATAATTAGTAAATCACTATCTTTGCGCCGCTTTTTTGAAAGCTCCCGTGTGATGGGAAATAAAGAAAGCACTTTATTTTGAGTAACACAAACAAAATTAAAAAATGAAAACATTTGAATTAAAAGGCGAGATCAGAGAGGGTTTCGGAAAGAAAGCCGCCAAGTCATACCGCAGTGAAGGTTTAATTCCCTGCGTGGTTTACGGTGGTAATGAAGGTGAGAACCTGAATTTTGTAGTAAAGCAGAGTGCTGTGCGCAACCTGATTTATACTCCTGAAGTATTTCTGGTAAATCTTGATCTTGGAGAAAAGAAAATGCAGGCAATACTGAAAGATGTGCAGTTTCATCCTGTAAAAGAGCAGATTCTGCATATCGACTTCTTGCATGTATTTGAAGATAAACCGGTGGTTATTGAAATCCCTGTTCGTCTGAAAGGTCTCGCAGCGGGAGTTAAAGCCGGTGGTAAGCTGTCGCTTGATTTAAGAAAGCTTAAAGTGAGAGGTGTAGCTGCCAACCTGCCTGAGGAACTGGTTATAAATGTAGAGAAACTCGTACTTGGGAAATCAATCCAGGTGGGTGATCTGAAATTTGAAGGCCTTGAGCTGCTTAATGCTAAGAATGCAGTTGTTTGCCGCGTTCAGCTGACACGTGCTGCCAGAGGTGATGCTGCCGCAGCTGCCGCAGTAGAAGACGAAGAAGCAGAATCAGAAGAAGCAGAGTCTTCAGAAGAATAGATCTTCGTATGATTTACTGTTCAATGCTCTAACTTGTAATGGTAAAATAAAAGAATGAAGTATTTGATTGCGGGATTAGGCAATATCGGGCCTGATTATGAGCATACCCGCCACAATATAGGTTTTATGGTATTGGACGCTTTAGCAAAGGCGTCCAATGCTGTTTTTGAGGACAAGCGATATGGGTTTGTTGCTGAGATGCGGCTGAAAAATAAGCATCTTATTTTATTGAAACCTTCAACCTTTATGAACCTAAGCGGAAATGCGATAAGGTATTGGATGCAGAAGGAGAAGATAGAGACAAAAAATCTGCTGGTGGTAGTAGATGATCTTTCGTTGCCTTTTGGTGCACTGCGCCTGAAATCAAAAGGGAGTGATGCAGGACACAACGGACTTAAGCATATTCAGGATCTTATAGGTCAGAAGTATCCCAGACTGCGTTTTGGTATTGGTGATGATTTCTCACGCGGTGCTCAGATTAATTATGTGCTGGAAGAGTTTTCTGATGAGGAGAAATTGCAACTGCCTGAGCGCATTGATACTGCATGCGACATTATCCGCAGCTTCTGTCTCGCAGGTATCGATATTACAATGAATAAGTACAACAACAGGTAGACTCTGGTTTACTGCAGATTAAATGGAAGAGGTAAGAGTAGATAAATGGCTATGGGCAGTTCGTATCTTCAAAACACGCACGATTGCTTCGGAAGCCTGTAAAAAGGGTAGGGTTATGGTGGATAATGTCTCCGTAAAACCATCCCGTGTTGTTCGTAAAGGCGATGTTATACAGGTAAGGAAGCCACCTGTTACCTTCTCTTTTAAGGTTCTTGAACTGGCGGACAAACGCATGGGAGCCAAAATGGTTCCTGAGTTTATGGAGAATATCACTCCTCCTGATCAGTATGAAATACTTGAGCTGAATAAGATCAGCGGATTTGTAGATCGACAGCGAGGTACCGGTCGTCCCACAAAGAAAGAGCGTCGCGATCTTGAGCAGTTTACCGGTTCAGTCAATTTTGATGAGTTCGACTGGGATGAATAGTTAATAAATTTTACTGTCAGATTTACTGTAAACCGGAACAACAGACAGACTGTTCGGAGTAAGACAATAAGCAGCATCGCCAACTGCACCGTTATCAACCAATCGCCTGTAATGATCACTTTCCTTAATATACCCCGTTAAATCACTCTTAACACGATGCCATAAATCAAGTGTCATTCTTATAGAGTCTGAGTCCAGATTTACGTTAGTCATTTCCATTGCTTTCTCTGCAAAAGCTCCACCAAAGAGAGTATCTTCAATACTTAAACGGTTGTTCCAACCTGCACAAAGAATTACAACCCTTTCAGCCGTTTTAACGCATCTTTCAACCAGAGCATCAATATTTAAAAATGTGCCGATAAGCAGCTCTTTGCAATCGCTGGCAGCCTCAATTGCTCTTGTACCGTTTGTAGTAGTAAAAACAACCTCTCTGCCTTGTACTTTTTCGGGTGTGTAGTCAAAAGGGGAGTTACCGAAATCAGCAAAGTCACACTTCTTGGTTTTACGTTCTGCCCCTACTAGGAATCCCATCGACTTATACTCTCTGGCTTCATCAGTATCCGATACCGGGATTATGGCACTTGCACCGTTGTTAAGCATAGTACACATTGTTGCAGATGCTCTGAACACATCAACAACTATAACTGTGTCGTGATCGGATTTATAATAAGGATAAAGGGCGGGGGAGGGACAAAGATCGATTTTCATTTTTTTTATACAAATATAGCCATTTGGAGTTAATATCAGTAATATCAGGAGGTACTCACTGCCGTTTTTTTTATTTCTTCTAAAAATAATTAGTTCTAATTCTTATCTTTGTCTCTTAATAAAAACATCAATTATGGATCTATCTTATTTAAAGTCCGATAATTTTTTCCTTTTGGAAGGTCCTTGTGTCATTGAAGAAGAAGGAATGACTCTCAGGATAGCCGAGAAGCTTAAAGATATTGCCGGAAGGCTTTCAGTACCCCTTGTATTTAAAGGCTCCTTTCGTAAAGCAAACCGCTCCAGAGTGGATTCATTTACAGGTATCGGTGATGAGAAAGCGTTAAAGATTCTGAGGAAAGTTAAAGAGACTCTGGGTCTGCCTACTGTTACAGACATTCATGAAAGTCACGAAGCTGCAATGGCTGCAGAATATGTTAACGTACTACAGATTCCTGCATTTCTCTGTAGACAGACAGAGCTTCTGGTTGCTGCTGCCAAAACAGGAAAAGTGGTAAATATAAAAAAGGGGCAGTTCCTTTCTCCCGAAGCAATGAAGTTTGCCGCTCAAAAAGTGACTGACAGTGGCAATAACAAAGTAATTCTTACAGAAAGAGGAACAACCTTCGGCTACGGAGATCTGGTAGTAGACTATCGCGGAATCCCTGCAATGAAAGAGTTTGGGTTCCCGGTTGTAATGGATATAACTCACAGTCTGCAGCAACCTAATCAGTCGTCCGGAGTAACAGGCGGAAAGCCACAGTTAATTGAAACAATTGCCAAAGCTGCAATTGCTGTCGGTGCAGACGGACTGTTTATCGAAACGCATCCTGATCCCAAAAGTGCAAAATCTGACGGAGCCAATATGCTTCCGTTAGATCAGCTGGAAGGATTGCTTGTGAAACTGTTAAAGATTCGTGCTGCTTTATTATGAAACTTACAGACTACCGCATAATACTTGCGTCCAATTCGCCCCGAAGAAAAGAACTTCTCTCGGGAATAGATGTTAATTATGAGTTCAGGATGCTGCCGGATATTGATGAATCATATCCTGGAACAATTTCAGAAGATGAGGTTGCAGAATACCTGGCCGAAAAGAAAGCATCTGCATATATCCCTGAACTAAGAGGTGATGAGTTGCTGATTACAGCCGACACAATAGTATTATTAGACAGGATGGTTATCGGTAAACCTGTTGATGAAGCTGATGCAATAAGGATGTTAAAGCTGCTCTCAGGAAGAACTCACAGAGTTATAACCGGTGTTTGTCTGGCTTCAAAAAAGAAGAAGGTACTCTTTTCAGATACAGCCCATGTAACCTTTGGCAGCTTAAGCGATGATGAGATAAAGTATTATGTATCTAATTACAGGCCATACGACAAGGCCGGTGCTTACGGTGTCCAGGAGTGGATAGGATATGTGGCAGTTGAAAGAATTGAAGGCTCGTACTTCAATGTAATGGGACTGCCAATCTTCAAGGTGTATAAAGAATTGAAACAGTTTTAATTAAAAAGTTAATCATTATTTATTTTATAAAGTATGCTCACAGTAGAGAAAATAGGTGGCACGTCCATGTCTCAGTTTCAGGACGTAATGCAAAATATAATCAAAGGTAACCGCAAGGGTGATGAGCTATACAACAGAATATTTGTTGTCTCTGCTTACAATAATGTAACTAACTGGCTGCTGGAACATAAAAAGACAGGCGAACCGGGAATTTATAACAAGTTTCTTAACGGAGAGGATTATAGTATAGCACTCGATCAGTTCTGCCAGCGACTTCTACTGATAAACGACGGGTTTGCAGATTATGGTCTAGATCTCAAGGAAGCACGCGATTTCATCAGATTTCGTGTAGACCAGGCAAAAACATTGCTGTACAGTCTGGGAAAAGTGCTTGCATCAGGCTATGTAAACCGCACCGATATCCACCTTGCCGCACGTGAGATCCTGGCATCAATCGGAGAAGCCCACTCCGGATGGAATTCAGTTAATATCCTTAATAACAACGGAATAAATGCCCGTTTTATCGATCTGTGTGGATTCAACGATAATGAGCCGCTAACCATTGATGAACGTATACATAAAGAGTTTAAAGACATAGATTTTAGTAAAGTGCTCTGTGTTGTAACCGGCTATACAAAGGGAACAGAAGGTATCATGCGAGCTTTCGACCGCGGCTACAGTGAAGTTACATTCAGTAAGATAGCTGTTGAAGTTAAAGCTGATGAGGCTGTAATACACAAGGAGTATCACCTTTCGAGTGCCGACCCGAAGATTGTAGGTGTGGAAAACAGTATACCCGTGGGACATACAAATTACATCATCGCTGATCAGTTGGCCGATATAGGAATGGAAGCCATTCACCCCAAAGCTGCAAAACCGCTGGAGCTGGCAGGAATAGATATTCGTATAAAAAACACCTTCGAACCTGATCATCCCGGAACAATAATTTCACGTGATTATGTTTCTCCCGAACCCAGGGTAGAAATTGTGTCAGGATCGCGCAAAGTGATAGCTATAGAGGTGCATGACCCCATGATGGTTGGAGAGGTAGGATTTGACAGCAGGATTATGGGTTATTTCCTTAAATATGATGTCAGCTACATCCTTAAATCCACCAATGCCAACTCAATTACAATGGTAGTGTGGGATAATGAGAAAAGCAAAAATCTGATAAATGTACTAAAAGATGTTTTTTACAGAGTTGTTGCCAAACCAATGGCGATAGTCTGTGTCATGGGCACAAATATTGCCCTGCCGGGATTTCTCTACCGCGCTTCACAGGCTTTGTATGAAAAAGGGATTAATATTGAAAGTTTTGCCCAGTCGATGATGCAGGTGAACATGCAGTTCGTTATTGTCCGTGAACACTACGAAGATGCTGTTGTTGCTCTTAACGAAGCACTTTGCAAGAGAGCTGTCTGAGTCTGACTAATCTTCGCCTTCCTCGTCGTAAGTCTGATAGAGGAAGTCGTTGTAAGGGAATCGGGTTACGTGAATCTCTTTCACTTTCTCATATATCAGCTCTTTAAGATCTTCAATATTCTCTTTCTCTTTTGCCGAGATAAATATGCAATTCTCTTTAAGCTTGCTTAGCCAGGATTGCTTAAGTTCTTCAAGAGTATAATTCTCACGCTTCTTGGGTGTGAGGTCATCCTCATCCTTCACCGTGTGAGTGAATGCGTCAATCTTATTGAAAACAAGTATTGTAGGCTTTTCTGTATCATCTATCTCAAAAAGAGTTTTCTCTACAATCTCAATCTGCTCCTTAAAGGCAGGATGTGAGATGTCCACGATATGCAGCAGTATATCTGCTTCGCGAACCTCATCAAGCGTTGATTTAAACGACTCTATAAGGTGGGTGGGCAGTTTGCGGATAAATCCCACTGTGTCGGTAAGAAGAAAAGGCAGGTTCTTTATAGTAACCTTGCGGACAGTGGTATCTAGAGTGGCAAAAAGCTTATCCTCGGCAAACACGTCACTCTTGCTCAGCAGATTCATTAAGGTGGATTTGCCAACATTGGTGTAACCTACAAGAGCAACACGCACCAACTTACCCCTGTTCTTTCGCTGAACAGTTTTCTGTTTATCAATATCTTTCAGCTGCTGTTTCAAACGGGATATCTTATCAAGAATAATCCTTCGGTCGGTCTCCAGCTGCGTTTCACCCGGTCCTCGCATAATTGTACCGCCTCCCCCTCTCTGTCTCTCAAGGTGAGTCCACATGCGGGTAAGCCGCGGCAGCAGGTATTCGTACTGAGCAAGCTCCACCTGCACCTTAGCGTGAGATGTCTGAGCCCTCATGGCGAAAATGTCAAGTATCAGACTGGTTCTGTCCATAATACGCAGGTTAAGCTGCTTCTCGATGTTACGAAGCTGTCTTGCAGAAAGCTCATCATCAAAAATCACCACACCCACCTCATTATCTTCATCCTTTACATACTCCTCAATCTCCTGCAGCTTACCTTTACCTACAAAAGTTGCAGTGTTAGGCGTATCCATTTTTTGTAAATATCTCTTTACAGGCACAAGTCCTGCTGTCTCAGCAAGAAATGCCAGTTCGTCAAGGTACTCGTTCACCTTCTCTTCATTCTGTTCCTGGGTTATAAGTCCCACAAGAACAGCATTTTCTTTTTTTATCTCTTGAGTAATAAAGTCTTTCATATATTATTATTGAACTCGTTACATATTTGATTAACACTATAATTACAGTAAAGTTAGCTCAGGTTGTAAAGAACTTTCTTTAATTTTGATTAAGTGTGTGATTGATTGTTTTTCAATATCCTGTTAAAACCAGAATCCAAAACCTGCCGAAAGCATAACCTGCGAGTAGTCACGAATAAACTGATATTTCAGTTCAAAGTTTGCCCTTACCCTGTAGCTTATATCATGCTGAAATCCCAGTCCCAGGTTAGCACCAAGCCGGTGTTTGGTTGTCCGTGGCACCTCACTGGTTTCATCAAACAGCCAGCTGGAATAATGAATACCTCCGATAGGGTATAGCGAGGCAGTGATTGAGACAGGCAATATGTAATGAGCATCAGCATCAATCATCCACATCCACCTGTCTTTTATTTCGGGGAAATATGTGAAAGAGGGTGCAAAACGCAGACTGTTGGTGTGGTAGTAGTGCATGTGACCCCCAATACCGGGTCTGTTAATCTCAGTGCCATAAGATGCATGAGCACCAATACCTATGGTGCCTTCAAACTGAGCAAACATATCAGGCATCGAAATTAGCAGAAACAGGGCAAGTAATTGTAAGAATCTTTTCATAACTGTTCTATTGTTACTCTCAAATTATCATTCCGCTTCCCAGGCATAAATTAGCCTCTTTATCGTAAATCACGCCAAACTGTCCCGCAGCAATACCCTGAACCGGAATGTCAGAATGAATTGTGTACATATCTCCTTTTTTCGATATCACGCCTTTTGTGAATTCGGGAGTATGCCTGATCTTGAAGCTTATCTCTCTTTCACCTTCAAAATCTCCCCATATATCTTTGGTGATAAACTCAAAACCTTGCATGTTAATAGTTTCACCATACTGATGTTTTGTGTCGTAACCTTTAGATACATAGATTATATTGCGGTTGATATCCTTTTTTATTACAAACCAGGGGCCTCCGCTTAGTCCCAGTCCTTTGCGCTGCCCGATAGTATGAAACCAGTAACCCTGATGCTTACCCAGTATATTACCTGTTTCCAGTTCCACAATCAGACCTTCCTTCTTCCCCATGTAACGCTCAATAAATTCATTGTAGTTAACCTTCCCGAGGAAGCAAATACCCTGACTGTCCTTTCGTTTCGCCGAAGGCAGACTCTCTGCAGCTGCAATATTGCGCACCTCCGATTTCAAGAGATTCCCTATGGGAAACATGAGTTTCGAAACCTGCACATAACTTATCTGTCCGAGGAAATATGTCTGATCCTTTACATGATCCTTAGCAGTTGACAACCAGGTCATACCGTCCAGCTCTGTTGTGGTGGCATAATGACCCGTAGCAATTTTATCAAATTCATGACCCCATTTCTGTTCAAACACCCCGAACTTAATCAGCTTATTGCACATCATATCCGGGTTGGGAGTCAATCCCCGTTTCACCGATTCAATAGTATATCTTACAACCGTATCCCAGTACTCCTCATGCAGAGAAACAACCTCAAAGCGGCAGCCATATTTTTTTGCTATATATGTTACAATCTCAATATCTTCTTCAGAAGGGCAGTCAATATATCCGTCTTTATCTTCCATCCCGATCTTAATGTAGTAGATAGTAGGATCATAGCCCATCTCTTTTAGCTGATGAACTACAACAGAACTATCCACTCCACCTGAAACCAACGCTGCAATCTTCATTTTTTTGTCTTAGCTTAAATTTGAGGTACAAAGATAATCAAAACAAAAAAATAATGCTATCTTTACATCTTCGGAATGGTATATATAGAGAAAACCATTACTGAGATACAAAAGTAGCCCTTATCATCCATGATTAAAGGCCGCACCCATTCCCCGATGTGAATTCGGGCTTCTAGAGAAAAGAAAAATGATATATATAAATGACTTACAGATGGAATTATTCAACCCTATCAGACTACCAAAAAGATAAAAAAGATGAACTAGCGAAAGAATTAAATTTACATCCCGTATTAGCTGAACTGCTTATCAATAAAGGAATTGAAGCAAAAGAAGAGGCAATGAAGTTTCTGTATCCGAGTCTGGATGATCTGCATGACCCCTTTCTGCTTCCCGATATGGATAAAGCAATTAAGCGAATAGAGAAGGCTCTCGGCCAAAAGGAGAGAATTCTTATTTACGGTGATTATGATGTAGACGGTACAACAGCCGTAGCATTGGTATACAAGTTCTTTCGGGGAATAACCAATAATATCGATTATTATATTCCCGACAGGTACGATGAAGGGTATGGCATTTCGTTTCAAGGAATCGATTATGCCGTGAAAACGGGTGTAAAGCTCATAATCTCACTTGACTGCGGTATAAAAGCAATAACTAAAGTGCAATATGCCAAGGATAAAGGTATTGATTTTATAATTGGCGACCATCACGTGCCCGATGACAAGCTCCCGGATGCAGTTGCAGTAGTTGATGCAAAGCGTTCCGATTCCCAATATCCTTATGACGAATTATCAGGCTGTGGTGTAGGATTCAAAATCGTACAAGCCTTTTCTCAGAGAAACGGTTACCCTTTTTCTGATATAGAACCACTGCTCGATCTGGTTGCAGTAAGTATCGCATCAGATATTGTGCCGCTTACTGGTGAAAACCGTGTAATGACACACTACGGGTTAAAACAGCTCAACTCGAACCCAAGCTTCGGTCTCAGAGGCATAATAGAGATTTGCGGCCTTCACCGCAAAAACATTACAGTTAATGATATCGTATTCAAGATCGGTCCCCGCATCAATGCATCGGGAAGGATGATGAACGGCAAAGAGGCTGTTGATCTCATGCTTGCAAATGATATGACCTCGGCACGTGAGAAGAGTCTGAATATTGACCAGTACAACCTCGACCGCCGCGAACTGGACAAAAAAATCACTGAAGAGGCAATTGAATATATCGACAAAAACCTCGATATTGAAAATCAGACATGTATAGTGTTGTACGACGAAACTTGGCACAAAGGTATAGTCGGGATTGTTGCTTCGCGACTTAGCGAAAAATATTACCGTCCTGCCGTAGTTCTCACAAAATCAAACAATATGATATCCGGCTCCGCACGTTCAGTGCCCGGTTTTGATGTTTACAAAGCAATTGAATCATGCCGTGATATACTGGAAAACTTCGGAGGACACACTTACGCAGCCGGCCTTACACTTCGTGAGGAAAACCTGCAGGAGTTCAGGGAACGTTTCGACAAACTCTCATTCGACGGTCTAGAGCCGAAAATGATGTCTCCCCAGATTACTGTTGACGCACAGATCACCTTCTCACAGATAACACCGGAGTTTATCGACGGACTCCAGTTGTTCAACCCGTTTGGCCCGGAAAATGACAATCCTGTCTTCCTCACAAGAAACGTATTCGATTCGGGATACAGTAAGCTTGTCGGCAAAGGACAGCGCCATATAAAGCTTGATGTACTTGATGATACAATAACTACGCCACTGCCGGGTATTGCTTTTGCACAGCACGACTATTTCAAGCGTATCAAAGAGGGAAAACCGGTTGATATCTGCTATACAATCGAGGAGAATACCCACGGCAACAGATCCTATACACAGTTGATGGTTAAAGATATAAGGGATTAGATCATACAGGAATGTTTGAATATGGAATCAGAATTGTTTCACAATATATTAAAAGAGTATTGGGGATACACTTCATTTCGTCCTCTGCAGGAGGATATTATTCAATCTGTCTGGGAAAAGAGGGATACACTCGGACTGATGCCTACAGGCGGAGGCAAATCCCTCACTTTTCAGGTCCCCGTGATGGCTATGGAGGGCATTTGCCTTGTCGTGACGCCCCTTATAGCACTGATGAAGGACCAGGTAGACAATCTCCGCGAAAGAGGCATTAAAGCAGCTGCAGTCTACTCCGGTATGTCGAGGGATGAAATAATCACCACACTCGAAAACTGTATATTCGGCGGCTATAAATTTCTCTACGTCTCACCCGAACGCCTATCATCTGAAATATTCATCACCAAGCTACAGGCAATGGATGTCTGCCTCCTGGTAGTTGATGAGTCTCACTGTATCTCGCAGTGGGGATACGACTTCAGACCGTCTTACCTTAAAATTGCCGAAATCAGGAATGTACTCCCTGAAGTACCTGTACTGGCACTCACAGCTACAGCCACAAACGATGTGGTTGATGATATCCAGGAGCGGCTTCATTTCAAAAAGAAGAATGTATTCAGAACAAGCTTTCTGAGGGAAAACCTCTCTTATGTTGTCAGGCAGGCAGATAATAAAACAGGCGAACTCATTCATATACTAAACGCCGTGCCAGGCTCCGGTATTGTCTATGTCAGAAGCAGAAGGCAGACCAAAGAGATTGCCACGGCACTGAAGAAAGCGGGACTCTCCGCCGACTACTTTCATGCAGGTCTCTCTTACGAAGAAAAGGTTTTTAAGCAAAATGCATGGAAAGAGGATGACTGTCGCATAATTGTCTCCACCAACGCCTTTGGTATGGGGATAGACAAACCGGACGTGCGAACAGTTGTTCATATGGATCTTCCCAACTCACCCGAGGAGTATTTTCAGGAAGCAGGACGAGCAGGGCGCGATGGTGAAAGATCTTACTCAGTCATTCTCTACACAAAGTCCGACAGCACCAAGTTAAAGAAAAGAATCGCCGACTCCTTCCCACAGAGAGAGCTTATTGTACGGGTTTACGAAGCACTGGGCAACTATTTCCAGGTGGCAGTAGGCTCAGCTTCCGGCAGAGTATTCGATTTCGATCTGCTAGAATTCTGCAGTAGGTTCAAACTGCCCTCCCTTCAGACACACCATGCACTTAAAATCCTCGAGCTGGCAGGCTATTTAGAGTATACCGACGAGATTGATACACGCTCAAGACTACGATTCCTTGTCTACCGTGATGAGATGTATTCGCTGCGACTCGGAGCTGTAACCGACGAACTCCTCCACACAATAATGAGAACCTACACAGGCGTCTTCTCCGACGATATCTATATAGATGAGTCAATGCTTGCAATAAGGATAGGGAAATCCCGCCAGGAGGTCTATGACATACTCACCAACCTGTCCAAACTTCGCTTAATAAACTACGTCCCTGCCAAAAAAACTCCTTTTATTATCTATGCTACCTCACGCGAGGAGACTGAATATGTAAAAATACCAAAATCCGTTTACGAAGAACGCAAAAAGCGCTTTAGCAAAAGGATCCACTCGATAATAGAATACGCCGAAAACAACGATATCTGCCGCAGCCGTATGCTGCTGGTCTATTTTGGCGAAACAGATTCAAAAGATTGCGGCTGCTGCGATGTCTGTCTCAGGAAGAATGAATCGGGACTAACCAGCCGGGATTATCGCCTTATCGGCGAAAAGCTCGAAGAAGCTTTCAAAGCACAAACCACCTACCGTTTAACCGAACTCGTTGATATTATCTCAGAAACAGCCTTTTTAGAAACAGCTGCCTCCGAAACATCTTCCGGTGAATCAAAATGTTCCGATACAACTTCAACAGATACAACTTCCGGGAAGAATAATTACACCGGGTCAAACTCTCTCCATAAAAAAGATGAAAACAGCGCGAAAATTATCAAAGCAATCCGCTTTAAGATAGATTCAGGAGAACTGATTCTGGAAGGCGACAGGATTTCAAGAAGAGAAGGTTTTTGAGGTGTTAGCTTATTTCTCCATACCATAAACAGCTTCATATTTAATATCATTCTCCAGCATAAAACTGCCAAGACCGGAAAAAGCATGATTGTCCCCAAACCGTTTTTTGATTTCAAGTAAGATTCCCATCTTATCAGCTGTTGAAACGCCAAAAAGTGCGTGGAACTTCTCAACTTCAACCGGATCAATCTTATACATATATTTATAATTTTCACTACCCAATATTTCCTCGACTTTCTTGCCGGTATCAAATCCGTCGACTATAAGTTGCCCCGCCTCATTGTAGTACAAAGAAATTGTAATCTTAATCTCTTTGGCTTTATATCGGAACAATTCCACACGTTTTCGTCTCATAGTTTCAAAAAAATAACCGGCATGTATGCCAAACAGTTGCACATTCATCAGACTTTTTTCAATAATTTTTATTATTTCAAAATTATGATTTATCTTGTGTCACAAATTAGCATAATGGTCTGATATCTTTAACCTAAAAAGACAATCATATGACAAACAAAAGGAAAAGCAGCAAAGACAACACTGCCAGTCTTTTTAACCGATATGTATGGCTTGTTGACCTGATACACCGTAAGCACAAAATCACTTATGAAGAGATAAACGAATACTGGCAACGTTCGTCACTAAACTACAAACAGGAGGATTATCCGCTTCGAACCTTTCACAACCACCGAAAGGCAATAGAGCAAATGTTTGATATCAACATTGAGTGCGACAAGCGTAACGGCTATCAATATTACATCGAGAACTCAGAAGATATTGAGAAGGGTGGGGTGAGAGGCTGGCTGTTTAACACATTTACGGTAAACAATCTCATAAACGATAGTCACAAGTTCAGACATCGCATCCTGTTTGAGAAAATACCACACGGACAGGAATACCTATCGACTATTATTGAAGCCATGCGCGATAATTTTACCTTAAAGATTATCTACCAGGCATTCTGGCAAGACAATCCGGCAACATTTGATGTGGATCCTTACTTTTTAAAAGTATTCAAACAACGATGGTACCTTGTTGCATATAATCCTTACGGCGGAAAATTGCAAACCTACTCGCTGGATCGCGTAAAGCATGTTGAGATAACTGAACACACGTTTGATCTGCCCAAAGATGCAGATTTCGAATCTTATTTCGATGACAGCTTTGGTATCATCTCAGGAGAGGACATCCCAACCGAGACAGTCAGGATAAAGGTACTCAACGGTCAGGACGCCTATATAAAAGCACTCCCGCTGCACAGTTCGCAAAAAGTGATTAACTCCAATGACGACTACACCATTTTTGAATACTACATCAAACCCACCTACGATTTCCGGCAAGAGCTGTTATCGCATGGTGCCCATGTCGAAGTACTCAAGCCGGAATGGTTCAGGGAAGAGGTTAGGGAGATTGTGAAAGAGATGGGAGGAGTTTATGCTACAATATAGACATCGCTATCCTCGCACAAGCCTCCGCATCTGCCAAAGCATTATGATGGTCAATAAGTTCAAATCCAATAAAAGAAGATACTGTGTGGAGCTGGTGATTCCTTAAATCAGGGAATGCTTTTCTGGCCGTACGGCATGTGCAATAAAACTCATACTCTGGATAAGACATTCCATATAATTCATATACTGCTTTCAAACAGCTTTTATCAAACGAACTATTGTGAGCTACAAGTGGAAGGCCGGATATTCTTTCGGCAATATCTTTCCATACATCAGGAAATGATTGTGAATCTATGGTATCCCAATATTCAATACCATGAACTTGAGTATTCCAATAAGAGTAAAAATTAGGATTTGGCTTTATAAGGCTATAAATACGATCTGTAATTGTTCTGTTTTCAACAACCACTATACCAACGCTGCAAACGCTGGTGCGAAACTGGTTAGCTGTTTCAAAATCTATAGCTGCAAATGTTTTCATGTAAAATCAGGCGATCAATGTTTTACAAATGTAAAAATTATAAAGCTATTTATGATAATAACTGGAATCCTTTACTCAAGCCGAAACAACACTGCTCAGCTTTTTGCCCGTTAATTTCTGAATATCGTTAAGCATCATACGTTCGTGGGGAGCACAGAATGAAAGAGCGGTTCCGGTTTTACCGGCACGACCGGTGCGTCCAATACGGTGAACATATGTTTCGGCCACGTCGGGCAGGTCGTAATTGATAACCATCTCGAGGTCTGCAATGTCGATACCCCTTGCGGCGATATCGGTTGCAATGATTACTCTTGTTTTACCCGATTTGAAATTGGTGAGCGCACGCTGTCGCGCATTCTGTGATTTGTTGCCGTGGATTGCTTCGCACCCTATTCCTTTTTTGTTGAGTATACGTGCAATTTTGTCTGCCCCGTGCTTTGTGCGTGAGAATACGAGTACGGATTTACTTTGTACTTTTTGAAGTACGTTAAACAGCAGGTTGCCTTTCTCGGGTTTTTCTACATAATAGAGGTGCTGCTCTACTGTATCTACTGCAGAGGAGGCCGGGGTTACTTCCACTCTGACGGGCTTATATAATATCGTCCTGGACAGCTTTGTTATTGCCGGGGGCATGGTTGCAGAGAAAAAGAGCGTCTGCCTTTGATTGGGCAGCAGGGGCAGCAGTCGTTTGATGTCGTTTACAAATCCCATATCAAGCATCCGGTCGGCTTCGTCAAGGACAAAGTGACTGATGTTACTTAGTGATATATGCTTTTGTGCGATTAAGTCAAGCAGTCGCCCCGGGGTGGCTGTTAATATATCTACTCCGTTTTTCAACTGATTTACCTGAGAACGTTGATTTACTCCTCCGAATATTACTGCATGACGCAGGTTGGTATGCCGGCTATAATCTCCGAAGCTCTCGTCGATCTGTATCGCCAGCTCCCTTGTTGGGGTTAGTATGAGCGCTTTTATCCCGTTTCTTACACCTTTTGCACGAGGCTGATTTAACATCTGAATTATTGGAATTGCGAAAGCAGCGGTCTTGCCGGTGCCTGTCTGTGCTATGCCTAATATGTCTCTGCCGTCAAGTGCTACAGGGATTGCCTGTTCTTGTATTGGTGTTGGTGTTTGGTATTCTTTATCGGTTAATGCCTTTAAAATAGGCTCTGAAATTTTTAGTTCTTTAAATGTCATAAAATGTGTGTGTGATTAATATCGGGGACAAAAGTACTACAAATGTTTGTCTTTATACTATTTATATCATTTATCATCTGTGGGGTGTCAAATTATACGAATTGCAACTATTCCCTCCACAAACTGTTTAACTGTATAGAAAAGATTTAAGTAGTTCTCGACTTTCTTATAATATAAAAGAAAAGAAGTTCATTTAAATCGCTGTTCTCTGGTTAAAAAAAGTGATGAAAATATATATTAAATATATGGTTAGCCTTCGCTGCAAAATGGTGGTGAAAGAGGAGTTGAAAAAGCTTGGACTTCATTTTGTTGTGGTAGATTTGGGCGAAGTAGAAATTATTGAAGACATGACCCAAAGTCAACACGATGCGCTGAAAGCAGCATTATTAAAATCAGGACTTGAATTGATGGACGACAAGCGTTCTGTCCTGATTGAGAAAATAAAAAATGTAATAATCGAAATGGTACATTATTCTGATGAATTACCTAAAGTGAATTATTCAGATTATATCAGCGATAAATTAAACTATGATTATACCTATCTCTCTAATCTGTTTTCAGAAGTGAAGGGCACTACTATTCAACAGTATATTATTTTACATAAAATAGAAAGGGTAAAAGAATTGATTTTGTATGAGGAGTTAAACCTTACAGAGATTTCATACTTGTTGCAATACAGCAGTGTAGCACATTTGTCAAACCAGTTTAAAAAAGTCACAGGGCTTACCCCAACACAATTTAAATCGCTTAAGAACAAACGCCGAAAATTAATTGAAGATCTCTGATCCTAATCAGTAAACTATGTAACATAAAAGGTTGAGTATGTAATTGCTTTCAGTTTTGTTCATTTATCTTTGTATAAAACAGATTCTTTAAATTCCCGAAAAAAAAGATTATGAACTCTTTAGAAAAAACAGAAATAGAAAAATCCAAATCGCACATTATTGTCGAAATTATTGAATATATGCCCAATGCAGTACTTAGTAAGACCATAATTAAGAAATTGTCGGGTAATATTACGGTTACATCTTTTGATGCAGGAGAGGAATTAGCGGAGAAAACTTCACCATTCGATACTTATATTCAAATTATTGATGGTACTGCTGAGCTCTATATTGACAAAAAAAATTATAAACTTAAATTAGGTGATGGCATTGTAGTTCCGGCTCATTCACGACATCGTTTTGATGCTAACGAGCAATTCAAAATGATAGCAACCGTGATAAAAAGCGGATATGAAGATTAGGGTTATTGTCAATTCACCATAAGAGGGGGCTGTTCGAACAAAGAGCAGCTCCTTTTTTTTGTGCATTGTAAATCTGATACCAGACACTTTGTAAATATTAAACTGTGATATATGTAATATATATAACGTTGTGTGTAATATAGAGTATCTTAATACATCTTAGCTTTGTTAAACATAATTTTCTCTCCTTTTAATGGAGAATTAATCAATATTAATTTACTAAAAACCAATAACTAATGAAGAAAAAAATCATGCAGAGAAGATATTTTAGCATGTTAAGTATGAGCTTACTTCTAATTATGCTTACTCTGTCGTTCACGCAATGTGATACTGACGATTTCACGGGTGAGTTAGAAGGAGTTTGTCCTGAAGTGATTACAACTGATCCGGTAAACGGAGCGACCAACGTATTAACCAACAAGGTTATTACTGCCACTTTTAATGAGATAATGGAGTCAGAGACTATAAACGAAGGTACTTTTTATGTTAAGAAAGGTGCCGACATAGTTTCTGGTCAGGTGACATATAGCGGTACTACTGCTACCTTTACACCTGCTTCACTGCTCGACGCCAATACGGTTTACACGGCTACAGTCACACGCGGAGCCATGGATCCTATGGGTAATTATATGATAAGTGACTATACCTGGAGTTTTAATACAGGAGTTGCCCCCGAAGTGATTCTGACAGATCCTGTAGAAGGTGCATCAGATGTGGCATTGGATAAAGCTATTACAGCCGATTTTAGTACCGCGATGAATGCTGCAACGGTTAATGCAACTTCCTTTCTGTTGAAACAAGGGACAACCGCTGTTGAAGGGGTCGTAACTTATCTTGGGGTGAAAGCTACTTTCGTTCCCACTCTAGATTTATTGCCCAATAAAGTATATACGGCAACCATCACAAATAGTGTAGAAGATGTAGCTGGAAACCCAATGAGAAATGACACTACATGGAGTTTTGCCACTGGTTCACTTTTGTTAGTTACAATAACTGATCCGTTGAATGGAGCCATTGATGTTCCAACCGATCAAACCGTGAAAGCCACGTTTAACAAAATAATGAACGCTGCAACCATTAATAATTCTACGTTTACCCTTATGCATGGAGATAGTCCGGTATTGGGAACAGTAAGTTATGATGGATATACGGCATCATTTGAGCCGCTTGTTGATTTGTTACCGGGAGAGGAATACACAGCCACAATTACTACCGGCACAGTTGACTTAACAAATAATACACTTGCTGCCAATTACATATGGAAGTTTACTACAAAGGAACTTATCGTGCCCGTGTTGCCAGAGATTATCAATACCGACCCAATTGATGAGGCTATTGATGTAGCACTGGATAAAGTAATAACTGCTACTTTCAGCAAAACAATGGACCCCGCAACCATCAACTCTTCTACTTTCATCCTAAGAAATGGATCAACACAAGTATTAGGGTTCATAGATTATTCAGGTGTCGAAGGTACATTCACTCCAAACAGTCCATTATTGCCGGGTACATTGTATACTGCAACAGTAACTAAAGGAGCTAAAGATCTGGAAGGTAATGCATTGTTAGCTGATTCTGTATGGAGTTTCACAACAACCGCACCTCTTATTCAGTTGACTGTTAATCTGTCATCTGATCCTTTAGATGGCGGAGTAACCAGTGGAGGCGGATCATTCGATTCCGGAGCTTCGGTTACTGTATTAGCTGAGCCTAACGCGGGTTACTCATTTGATGAGTGGACTGAAAATGGCGTGAGTGTTTCGGTATTAGAGAGTTATACTTTCGTGATAAACGATAACAGAACACTTGTAGCTAACTTTACTCTTGATCCGGTAGGTCCTGCAGGTCCTTTAGGCATAAATCTTGGTTCAGCTGCAAACTTTGCAATTCTTGCAGGAGCAGGAGTTACAAATACAGGAGTTACTACTCGTATTACGGGTGATGTAGGTTCATTTCCCACTGCTACTATCAACGGACTGCTTGGAACTAATGTAATCGGCACGTTATACACGGTGGCCAGTCCTATAGTGGGTACAGCCAAAACAGATCTTACTACTGCCTTCAATGATGCGCAGTCGCGATCAACAGACGCTATCTCATTACCGGGACAATTAGGCGGACTCACACTTGCCCCAGGCTTGTATGTGAATGCATCAACCAGCGGTATTTCAGGAACAGGTCCTAATGGCATCCTGACTCTCGATGCTGGTGGCAATCCGAATGCAGTTTGGATCTTTAAAATGGGTTCAACCCTGATTACCGACCCCGGAACCAGTATTGTACTGGCAGGCGGAGCGCAGGCTAAAAACATTTTCTGGTCGGTGGGTACATCAGCTACATTAGGTACCAACTCATCTTTCTTCGGAAATATCCTTGCTGATCAATCTATTACATTAAATACCGGTGCCACGCTGATAGGACGCGCACTTACTCGTGTAGCATCAGTTACATTAGATACCAATATAGTTACCAAACCTTAACAATTCATGTCAGATGCAGCCTGATCAATCCGGATCAGGCTTTCATCGACTAAAAAAAGAATCAAATGAAAAAAAATATTTACATTAAAATGTTATTCGTGTTACTGATGTTGTCTGGCATTGCCTCAACATTAATGGCACAGGAAGTTCAAAGAACACAGCCCAAGTTTTGGATAGGTCTCACGGGTGCTGCCAACTACAACATGTACACAGGTACAACCCAAAAATTGAATGAATCATTGATGGCTCCTTCTGCTTTTCATGATGGCTCAGGATTTGGTGGATTAGGTACCATCTTGCTTGAATATCGTCCGATGTCACTTATTGGCTTTATGCTAAATCTTGGTTATGATAACCGAGGAGGAGATTTCGATCAGGTGGAGTCACCCTGTAATTGCCCAGAGGATTTAAATACAGGCTTGAGTTATGCAACCATTCAGCCAAGTATACGTATTTCACCATTCGGACCGGATTTTTATGTTTTCCTGGGTGCTGCATATAATCATAACCTGAATAAATCGTTTACTTATACTTTTGATCAGGATAACGGGGATATGTTTAATACTGCAAAAGGCGATTTTAGCAACATTCGCAAGAATGTATTTTCATCTCACGTTGGTGTGGGTTACGATATACAGTTGGCATCAGCTGATAGTCGGACACAAGTAGCCTTATCTCCTTTTATTTCGTATCATCCTTACTTTGGACAGAAACCACGTGATGTTGAAAGCTGGTCGCTCTCTACTATACGTGCCGGTATGTCATTTAAATTTGGAAGAGGCCCCGAAAACAAAAGAGCTGATAGAGTGATTGCTCCTGCTCCTCCACAAACTATTATTATGCCAATAGCGAAGAGTGATGTTAAATTTGATGTTCGTGCACCTCTTACAAACCCTGTAAGAAGAACAATTAATGAGACTTTCCCGCTTCGTAATTATGTTTTCTTCGAAGAGGGTTCGTCAGCAATTCCCAATCGTTATGTAAAATTGAATAAAAACAATGCGTTGCAATTTAATACTGAGAGCCTGCGTGATGCTGATTATAAAGATCAGACGGGTAGATCGGGAAGACAATTAAATGTATATAACAATATTCTGAATGTTTTGGGATATAGAATGCTTCAAAATCCAAGTGCAAATATCTCATTAATCGGGTCTTCTGCCGGCAACGGAATTGAATTGGGAAAAGAATATGCCGAATCGGTAAAACAATATCTGGTTGATGTTTTTGGAGTACAAGGTTCAAGAATTGAAACTGAAGGAAGAAGCCGGCCAATAAATCCTTCGGAATCACCCGGTGGTGTTAGCTACCTGCCATTACTTCGTGCAGACGATCGTCGTGTAGAAATTGTAAGTAAGTCTGTTGATCTGATGACTCCTGTACAAATTATTGCACTGAAAGACAATTCTATGGATAGTCGAGTATTGTTTACTTCTAAATCGGAAAAACAGCAGCCACTTAAATCATGGAATGTAAAACTGACCGATGAGAATGGTGTAACACAAAACTTCGGACCATATACGAGCGAGATGGAAAGTGTTTTAGGTAACACAATTCTTGGTAATAGAAACAAAGGTACATACAAGGTTGTAATGCAAGGACTAACTAATGAAGGCGCTGAAGTTAAGAAGGAGACTACACTCAATTTGGTGCGTAGTCCCGAACTGTCAGAAGAAGAATCTTTACGTTACAGCATACTGTTCGACTTTGATAAGTTTGGTACCGTAAATACATACGAGAAATTTCTGACAGAAGTTATTGCTCCCCGAATTGAGAATAATAGTAAAGTTATTATTAGTGGGCATACCGATATTATTGGTAATGAAGAGTATAATATGAATCTGTCTAAACAGAGAGCGAGTGAAACAGAAAGTATTTTATCAAGAGCAGTAAAGAATTCAGGTAAAAACAACGTGAATTTCCTTACAAATGCTTATGGTGATGATACAAGCAGAGCTCCTTTCGATAATGAACTGCCGGAAGAAAGGTTTTATAACCGTACAGTTATCATTGATATTGAAAAGATGAAGTAAATAACGGTTTAATTTTCATGAAACTACAATTGATCCTCATTGAATTTGATTTTATGAGGATCATTTTTTTATAAGTACCTTACTGATATATCATCTTTTTAGTCATACCTCCATCCACCACGATGTTTTGTCCGTTTATAAAATCATTATCGGGATGGCACAAGAACAGGCAGGTGCGTGCAATATCGTCGGGTTTGCCTACTCTGCCTGATGGGTGCTGACTATGATCTTGGGGACTGAGCAGATTATAGTTGCCGGTTTCAATCCAGCCGGGACTGATGGAGTTTACGGTAATTTTGTATTTGCTCAATGATATTGCTAAAGCATGGGTAAGAGAGTAAATAGCACCTTTGGAGGCGGCATATGATTCTGAGTCGGGTTCGCTCATCATATATCTGGTGGAAGAGATGTTTATAATACGTCCGTAGGTGTTTAAGTTTGGATTGGCATCTCTCAGTTTTGCCAATGTGCGGGCAGTAATAAACATAGGGCGTAGATTTATATCCAGTACTTTATCAAAATCTTCTACTTTGGTGTCAAGAATTGAATTGAAATAGCTGACTCCTGCATTGTTTATTATAACATCGATATTACCTTTTTCTTTTATTACTTGATTAACAGATTGCTCCAATGCTTCTGCATCTGAAATATCTACTTCATGGTAACTGCATTTGTATGACGAGAGTTCGTTGCAAAGCTTATTGCTTTCCTCTGCATCTATATCGCAGAATATTACGTCTGCTCCATTCTCACAAAACAGTGTAACTATAGCTTTTCCCAGACCTTTGGCTCCTCCGGTGATGTAAGTGATTTTATCTTTTAAGTGATTATCCATTGTTGCAGATTTCAATTAATTCATTTCAAAGATAAAAAAAACTACCAAACTTCTATTCAGAGTTTGATAGTTTTTATTGTGTGTATTATAAAGAGTGATCCCGCCAGGGTTCAAACCTGGAACCTTCTGATCCGTAGTCAGAAAAATACACAAAATAAACAAATAACAAAACATAGCAAAGCATAGTGTAATACTCAAAAGGCAGTCCTGTAAATGATAGATAATATTTGTTTGTTTATAGTTATTATTGTATGTTTGTATTACAGATGTCTTACAAAGAATATTGAGGGATATTTTAGGCAGTGATTATTTTACACCAGGTAGGTTTTGAAAATTTTGTCACATTTTTCACAGAATGAAATTTTACACCAGATAGGTTTTGAAAAAAGCGTCACATTTTTCACAGATTGAAACAAACAGTTATGAT
>JAQVXD010000079.1 GCA_028709385.1 Fermentimonas sp.
AAGATAGGCAGGATAGATCAACGCAGTAAAATCAGGACGAAGGCTAACATCATCATGAGAGTCGATTTTCTGATATGTTCTATTATCATAATTAGTGCTGGCTACTGCCGACAAATGTGCACCTGCAGAGAACCCTAACACCCCAATTTTATCAGGATTAATATTCCACACCTCAGCATGTGAGCGAGTATATGCAATTGCTCTTTGAACATCTTGCAATGGAGCTTCATACTTTTCCAACCCTTCGCGACGTGGTACACGATACTTAACAAGCACACAGTTTATTCCATAGCTATTAAACCGTTTGCATATCTCCGTACCCTCTAAGTTATAAGCAAGAATATTATAGCCCCCACCCGGATTCACTACAATTGTAACACCCGAATTGTTATTGGCAGGAGCAGGAAAGAATGTTAATGTAGGTTCACTAACGTTACTTATGCGCAACACCGGACAGCCCGCAACTTTATTGCCGGTAAGATCATCAACCTGTTTCATTTTCACAGACTCTCCCGGCGCACCATCAGGGAAAAGCAATATAGGTTTCTCTTGAGATAATAAGCTCATAGTTGTAATTAAGAAAAATATTTGGAATAATATATATTTCATAAAGTGTTATTGTTTAATAGTTCAGTATCATATAAATATCGTAGTGAATGTTATCAAAAATCCAACTTTAGCAACTCTTTAGCATTTGTATCTAACACTTTCAAAGTCATTTTATCTCCTTTTTTTTCAAGGACCATCAATGTTGCACTCTCAGGATTATTACCTCCACCAACTACTACAGGAAAATTATTTTCCAAACTCCCCACAGGATGATATGCAAATCTATGAGTATGTCCATGCAGTGAAACATCAAATTGAGCATATTTTAAAATATCTCCCCACATTTCCAGACTCGGGTTATATGCATCTTCATTAAGCCCATAAACAGGTATATGATGAATTAAAACACGTTTGGAAGCAGATTTAAAGTCACTACTAATTACCTCCTCCTTTAAAAATTCAGCCTGATCTTTTCTCAATCCGCTAAAATCATTTAATCCATAGTATACAGGGCTACTATCATCTTTATCCTCACCACAATCAAGCATAACAAACCTTGTGTCGCCCCAGTTAAACGCACCATATGTCTTATCATCAACATAATCCAACAAATCTCTTAAACCTATTGAATATGCATTACGTATCTCATGGTTGCCTCGTATATAAAAAACAGGCACAGACGATGCATTAACCATTTCGTTCATATAAGACAATGCACTGACAGCTTGTGCCTCATCTCTTGGATCGGAAATATTGTCACCATTAAAAAAAACAAAATCGTAATCAATATCTGCAATCAAATCCGTAAACAAATCAATTAAATTTCTTCTCTGATGAAGATCATTAAAAATAACAGCAGTAAAATCAGAACTATTCTCCGAAGGAATTTTAAATGTATAAGTATCAGAAATGGCTGTCTTGCCAAATTCTTTTCTGTATCCCTCATACACAGTCATCTCTTTAGAGTATACCCTGTAACTGTATGCTACTCCCGGTTTTAAGTTCTCTAACCTGAATTTATGATGATAATTATTGATATTCATTTGTCCATCAACATACAATTGTAATGTCTGATCGAAGTTACCATCAACACCATATTCAACCCAGCTGTGAACTGGCACATTAGTTAACCATGAAATGGTAATTCCATTACCTGTAGGATTTTGCAGATATGGCTTTGTGCGGAAAATATTATCTTCTTCAGCATGTATCCTTATATCTGCATAAATAGGTCTGTGATTAGAAGCCTCCTTCTCGGTAATAACACCTCTGTTTGTTAAAAGAGACCATCCTCCGACTTCGTTATAAGCATATATATAATCTATACATTTTGTTGGATTATCTGCAGGAAAAGTAAACTGTTTGGTAGGAATCAACGATGTAAAAAAGTTATTCATCTCTTTTTGAGACTTAGACTCAGGTATATCATTCATATCACCTGCAAGGAAAAAAGGTTTATCTTGATTTAAAAGTTTTTCAGCCTCATTCTTTATTATTTCAACCGACTTTACTCTATCTTCTTCATTAAGAGAAAAGTATACATTTCCAAAATAATAAAGTTCAAACTCTACTATAAGTAGTATTCTATCTTCACCTTTTCCGGGTAAAGGTATTTTCTTTACACTCAGAGGCTTTTCTTTTGAAAGAACTCCCACACCATGCCTTCCCCGGTCATAATCAATAGAAGTAGCGTAAGTGGGATGCATAAGAGTCTTTCTTGACAACAAATCTACACTATCAATCTCTTGAAGAGCAATTACATCTGGTCTAACATTATTAATTACATCTGCAATTCTTTGATAATCTACTTTATCGTCTAAACCATGTACATCATTTATATTATATGACATTAATCTTATTGAATTCTTTTCTTTAACAGGAATTTCTTGTGCATTGATGGAAAATTTACTGAACGTAAATACCAGAAAGAAAAACCAAATTACAATTATTTTTGTTTGCATGTCATTTAACTACTTTAATTGAATGTGATTATCTATTGACTTAATTTTAAATTATTCAACCTCCTCCAAAAGGAAAACAGCACTTTCGTACATTTTCTCCAATTGCGGGTTAATGCCTTCGTTAATCAAATACTCACCACTAAAAACCTTATTATTTCCCCAGAAATTAGACTTATCTACATTCAATTCGGTCAATTTATATTGTTTTTCTGAATCAAGACCATTTAATTTAATTGATTGTGAACGCAGAGTACGCCCCTGATATTCGAAACAGTAGTCATACACTACGGCACGTTTTTTATCCTTACTTACATACATTATAGCATATAACCCTTTGCCCTCATAAGGAGAAATAATTCGAAAAAGGTCGCCCTTCATAACGATGTCTCTTATTTGCTTATAATTTTCAATTGCTGCCTTCGCAAATTCTTTCTCTTCTTTCGACAAATCTTTAGGTTGCAATTCCATTCCGAACCTACCACTCATAGCCATATCGAAACGGAATTTCAATAGTGTAATATTACCAGTCTGATGATTAGGAACAGCTGACACATGTGAGCCGGTAACAAGAGCAGGATAAATCATATTTGTACCATACTGAATAAAAATACGGCTACGTGCATCGGTATTATCACTGGTCCATACCTCTTGGTGATATTTCATTGCTCCATAATCCACACGCCCTCCGCCCGATGAACAGGCCTGAATTAAAACATCGGGGTATTTAGCTCTAATTCTTTCATACACGCTATATAAACCCTGTGTATACTTTATCCAAAAATGGGACTGTCTGTCTGCCGGTAAGAAGGCAGATCCTACCGACTCAACATGTCGGTTGGCATCCCACTTGATATAAGAGATATTGTCCGATTGTTTCATTACATCATCAAAAACACCGAAAACAAAATCTTGCACCTCAGGATTAGCCATATCTAACAACCACTGGTTGCGAGTTGTAGGAACAGGTCGCCCCTCAGTCTTTACTATCCAGTCCGGATGATTCTCAGCGAGCTCACTTTTGGGGTTTACCATCTCCGGCTCTATCCATATTCCGAATTTCAGTCCTTTGTTCACTGCATAATCTGCAAGGTAACTTATCCCACGTGGCAACCTTTCTTTCGTCACCTGCCAGTCGCCAAGCCCTTGCCTACTACTATTCCGTGGATATTTATTACCGAACCAGCCATCATCAAGTACAAACATTTCAAGCCCCATATCTGCAGTATCATCCATCATATCAGTAATGGTTTTTTCTCCAAATGTAAAATAGGCACCCTCCCAACTATTAAGCAGAGTTGGACGAATAGTTTCAGCATCATATACCTGATACCCTCGTGCCCAATCATGAAGATTACGACTAACACCACCCGCTCCTGAAGTGCTGTATGTGTAAACCATTTCAGGAGTATGAAACGTTTCTCCTGAAGAGAGTTTATAATCTGATGCGTATGGGTTTATTCCGGCCGTTATACTTAATATATCAAACTCATCCACTTGAAAGTTTAATTTGTAGTTCCCCGACCAAGCCAAAGCTCCACCTATCACATCACCTCTGTTTTCGTTCAATGGCATATCAAGCGATAGCACAAAAGAGGGATTTTCCGTATGAGTTGTGCGTACACCCATCTTATTTTCTATCGACTTAATTCCGTGGTTCAGAAGATTCTCCTCCATGAACATTTCTTGTGCCCAAGCTCCGTGAAAAGAATTCAGATAGTACTTTTTAGCCCGTATTGGCAAATATGAGGAGTAAAAATTATGAAGTATTACTTCATCGTTTTGATTATTTGTAATGTTAACGCTCTGAGTGAAGACATTTTCTTTTTTATAGGCAGTAACAATTAGTTCTACCGTCAGCGGATGTTTCCTATCCTGCATTGTAATGACAGTCCTAACTACATTAAGATCTGAAAGTTCTTCTTGTCTATGTGCAACATAAGCCAGTTCGGTATTCAGATCACCATCGGTATGAGTTACACGCAGTGCCGGTTCGCGGTAACTGGCACCTCCTGCTGCAAGATATGCGTGCGGATCGGTACCATAATCCGCCCTCCGATATGTTTTCTTTACTAAGAATGGAGTTGCATCATTAATTTTTCTGCCAAAATGCTGAAAATAAACTGTACTATCTCTATCTACC
>JAQVXD010000080.1 GCA_028709385.1 Fermentimonas sp.
TACCGGGCAATTATACCCGGTAATAAATTCAATTCTTTATTTTAATTCAGAATAAGCCTTTCTGATTTTGTTTGCTATTTCAGTGAACTCCTCAGCCTCCAGTTTCAGCTTAGGGTTGGATAAATTCATATCTTTCTCGCTCTGCAACGGTATAAGATGGATATGTGCATGCGGGACCTCCAAACCAAGTACCGTTACTCCGATACGTTTACACGGCACTGCAGCTTCAACCGCCTTTGCAACTTTTTTGGCAAAGACCATCATTTCGCCAAGCAATTCGTCATCTATATCAAAAATGTAATCAACCTCAAGTTTAGGAACAACCAGAGTATGCCCTTTTACCCTTGGATTAACATCAAGGAAAGCATAAAACTTATCGCTTTCTGCTATTTTGTAGGAAGGAATTTCACCTTTTATAATTCTGCTAAATATCGTTGCCATCGTTATTTAAAATTAAATCGAAATATCTAATACTTCAAAAGTCATAATTCCTGAAGGTACTTTTATATCAGCCACATCACCAACTTTTTTGCCGAGCAACCCCTGTGCAATAGGAGAGTTCACAGCAATTTTCCCGCTTCTAAGGTCAGCCTCACTCTCTGAAACAAGAGTATAAGTCATATCTTTCTTTGTCTTCAGATTTCTGATGGTGACCTTATTCATTATTTGCACTTTATCTGTACCAATATTACTCTCATCAATCAAACGGGCACTGGCAATAAGTCCTTTCAGCTGCGAAATTTTGGCTTCCAGCAATCCCTGTGCCTCTTTCGCAGCATCATACTCAGCATTCTCCGAAAGATCACCTTTGTCTCTGGCCTCAGCTATCTGTCTTGATATTTCAGGCCTTTGTACAGACTCCATGTACACCAATTCTTCTTTTAATTTCTGAAGCCCATCTTCAGACATATATGTAACAGCCATATTTTTTTATATTAACATTTTAAAACTCAAATATATAAAGAAGAATTCCGACCTGTCTCGAAAGGCCGGAAATTCACTTTTTTCATGATTAACTTCTACAAAGATAGAGACATTTTCCGAAAAACCAAAAAAATATCAATATGTTTTACAACACTTTACTCAGTTGCTCAGACAGTTGCGAGTAATCCTCAACTCTTGCAACTATATCGCCGTCCTGATCAATTATAAATGCTGTAGGAATTTGCCTGACGTTGTAAGTTGACAGTAACGGAGTATTAACTGATCTCGGATCGCGTACAGTCACCCATGGCAGGTTATCAGCCGAAGTTTTCCAGAAGTGCTCATCGGAATCAAAAGAGACCTGATAGATTTCAAAATCGCCGGATCCATATCTTTTATACAAACTATTAAGATCAATATTATGCTTTGGCGAAAAATCCGCACTGTACACAACAAAATCCAGCAGAACCACTTTACCCTTGAGAGAAGAAAGCGAAACACTCTCACCGTTTATACCCGGCAGTGAAATATCAGGCAATCCTAATTCCGTTTCAACTGGTATATTCTCAAACAACTTATCCTGCTGCTCCTGTCTACGACGAGTCTGCAAAGCATTAATTGTAAAATCATAAAGGTGAACAGTCCTTTCAGTATCCGGATAATACCTGTTCCATGTAGTGGCAACAGCGCCAAACATAGCATAATCCTGCTTGTTATAAGGATCAAATATCAGATAATCATTTATTTTCTGGAAAACGGCATAATAAGCAGCTGCACTTGAAGGATTTCCAAGAATCAGGTTAGAAATATCTCTCTTGTAACCGGTTAAAACACTATCCAGCTGATTCAGAAATGACATATCATCAACCTCACCTGCAGCGTGCATTTTCTCGAGTGAACTTATTTCCTGTTCAGTCTGCATTCTCAATCCGTCAACCCTCTTAAGCTGATCATTAGAATAAGAATTCTCAACTGCAAAAGATCCATACAAATCATTTGCATCTGCACTCACATTAAGCGTTTCTGCTGAATCAACAGCAATTGTGACAGCCTGACCTCCGATCCTCAACTGATAAAATTCAGGATTCTGAGGAGCAGGCTCTTTGAATTTAAAAGACCCGTTTTCTTTCAGTATAACTGAATCAAGCAAAACAATCCCGGCAAGCCCCCTGTGCTCAAGATATAATGTGTCACCTTTTGCCGAACCTATATTGCCTTCGACCATAAATGTCTCACCTTTTTTGCATGATGCAAAAATACTCCCTATAAGCAGAGAAAATAATACCACCCTTTTAAATACTGTTTTCACACTTTCATATTCATTAATTAATACTGTCTGCAAAATTACACTTTTTTTCATACGATTGAAAATAAGTATTCTCTTTTGAAATTATTAAAACTATAAAATAAATCAGATATTCATTCAAAACTGACATTTAAAGACACATTTTAATAGCATTTATTTAAATTTATTTAAGAAAAAGCACTATGCTAATATATTTGTTAATCATATACACAATTAAAATTATCAATATCACTCCTGTAAAGATTTTGAGTTGGTAGCACATAAATAATAAAAAATGATTAATTGTAGCACTTTATGACCTGTCTGCGTCCTATTTTTGATATTTTTTTAGCATTAAATTTTGTTGGTATTGAAAATATATCTTAATTTGTGGACTTAACCATCAATTTAAATATATGCGCGAAGGATTTCAAAACACTCACTACATTGTAATAATTCTTTTACTTGCGATTTCCGCATCTCTGCTTTTATACGCATACCTTGAAAGGACACGAAGAATCAGGATACTCAAAAATGTGGAACAGATAAGAAGCAATATCTTCACAAAGATTACTCATGAGTTTCGCACCCCACTTACTATAATAATGGGATTAAGCAGACAGCTACGTGAGCAGAAAGACATATCCAACAATAATGCCGAGACATATCTTAACGCAATTGAGCGCCAGGGAAAAAACCTTTCGGAGCTGGTTAATCAGCTACTCGACATCTCCAGCCTGAAAACAGCACCAAAAGCGCTCGAGTGGAAAACCGGAAATATAGTAGCATTCGTCAACATGATCTCAGAAACATTCAGGATATATGCCAAACAGAAAGATATTGATCTTTTCTTTTTCAGTGAAGAGAGTGAGATTGAAACCGACTTTGTCCCTGATTACCTAAACAAAATAATGCACAATCTTTTAGGTAATGCCATTAAGTTCAGTGAAGAGGGTACACGCATTTACGTTTTAATGGAAAGAGACAAAAAAAATGATAAAAAACTTATAATAAAGGTAATCGACCACGGAAAAGGAATCAGCAAAGAGGCGCTTCCCCACATATTTGAACTGTTTTACCAAAATGAAGAAAATGGCGAAATGATTGGCAACGGTATAGGCCTAACTCTCACCAAACAGCTGGTAGAAATTGTTGGCGGAACAATAAATGTTGAAAGTGATACTGAAAGCGGAACAACATTTGTCATGGAATTCCCTCTGAATATCAGCGAGAAAATTCTCTATCCACGCTGGACTAACGAAAAGAACGGTAAACAAATCACTGCCCCTGTTAATAACGGAGATACCGCTCACCTGTTCTCAACCGAGATAAAAGAAGACGACCCCCGTATAACGATGCTGCTTGTAGAGGACAATAAAGACATTGCATTATATATCAGATCAATATTCCCGTCAGACACTTATAATATAATATACACCAGTAATGGCGAATCAGCACTCGAATTAGCCAATGAACACATCCCTGATATCATAATCACCGATGTTATAATGCCAAAGAAAAACGGGATTGAATTATGCAGAGAAATAAAGTCTTCAACCGTTTTGAACCATATCCCGGTTATAATGATTTCAGCAAAAAACAGTGATAAGGACGTTGCAGAAGGCTATAAGAACGGTGCTGACGGATATATAAAAAAGCCGTTTCATCCTGAGGAACTTAAAATACGTGTAAACAATATACTTGAGACACGCGAACGCATGAAAGCTAAATACTACAGATCAGTAATCAAAGAAGACAAAAAAGAAAATGATATAAAAAATGACAACGTAAATATTGAATTCCTCAGACACGCAACAGATATTATATACCGTGAGATGAAGAATCCCAACTTCACACCTTTAAAATTAGCACAAGAGCTGGCAATAAGTGTATCCCAGCTGAATAAAAAACTAAATGCAATTACCGGTTACCCCTCTTCGAGCTATATATTGCAGGTAAAACTTTCACATGCAAAAAAGCTTCTCGCTTCACAAAACACAACTATTGGTGAAGTTGCAACAGAATGTGGCATATTTGATTTGAATTATTTCTCACGTGCATTTAAAAAACAAACTGGACTGACACCAACCCAATTCAGGAAACTGCCTGATGTAAAATCCAACATCTGAAAACACTGTTTTCGGTAATTCAGATTTAGAAACAATTTTAATTATTCATTAAATAAATTCTTTACTACAAAAATCAACTTTTAGCACACCTTTACACTTCATTTTCTGAGACTTACATTTTTTTATGAGCATTTCATACTAATCTAACCAAATGTTAAAGCGGGTTTTGTCCTATAATTAATATAATAAGTCCTAACCGCAGATTAATTGAAAACGTATGTTTGCAATCAAAATAACAGAGCGGTCAAAAGGACACCTGAAAACTTATAAACGTACGGAAAGAGGTTTAATGCAC
>JAQVXD010000035.1 GCA_028709385.1 Fermentimonas sp.
ACCCGGACCGGGGCAACTTCTCTTCACTATCTCCTTAAAATCCTTCTCATCAAGCTTTCCTGCAATCTTTTGTCCCAATGCTTCAAAAGCCGATACAATATTCAGATCTTCTCCCTTATAATGCCCAGGCGCTATCGTACCTCCGTAAACCATTATTGAAGGACGGTTCAACCGCCCCATTGCCATAAGTGAACCCGGCATATTTTTATCACACCCCGGCACGGCAATAAGAGCATCGTAGTATTGAGCACCGCAAACTGTTTCAATAGAATCGGCAATTACCTCCCTGCTAACTAGGGAGTAACGCATACCATCCGTGCCGTTGCTCATACCATCACTTACCCCAATGGTATTAAAAATAAAGCCGGCAAGCTGTTGTTTCCAGACACCCTTCTTGATTTCTAAAGCCAGACTGTTCAGGTGCATATTACAAGGATTCCCTTCATAGCCCATGCTGACTATTCCCACCTGTGCTTTTGCTAAATCTCTTTCTGACAAACCAAGTGCATACAACTGCGCCTGAGCTGCAGGCTGTGTCGGGTCCTGAGTGATTGTTTTAGAATATTTATTTAGATCTTTCATACGGTTGCAACATTAATATTAATATGTTTTTAATCTAAACATATCCAAGGGCGTTTTGTTGCAAATCAGATCATTCTCACTTAAACTCTTTCCACATAATCAAAGCACGTGCAATTGCATTTTCAACAATAGGTTGCATCACGGCATAACCCTCTTTGTTAGGATGCACACCGTCTCCCGACAACTCTTCCGGCAGTCCGTTTCTTTCATCCGCCATAGCAGAAAAGAAGTCGCAATAAACCACACCTTTTTTTGAAGCATATTCTTTAATCCTCTTGTTTAGCTCAACAATCTTAGGGGCCGGTTCCAAACCTTTGCGCCACGGGAAATCATAAGCAGGAAGCACAGAGCACAAAACAACCTGAATACCATGTGCATGAGCAAGCTCTGTCATAGAGTGAAGGTTGTCCTCTATCATCTCAAGAGAAGAAGGACCCGTATTTCCTGCAATGTCATTAACACCTGCTAAAATCACTACAACCTTAGGCCACAGATCAATCACATCCTGACGGAAACGCAGCAGCATCTGTGGAGTTGTCTGCCCGCTTATCCCTCTGTTAATATATTGTTTCTCTTCTGCGAAGAACTCAGGAACCTGATTAATCCATCCCTGTGTTATTGAGTTACCCATAAATACAACTCTGTCATCACAAGTACGCACAGGCGCAAGATTTTCATTTGCTTCCCTGAAATAGTTAAGATTAGCCCAATCCTGAGCTTCGGAAACCAATAAACTGCATGTAATACACAGCATTGTTAACATAAGTTTTTTCATACTACAGATAATTTAAAATTTTAATGTCAAAAATAGTTATTTTAATTAAGAAAAAGAGCTGATTCGTCGATTTTAAATGAGGGTCTGTCGATTTAATAACCTAAAAAAACTAAAATCACATATTATCAGTGCCCCTTATTTGTTGTATTGTTGTAATTTTAGTGACTTTGCACATAATTATGAATAAAAGAACCCGAATTATTGTTTTTACATCCATTGCAGTAATTATACTGGGAATGGCATTTTTCCCAACCATCAAAAGATTGTTTGCATCTGACAATCAAAACGGAGATCCCGGAAATCAGCTCTCGCAGGGCGGTGGTCCCGGTGCTGCAAGATCCGAGCTTGTAGTCACTGCCACTGTACTGAAGCCACAAACACTCAACAATTTGTTTCGTATCAGAGGAGTATTGTTGCCTGATGAGGAAGTAGATCTTACATTTGAGTCTTCCGGAAAAATTACTGATATATATTTTGAAGAGGGAACCTATGTTCAGGAAGGAACCCTGCTGGCAAAGGTTAATGACGCACCGTTACAGGCAGAGCTCAAGAAGCTGGAAGCGCAAATGCCTCTGGCAGAAGACAGACTATACCGCCAACAAACACTTTTAGATAAAGATGCTATCAGTCAGGAAACCTACCAGTCTGTGGCAACACAGCTCGAAACACTAAAGGCGGAAATTGAACTTGTCAAGGCAAGAATCAAACAAACCGAACTGCGTGCACCATTCAGCGGCCTGCTTGGTCTCAGGCAAGTGAGCGAGGGTGCTTATGCATCGCCTAATGTTGTTGTCTCTAATCTCACCAAAATCTCACCATTGAAAATTGAATTTTCTCTTACCGAGAATTTTGTAAATCTCATAAGACCGGGAAGTGAGGTTGCTTTTATGGTAGATAATAGTCTTGAGGTTCATAATGCAACTGTTTACGCAGTTGAATCACGCCTGGATGTCAGCACACTCAGCTTGTTTGCCCGTGCAAGATATGACAACAGCGACGGGAAGATAAAACCGGGACAATCAGCAAGTGTACAGATCAAGCTTGATGAGATAAACGATGCAATAGTGATACCCAGTATTTCAAGTGTTAAAGAGATGGGACGTGATATTGCTTATGTATATAATGACGGAGTTGCTCAGGAAGTAGAAATTATTACAGGAATGCGAACAGCCGCCTCTGTAGAAGTAATAAATGGCCTATCGGTAGGCGACACACTTCTCACAACCGGAGTTATGCAGTTAAGGACCGGAATGCCGGTCAGAATTGATCAATTCGTTGAAAACAACGCAAATTAAGACATGAATTTATCCGAATTAAGTATAAAACGCCCTGTTATCACTGTTCATGTTTCTTACCCCGGTGCCAATGCCGAGGTTATAGAAAATCAGATTACAGAACCACTGGAGCAGAATATAAACGGAATTCCGGGTATCAGGTCACTGGTCAGCCGCAGCAGCCAGGGCAGTTCACGTATCACTGTTGAGTTTGAGCTTAGTGTAGATATGGAGACTGCCGCTAATGATGTGAGGGATAAAGTTTCTATCGCTCAAAGATATCTGCCCCGCGATGCCGACCCTCCAACAGTATCTAAGGCTGATGCCGACTCCGACCCTATCATGCAGATTACCGTTCAGAGTCCCACACGCTCACTCCTTGAGCTTTCTGAGATTGCCGACTTGACAGTAAAGGAGAGGTTGCAAACCATTTCAAATGTCAGTGCAGTTGAGATTTGGGGTGAGTACAGATACGCCATGCGCCTATGGCTGGATCCTATAAGAATGGCATCTTATAATATCACACCCATGGATGTAAAAAGTGCTCTCGACAGGGAAAATATCGAACTTCCTGCAGGCAGTATTGAGGGTGATCACATCTCACAATCGATCCGCACCATGGGACTAATGGAGACACCCGAGGATTTTAATAATCTTATCCTGATTGAGGATGATTTCAGAATTGTAAGATTTCGCGATGTAGGTTATGCCGAGCTGGATGCAGCTAACCGGCAGAATATTCTTCGCAGAAACGGAGTACCGATGGTAAGTGCGGTAATTATCCCCCAACCCGGTGCCAATCATATAAATATAGCAGATGAAGTAAGAGTCCGCATGGATCAGATGCAGAAAGACCTGCCTGAAGATGTAAAACTCGATGTTGCATTTGATAACACAAAATTTATCAGAGCATCAATCAGTGAAGTACAGACAACCGTTATTGTAGCTTTTCTGCTGGTTGTATTTATCATTTTTGTGTTCCTGCGTAACTGGAGGGTGACACTTATACCCGCCCTGGTTATACCAATTTCACTTATAGGTATTTTCTTTGTGATGTATCTTGCCGGATTTTCTATCAATGTTTTGTCTATGCTGGCAATTGTTCTGGCAGTAGGACTTGTTGTTGATGATGCAATCGTGGTAACAGAGAATATCTTCAAGAAGGTAGAAAGCGGTATGAACCCTGAAGAAGCATCTATAGAAGGATCCAAAGAGATTTTCTTCGCGGTAATCTCTACAACAATTACACTTGTTGCAATATTCTTCCCGATAGTATTCCTAGAAGGTATGACGGGCAGACTCTTTAGGGAATTCAGTATTGTAATTTCAGGTGCAGTTATAATATCATCCTTTGTAGCACTCTCGTTTGTTCCGATGCTATCATCCAAGATGCTTAAGAAACAGAGGAAAAAGAGTAGATTTTACGATAAGACCGAAGTGTTCTTTGACGGTATGAACAGATTCTACCATAAAACCCTCACCTCTTTTATTAGCAGGAAATGGCTTGCATTCCCGATTATTGCAGTTGCAGGAATACTGATTGCCGTTTTATGGAACACAATTCCCGAAGAGATGGCACCGCTTGAAGACCGCTCGCAGATTATGATCAGAAGCTCTGCGCCTGAAGGAGCAACTTTTGAGTTTATAAGGGACTATACCGACAGGATCTCGGCAATTGCAGATTCAGTGGCACCCGAAAAAGAGTCGAATATAACTATGACTCGCGGAGGATTTGGTATGGTACGCCTTGTATTGCCGGATATGGATGAGAGGGAGAGAAGTCAGATGGAAATTGCTGATGCTCTGACAGAGGCAGTGAGAAACGAAAATGCAGCACGTGCATTCGTGCAGCAGCAGTCAACCTTCGGCGGAAGAAGGGCAGGAATGCCTATCCAGTATGTACTGCAAGCTCCTAATATTGAGAAGCTTGAAGAGTTTATACCCCCATTTCTCGAGAGAATGAATGCCAGTCCATATTTCCGTATGTCGGATGTGGATCTGAAATTCACCAAACCGGAAACAAGGATTATTATCGATAGGGATAAAGCTGCAATGCTTGGCGTTAGTACGCGTGATATCGGTCAGACCTTACAATACGCACTTAGTGGACAGCGTATGGGCTACTTCTATATGAATGGCAAGCAGTACCAGATACTGGGTGAAATCAACCGACAGCAGAGAAATACGCCGGTTGACCTGCGAACCATCTATATCAAAAACAATATGGGACAGATGATTCAGATGGATAATCTGGTGAAACTGGAAGAGTCGGTTGCACCTCCTCAACTATACAGGTACAACAGGTTCAATTCAGCTACTATCACAGCGGGTCTGGCTCCCGGATATGCTTTGGGAGAGGGGCTTGAAGAGATGGACCGGATAGCTGCGGATGTACTGGACGACTCATTCAGAACAGCACTTGAAGGTGAATCAAGAAACTTCAGGGAGAGCTCATCAAGTCTGCTATTCGCATTCGGTCTTGCCATTCTGCTGATCTTCCTTGTTATGGCAGCTCAGTTCGAAAGCTTCAAGGATCCTTTCGTAATTATGTTTACCGTTCCGCTGGCACTGTTTGGTGCCCTGTTGTTTATGTGGATATTTGGAATAACGCTGAATATTTACAGTCAGATTGGTATAATTATGCTTGTGGGACTTGTAGCTAAAAACGGTATTCTGATTGTTGAATTTGCAAACCAGCGCCAGAATGCGGGATTAAATAAACACCAGGCAATAATTGAAGCATCAGTTCAACGATTAAGACCTATACTTATGACCAGTATTTCAACTGTGCTGGGACTTCTCCCTCTGGCTCTGGCCACGGGTGAAGGTGCCAATGGTCGTATTGCCATGGGTACCGCGGTTATTGGTGGACTATTAATCTCAACGCTTCTGACTCTGTTTCTGATTCCGGCGATGTATATTTACCTGTCAACTGACAGAAAATCTGCTGAAGAGAAGAAGAATGGAAAAAATTTACTTGCTGGAGAGAACGAACAGACTGAACTCAATTAAGATTTAGATTAAGATTTAGAAAGATTATCATGATAATTTTTACTCAAGAAAAGAGACGACTCTTTTTTTTACTTTTATTTACAACACTTGCCTTAACGGCGCATCCTCAGTCACAAGAACGACCAAAAATAGAGAATGTTCTTGACCTTCGGGAATGCCTTAGGATTGGTCTTGAAAACAATTTCGACCTTCAGATAGCACGCAATGAGGAGATGATTTCAGATAACAATGTCACTCTCGGAAATGCCGGATATCTCCCCCAAGTGAGTCTCAATTCAGGCTACAACCTGCGCAGCAACAATTCAGATCAGTTCCCCGCAGGTGATACGGAAGTAGTAGAAAATCGCAACTCCAACACCCAAACACTTGATGCGGGTGTAAATCTTAACTGGTCGATTTTTGAAGGATTCAGAGTGCAGACAAACTATCAGCGCCTTAAAGAGCTGCAGTCGGTTGGCGAACTATACACCCGCTTGGAGATGGAAAACCTAATAGCCGGACTGACAGCAGAATATTACAACTACGTGCAGCAGCAAATCAGACTTGGCAACCTTCAGTATGCCGTATCGCTCTCTAAAGAGCGCCTGCGAATTGTAGAAGCTCGTTATCAGGTAGGATCACTTTCAAGACTCGACCTTCAGCAGGCAAGGGTTGATTTCAATGCCGACAGCTCACAATTGATTCAACAATACGAAATCCTCAACCGTTCGCGAATCAAGCTTAACGAACTGATGGGTGCGGATGTGGAGAGTCAGTTTATGGCTCAGGACACCACTATTATGTTAAACCCATCACTTGCAAAAGAGGAACTTTTTGACATGACAATGACACAAAACACGTTTCTGCAGTTAAGTGAAAGCAATCTTACTCTAAGCGAACTGGAGCTGAAAAACCTGAGAAGCAGAAACTATCCCTACCTCCGTCTAAATACCGGATATGGATTCACCCATTATAATTATAATACCGGCAATCTCGACCAGCAACGCAGCTGGGGACCGAATGTGGGAGTCACCCTGGGATATACTCTATTTGACGGATTCAACCGCAAAAGGGAGCAAAAAAACCAACAGATCACGATCCGAAACAGGGAGCTGGAAGTTGAAAGAGACAAGCTTGTTGTAGAGAGTGATTTCGCTAATATGTGGATGGCATACCAAAATAATATCGAGCTCACCAACCTGGAGATAGAGAGTCTGGAAAACGCCACCATCAATTATGAGATTGCGATGGAAAGATACCAGATAGGCGATCTGTCGGGACTCGAACTGCGAGAAGCACAAAACAGTCTGCTTGAAGCTGAGCAGCGACTGCTAACAGCTCAGTACAACACCAAACTGTATGAGATTTCGCTGATGCAGATCAGTGGGAAAATAACGGAGTTTTTGCAGTAAACCTTCAGTCGGTTTTATTCTTTATGAATTCAATAGTCGTTTTAATCCCCTCCTCATAATTTACAGGAGTATAGTTAAAATGATTATTGAACTTTGATGAATCAAAATGATAAGGGAACTCATATGTTAAAGCATTTCCGATGGATCCCCCGGCACCTAAAATTGTATGTCTCATTGTTTTCTGTTGTAATTTGACCGCAATTCGACCATAATTCGACCTTAACTTGACCTTACTTTGCTCATACCTCGTCCTTATAAACTCCTTTTATAACAACTCAAAGTAAGGTTTAGTTAAAACAAAACTAAATTCAAAGTAAAACTTATCTACAAAGAATGTATTGATGTGGACAAACCGTGCCAAACCGTGCCAAACCCGGACAAATGCAGCCAAATCGACCGATCTTTGTTATTGATATTGTAAACCCCGACCTTTGAACTCATACAATTATTAACATTTTAAAATTTATAATTATGGGTAAATTAAAAAAAGGTATACACGGAGGAATTTCAGGTAAGGTTGGAAATGTTGTAGGTGCATATTGGAAAGATATCTACTATGTGAGAAGTTTGCCAAAAAAAGTAAATAATCCCAGAACCAAAAGTCAGGTAAAACAGCGAACTAAATTCACTGAAACAATTGAATTGTTAAGTACAATAACACCATTCATAAGGGTAAGTTTTCAGGAATATTCAAGCGGAAGGCTGACAGCTTTTAATGCAGCAACATCATACAATGTAAAACATGCAGCAACGGAAGTGGATGATACGATTCTGTTAGACTACTCAAAAGTGCTGGTTTCACGCGGTTCTTTATATCCTGCATCTGCTATAAAAGCAGAGATGGTTGATGATCAGTTGCATTTCAGCTGGGATACCACATTAGAAGAAAATGCACGCTCCACCGACCTGGTAATGCTTGTTGTATATAACTCCACAAAGAAAGAGGCAATCACCACTCTTTGTGCAGCACAAAGATCGAGTGGAATAACACAGATGCTTTTGCCGCCAACATGGTTAGGAGATATAATTCACCCCTATATAGCATTCAGAAGTGTTAACGGAGAAATTGTTTCTGACAGTATTTACTTACGCCTTCACAATCATAATGAAGAATAAAGAATTTTGTTAAAAATATTCTCAGGTTTAGCAATTTTTAGAATATATTTTTATAAATTTGAGCCGAAACTCGTAACTCTTATGAATATTCTTCTTTAACAAACATAATTAACATTCATGAAACAATTGTTTAAGTTTTTTGTATTAATACTTAGTGTTATTTTTATTTCCTGTTCCGTTAATGAAGATATTTGGGTGATGCCAGAGTTACCCCAGGATACAGATGTCAGCATGCTTGATATGTGGGCTCACGAAGTTTCATTTCAGGTGCAAAGTAATGGAGATTGGGAAATTGAGTCGCAGGGCGACTGGTTTTATCTGTTCCCTACGAGTGGAAGCGGTAATGCAACTGTGCAAATATGTGTTCTTGAGAATGATACGAAGTCACGCCAGACAGGTAGGGTTACTCTTATCTCTACCACTGATCCATCGGCTGTGCAGACTTTCGAAATTGGTCAGAAGTCTGTTGAGGACTACGGTTTGACGACTATTGACGACGAATTGCCCTCTATCAAGAAGTATGCAGTAGGCTATGGCTATAATACTTTAAACGAGTATGCTTCTCCCAATTCAGTGACCAAACAGATTGTGCGCTGGTATGAGATGAAAGCTGATAAATTAATTCAGTTTAATGCTTCAAGTGCCAGGTTCTATGAGAGAACAGTGACAGGCTCGAGTCTCGAGAATTTAGCTCAAAACCTGAGTGAGGCTGTGAGTTTCGGAGGCAAGTATTGTGGTTTTAAAGGGGAAGTGGGTGCCACTTTTAACTCAGGTGTTACAAATAGTGAATTTAACGAATATGCGATATCGTATATAGAGTATAAGGTGACAGATATTAGTATTGTCACTGACATAGATGATGTGAGAGAAAACTGGATGACAGTAGCCGCCAAGAAGGCTATTGACGGTGAAACAGACACTTACAGAGGTACAGAAGGAGTTAAGAAGCTTCTGAGGGAATACGGAACCCATTTGATTACGAAAGCCGATTTGGGTGGGAGATTGAAGTATAACCTTACGGTGGATGTGTCGAAAGTGACCGGTTATTATGATATTACGGCTTACCTCAAAGCCTCCTACTCAAATGCTTTTGTTAATTCGGAGGCTTCTATGGATGCAGAAATCAAATCATCTTATGCTAATAATGAATCACAGATTACACTCTCATTTACGGCTATCGGAGGAGATTCAGCGCCGCTGACGGTCAGTTCGGATAAAAGTGCAATCGACACGTGGAAAAAGTCGATAGCGGGATACGATAGTATCTCTACAAACAAAACAGCACTGATAGGCTTCGGTTCGGATCTGGAAGGTCTTATCCCTCTCTATGAACTGGCTTCAAGTCCTGCACGCAGGGAGGAGATTAAATCCGTGATGGAAGGTGATGGTTTTGTTACTGTGGAGTATGAGGATAAAAATAGTTATGAAATAACGCTTCCAACATTTAGTGATGGGGCGACTGAAACCTTGGTGAAGGATATTAAAGACAGCAGCAACAGAGTGATAGCCACCGTTTGTAATGAGTTTATTCCGGAGATTAACCCGGAAGAGCGCGTGAATGTTATTTACCCTGTGGCAAGCGGTAAAATATTGATGCACGCAGGTTTCTTCCCGGGATATGATGGTCGTCGCCCGGCAAGAATCTCCTGGAATGGATCGAATCTTAAAGTTGTGGATTATGAAGATCTTGAAGAGAAGGAGTATTCAAATATCTATCTGGGAGGAGCAACAGTAAGAACTAAATTGAATGAAGATCAGACGCCTAAGAAGACAACAATTCATAACTCTTACCTGAATGCTGTTCATTATAATGAAGCATACTACAACTATCCATTGGTGAAAATATTTGGCGATATATGGACCAGAGAAGATTATAAATCCGATAAATATGGAAATGGGAATTCAATAGAACGCATACAAAATTTACAAATTAACGACCATCATAATTTCAGCATGTTGACCCAGGCATGTATCTTAGGATCAGGATTCTATTATAAACGCTCTGTAGTGAAAGATAATGGTTTTGCACCTTCTGGCTGGCAGGTTCCTTCTTCAACTCATTACAAGGAAATCCATGCTATGCTGACAAAGTACAATCTAAATACAGGACTATCATTCCGTAATAAACATGAGAGCCCGGGCCATAGCCCATTGGGTTATGAAGCACCTACTTCGGAATATGATGGTTGGATAAATATTTTCGATTATGCTATTGGGGCATCCATGATGTTTCTTGATTATAAATATGGCGGTATTGAAAACAGGTACTGGACAAACGATGGATATCATGTAAGAATAAATGATAGCGGATTTGCTGTAGAAACAATAGAGGATAATTCCCGCGATTACTATAAAGATCCATCCTGCTTTTTGTCGGTTCGGTTGATTAAAAAGAATTGAAGTACCGTTCACCTGGATCACGAAGTAAGTCGTATTTCCAATTTCTTGTTACAATTGGTTCTATGGTGTTCTTAACTTTCATCTCACAGGTGAAAAAAGTTATTCACCATCATCCGTTTCAGTAATGATACCGGCTAAATCATTATTATAATACACTTTTCCTTGTCTCATTCTTCAATTTCTTTATGATTGAGAGGTGCTAACTTATGTCCAAACATCATCAACACCTGATTAACTTTTGTCAGACTGAGATTCTATAAGTGCCACACCTGTTTTATAAGGAATTATATTTAAAAGCATATAATAAGGGTGGTTTATTTTGATTTATATGTAATTGGATATAATATGATTTAAAAAAATGAACTTCAAAATAGGCTTAATTTATATGTGTCAATGGAGCGATTATTTTTATTCTATCTTTAGATCCTTATTTGTTCTGCTTATTATGGCTAGACTCGTCCTACCGGAATTACATTCATTTCTTACAAGGCGGAGGTTAGCTTTCTCTTTATGATATTCCCTGAAGAGTTCGGCAATATTGCTATCATCAAATATGATAAAGTTATTGTCATCAGACTTATATTCAATTTTATCAAGATCAAAACCTTTCAATTCTTTGAATCTGTCCACAATAACAGAAAAAGTATTGGGTTGTCTATGATCAACAGTTAGCTCAGTCCATTTAGAAAGAATTCCAGTTTCCTGACATTTAACTTGACCTTTGATTGAGTATTGGTCGAAATATCTTTGTTTGACATCTCTTATATCTTTATTTATTGCACTTCTGCAGGCTGCATTGAAAAGCTTTTCTGGTGTGTACTTTGTATTATTTAAAATCATCAAGTAAGAGATGTAGCAACTTGAGTTATCACTATAAAAGACCTCAAAGCATTTCGTACTGAATTGAACTTTGGAGACCTTTATATCTATAATATAAATGTCAGATTCATCTAACTCTAACTCATCTTCGCTAACAGTGTAATCATAATTTAACAAATCAATTAGATCATAAAAGTCAGACTCATTAAGAGACTCTCCAAAACTATAAGAGATTAGTATTTTACGATAATGAGCTATAGCATCCTTTTTATAATCAAAAGTATTATTGCCAATGATTATAGGTTTTCTCTTTGCCACAACGCGATTTATTAATTTACATTATACACTCTCGACTATTTTAATCTCTTCTTCGGTTAAACCGTATAATTTATAGACTATTTGGTCAATTTCGTTTTCCAAATTTAGTGTGTCGGCAGAAGGATCCTGTCTTTTGATTGTAATAACCTTATTGACAATATCCTCGATTTGATTTTCTTGTTCAATAGAAGGGATTTTAATTGGAAGTAGCTCAATTTTATACTTCTTCCATCTGTTGGTACCCATTCCTGTTGTAGTTCCAATTAAATTGAAATACCATTCAGATACTTTTGAATTAAGAATTGCTAATAGATACTTAAGATTTTCTCCGGTCATTATAAATGTTGTAGCTTCTGCATAATAATTCATATCATCATAAGCGAATTTTGGTTTGTCTGAAATTTCACCCCATACGATTTTTGGTTTTTCAAATTCATTTAAATATGCACAATTTCTTAGATTTGTCCAATGATCACCTTGATCATAACGTTGCTCAATATCTGGTGAAAAAGTGCTAAGATGATCGTATATTGACGGATATTCATTTTCAATATTAATTCTTAGGATATCATTCTTTTTTAATCCATTATGAGAATTTATAATGTACATATCCTTGAATTCATAGCTATATTTTTTTAAATCTCTCCCCCTTAAAATTGGTTTAATTATTTCTGAATTTTTAGCATCAAGTCTTATCAGTTCTTTTTTCTTTTTATCATCAATAATAAATGCCTTATTGTATCCTGTTAATAATCCTCTATTAATTTCTATTTCAAAATCTTTAAGTAATTTACTCTGTTTTTCAACTTTTGCTTTCAAGTTGCCTTCTTTATGATTACCGATAAACCACTGAGATGTGTCTGGAACTACAAAATCGAACTTATTCATTTCAAAATAATCAGATATAGAAGATCCTATAAAATAGTCCTTAGATAGATTTACAACCGGAAAAGAACTTGTTAACTTTTTTTTCTGAAGTGTAATAATATTGGATTCAACTGTCGCTTCTTCAAATATCTGGATATCTTCAATATTCAAAAGTGCAACAGGTTGCAAGTTATTCTTGAAGTATACTTTAAGTGTATCTCCATATATTGATCGCAACCAAGAATTTGAGGTGATATAAGTTAAATAACCATCAGGCTTAATAATACGTCCTCCTTGTTCATAAAAAAGACAATAAATGTCAGTACCTTTTGAATATGTCTTAAAGTCAGATTTAGAAAAATAGCCTGTTTGATCTTTGAGTTTTGAAATTGGAAAATAAGGTGGATTCCCAATCACCACATCAAATCCCACAAAGTCACCATCATCGTTTAATACCTCTGGAAATTCAAATCGCCATTCAAAGGCATTTTCGTAGATTTTGTTGGCTTTAATCTCTTCTATTTCAGCTTCCAGTTTAGTTGTTTGTTTTGTTAAGTCTTCAAGCTTTTTATTCCATGCATTTTGCTCTATTGACGACATTTCGAAAAGCTGTTGCTGTTGGGTCATTTGATACAACTCGCCTGATAGTTTGCGCAGTTTTTTTACTTTAGGATCGTTGTCTGCTATCTCACTTCTGAAATCAGATTTTATATCATTAATCAGACGCATCATCTCTCTTTTCTGCTCTTTGTTTTCGGCATTACGGTATGTGGAGACAGCTAATCTATAACTACTGATAGTCCATTTACTCTTTTTAAGTGCTTGTTTTAAGTCGGAATCCAGGGCAAAACGACTGACAAGAGAATTGCCGCATTTGATGTTAATATCAATATTAGGTAAAGTTTCAAGCTCAATATCGTTTTTATAATAGGCGTTCTTAAGGAGTTCTATCCATAAACGTAGTCGGCATATTTTAACTGAATTAGGATTTATATCTACCCCAAAAAGACAGTTTTCAATTATAGTCTGCTTTTCGTGAAATAATGTTTCTTGTATGCGCTGACTCTCTTTATTATTGGGATTGTATTCAAAAAGTTCTCCATCTTCATCAGTAACAACAAGTTCGTCATTGGCAACCTCTACACTATATTCTTTAAATCGTCTGCCATTGAGGTCCTGAAGTATTTTAAGGTCGCTCTTTAAAGCAATCATTTCATTTAGAGCAGACACTAAGAAGTGTCCTGAACCAACTGCAGGGTCGCATATTTTAATACTGTTTACAATTTCATTTGCTTCTTTGCGGTCTTCTATTTTGTCATACACGTCATCCATATTTTTACAATTCCAATTCTTTACTTCGTTGAATTTCTCAACAACAGCTTTGCGTATAGTTTCATGACACATGTACATAGTTATGAAACCGGGAGTGAAGAACGAACCGTCTTTGTAGCCGTTTATCTTTTCGAAAAATAGTCCGAGTACAGAGGCATTTATAAGTGTTTTATTTTCTTCCTGGATATCTTCAGTTCCTTCACTGCTGAAATCATAAGCTTCCAAAAATTGGAATAGATAATCGAGAGTGTTTATTTTTCCGGTTTTTCTTTTGCCATTGCTGTCTTTTAACACAGTTGATGATAATATCGGAATAGTTTTGTCGTCTTTTAGATTACTTATAAACAGTGTCTCATGTTCAAGATCCGAAGGTTCAAAGAGCGAAGAGTTCAGGTATGGTACTTTACCGAATATTTGATTTATTTCTGAATGTCTGTCTTCATACTTTTTTGCTAATACACGGAAGAATAGAGTATTCAGGTCATCATAATCTTTGATTTTATCAAGGTTTAGAAAAGAATATGATTTATCTCCCTTATGATAAGTGATTAGTTGTGCTTCTAAAAGTTTAAGAAACAGAATTCGGTTAAGCCAAGTGATGGTAAGTTCCATGGCAACATTGAAATGTCTTTCCTGTGTATTGTTGCCAAATCTGGATGGATTATCCAGCCTGCTTATTTTATCGAGACTTTCAAGTTGTATTATTGCATTTTCAAGGATACTGCCCCTGTTACGTTCGTTCTCTTTAGCACGATCAATTAGTTTTTTACCTCCATCTTTAACCTCTTTTAGACCGATAATATGTAAAAGCTCGTTGTAGAAACTTTTATCCAGACTATTGCTGTCATTAGCAAAAGGGAGTTTTAAGAGATGTTCGGGAGAAAGTAGTTTGAACAGGGCAATCAGTTTATTGTCATCGGCTTTATTCTCATTACGCAATGGTTTATTATATTCGCGTATATCGAAATATGTAAAATTGATCTCTGCTTCAATTTTTGATATAAATGGCTCTGCAATTTCTTTATAAAAGAATTCTGTTTTGATGCCGGATAATCTGCCTGCTTCAAAGTCTTTAAATTGCTTTACAAGAGTCCTGTTCTGAGCGAATATCCTGTCGAATGTGTTTGAATCAAATATGTACCACTCATTGATGTTAGTGATCACCAGATGTTTTACTTCAATATTTTCGTGAGTAATACGCTCCCTTAAATAATACAAAACCAGCTCCTGAAATGCTTTTGTATTGAGATTTTCCTTGGAAACCATTTCCGTGTTGTTGGTTGGACTTTTAGTCTCTATGATTACTCCAACAGTACTATCGGCTGTTTTATCATTATGAATTACCAGATCGTTGCGCCCTTTGGTATTGATAAAATAGGCAGGGTCATAATATGTTTTCTTAAGAAACTCTATTATCAGGTTTTTATGAAACTCTTCGGATTCAATATCATTGATATTGTCGAGTAGATGGATAAGGTTAGTTTTGAAGCTCTCAATTTCAGATCTGTTAGGTTTTACCTTTAGAAACGCTTTATTAAGTGCCTGTCTTGGTTTTAAAATATTTAGTTTCATGAATACAGTGTTTACATAAGAAATGCTAAGTTAATTAATTTTGGGGAAAACAATACGTTGAATTTAAAGATGGCTGATTTAATTTCTAAATCACATTACAAAAACGAATTTAAAGTCAACTCTAATCATTGCAAGTTCATGAAAAAGGCGCTTTACTATTTATTTTTCAATGTTTATTTAAAATAGAATGATAACTTTGTAAAAGTTAACATAAATATTGTTCTCATGAAAGCAAATCAATTACCGATAAATGACTTTTTACAAAAGCCGGATGTACAGTTTGTTATACCTGTTTACCAGAGAAACTACGATTGGACAACTGCCGAATGTATGCAACTACTTGAAGATATAATTTCTGTTGAAAAAGAAGAGAGAGGCACGCATTTTATTGGAAGCATTGTCTATATACATGACGGGATATATAGTGCCAGTGATATAAATGAGTTGGTTATAATAGATGGACAACAGAGGTTGACAACATTGAGTATTTTGAATGTTGCATTATATCATTTTGCAAAGGAAAACGATCTACAACAAGATGCAGGGAGGGTTTACAATAAGTTTATCATCAATCAATATGTTGATAATGAATCTTACAAGTTGAAGCTCAAACAAACAGATAGAAATTCAAAAGCATATCAAGCACTTCTCTCCAACGAAATAGATGAATTTTCTGAATTCTCTAATGTGATTGAAAATTATAATTATTTCAGAAACACTATTAATGAGCAGAACTTTAAGACTATAGTTGATGGTTTGAAGCGACTGATTTTTGTTGATATTTCTCTTGAAAGAGGAAAGGATGATCCTCAGCGTATATTTGAAAGTTTAAACTCTACAGGACTTGATTTAACCCAGTCTGATTTAATCAGGAATTATATTTTGATGGATCTCCCTTCAAAACGTCAAGAACATATATTTAAAACTATATGGAGCCCAATAGAAGATAATGCAAGAGATAAGATTAAAAACAAATCACTTGTTTCTGATTTTATTAGGGACTATCTGACACTGCGTAATAAAAAAATCCCAAGAAAGAACAGTGTTTACGTTGAATTTAGAGGTTTGTTTACTGACAAGAATAATGAGCTTTTTAATCAGGAACTAGAACAAATTAAATCTTTATCTTATCACTATAATAAGTTTATAAATCCTTCATCGGTAAAAGATTCGAATATTAAGAAGGAGCTTGACTATATAAACAGATTAGAAATTAATGTTGCTTATCCATTTTTATTGCAGGTATTTGAAGATGCAGAAAATGGATTACTTTCAAAAGAGGAGCTTGTTTCAATATTACAATTAATTCAAAGTTATACGTGGAGAAGGTTTATTGTTGGTCTGCCTACAAATGCTTTAAACAAAATTTTCATGACTCTTTATTCAGAAGTGGATACTGAAAATTACTTTGAATCGGTTGCTGTTGCATTATTAAAAAAGAAGGGAAGTGGTAAGTTTCCTACAGATGAGGAAATAAAATCTGCATTAAAAGATAAGGATTTATATAATACTCAACCAAAGAATAAGTATTACATGTTTGAGAAGCTGGAAAATCATAAGAATAAGGAGTTTGTAGATACAAGTAATGTACTTATAACGATAGAGCATATATTTCCACAAAACCCTGATACCAGCTGGTCTTCAGAGCTTTCACCAGAAGTTTTTATTCAATTTAAAGAAAAGTATTTAAACACAATTGGTAATCTTACTCTCTCAGGCAATAATGGCGCAATGGGCAACAAATCATTCATTGCTAAAAGAGAAATGAATAACAACAGTAATGAGCAGGGATATAGGTATAGCAGGTTGTGGCTTAACTCTTTTCTGAAAGAAATTGATAAATGGGATATTGAGAATTACAAAAAGAGGACTGAAATCATAACTGATAGATTTTTAGATATCTGGAAATATCCGAATGTAGTAATTGATGAAGTTGATGATTATGATGAAGTAAATATATTCGATGCTGAAAGCCCAACAAATAAGAAACTTGAGTATTTTATTTTTGAGGATACAAAAGTAGAAGAAGAAGCAATTTCTCAAATGTATAATTACGTTATAAGAGCTTTACATGAAAAAAATTCAGAGTTACTGTTAAGTAGTCCAGATGTATTGAAGATAACCAGAAATGAAACTGATTTCAGATCACCTCAAGAGGTGATAAATGGCTGGTTTATTGAAGTTAACATGGATAGTAACTCTAAGTTTATTATTTTAAAAAGACTTCTTACTTTATTTGAATTAGATGACGAGTTATATATTAAATATTCCGCTGATACAAATAATAACATTGAACCGAAACGATATTCTGTAAGAAAAAAGTATTGGCAACAACTATTACCTCTTTTAAACCAGCAGACTGATTTGTTTTCATTTGTCAGTCCTTCAAATGGTAATTGGTTGAATGCAGGTGCCGGAATTGGCGGTATAGCATATACTATGATTGTTACGCGGAATTCTATATATATTGACTTAACAATTTCCACTTCCAATAAGGGGCAAAATAAACGTTATTTCAATAAATTGTTGAAACACAAACAAATTATAGAAGAATCATTCGGTGATGATCTTGAATGGATGGAGAATCCTGAACTCAAAGTTAGTAGAATCAGGTATGAAATAAAAGGTCTTAGTGTTTATGATGAATCTCATTGGAACGAAATGAATGATTCATTTATCAACTATCTTCCTAAGTTTGAGGCTGCATTGAAACCTTATATTGATATTTTGAGATAGTCCTAATTATGTTGAACAATGGAATTATCAACTTTGCTGGCGAAAGTAGTTTCCTAGGCAATGGGAGTTCTTTCTTGTGAAGGGGAGTCTGGAAAGGTATCCCTTAAAAAAAGATTCCTTAGCTTTCGCAGAAACAATATCAAATAAATTATCGTCATTTATCATGTTACTACTTTAAAATAACTCTATTCTCGAAAAAAATAAAGTTGATTTATAGTCTAACAAGCTTACCTAAGGAGCTTTCGTTGATTTTTGCTTCCGGAGCATACTTATCTATTAGAGCTTGAACTGGAGTTACTTGCTTTGCTGGGACAATAGTTAAGCATAAAAAGCTTACCTTTGAAACAAAGAAAACATTAGGACAAGTCCTTTAAAGAAAATGCTGTCAAACAAAGTCTACTTTTTTGTCTCAAGTATGTAAAACCAGTTTTAAGAATGGAGTAGAGTTCTTTTGAGATGATTTTAAAACAAAAAAGCCCGTCGAAACGGGCTTAAATCTTATCACTTATTTACGTTTACTGTACAGTAAAGAGGCTTTAATAAGTATTACATTGCAAATGTACAAATTATTATGTGTATTCGCTAATTGATGTGTACCATAATTATAGAATATTATAAATATTTAATACTAATGACCGACGGAAATATAGAGGATATAAATAAATATATATCCAATGCACGTTTAAAAAGCTATTTAGAAGCTTGTCAGAATGATTATATAAAAGCCCTAAAGTTATATCAAGCAAATATGAGGCTGTCCCAATCGTTTTATCCACTGCTTTCACTTGTAGAGGTCATTTTAAGAAACGCACTAAATGAAAAATTCACCGTTTACTTTAATGATGACCACTGGTTAATTAATCAGAAGGATAAAATAATGAAGGATAGCTCTTTGACTTACAAAGATAGAAAGACAGGAAAGACCAAAAACAATTATTTTCTTAGTGATAGTATAAGTAAATCGATTGAAAAGAGTAAATCTAAACCAGTAACACAAGGTGTAATTATAGCAGATTTAAATTTTGGATTCTGGA
>JAQVXD010000010.1 GCA_028709385.1 Fermentimonas sp.
CCCCGGATTCACGATTTATATCCTTTTAAATTCTATTGAACGGGTACCTTAATATAATCTGATTATATTTCTTGTACTTGCTTTGTCTAAAATAATTTGTATGTAAATCTTCTAAAGATCGCTTCTTGTTTTTTTGCTTCCAGGAAGGGTTCCTTCCAAAAGCGGGTGCAAAGATAGGGACTATTTTTTAATATCCAAAATAAAATGAGAATATTTTTCAAATTATTTTTCTTCTCTGCAACATGAACACAAATTTTGAACCATTTCAATCAATAACCTCTGTAATGAAACACACTTTTAGTGGAAATGGAATGCAAAGATAGAGCTTTTTTTAGATACCCTCCAAATGTTTTCGATACTTTTTTTGCAAAATCTTTAAATAGCTATCTCAACGTAAATGAGTCGGGCAGTGCAATACACTCAATAGCAACTAATTGCCTAAAAGTACTGCTTCAGCTATAGATCAGCCAGTGCAACATCGTACCATCCTCGTTTCAACTTCGTATCAACCTCTGTAAATATAGAGGTTGGTTTGGCTGAGGTTATACCAAAGTTATATATATGTAGAAATAAAGTATATGGTTTTTAGTAAGCCAGCAGATGTGAGCTTGTATTTATATATGGAGTGACGGCAAAATTAAGTATTTCATCATTTCTTACTACTTCAATATTAATAGAGACCGGAGTATTCCAATCTATATATTGATTAAAGTTGAATAAATACGAAAAAGCAGCCTTATATCTTTTATTATTTGAAATTGCTGTAGATATTCTGTTATAATCAGATACATTCCAAAACATACAATCCTTGAAGCCGTTTGAATCGGTATATCGGGTATTAGTATCCCTAAACTGCATAGTTTCAGCTATGAAACGGCGATAACCCTCTGTCAGCGACTGAGATGAACTGTGATCGAAGCTCTGTCCCTGAATATTAACAACTACATCACCGGGAAGTATTCCTGCCAAAGCGGCGGGTGAGCTAGGATCAACAGACGCAACTGTTTTCAAATCATTTATATCATAACCTATGCCTGTATAATTGTATTTCAGATATTTTACCTGAAATGTGGCAAAAGACCTGTTGCCTGCATAAGGAAATTTCAGCAACATAAGAGGAAGGTTCATCTCAAGATAGTCAGTCAGACTATAATACGAACTGAGGCGTTCAGATACCTCACTCTCCCAAATCAAGGTCATTTCGCCAGCCTTCATAAACTTCATATCATAGAAGCGAAAGCCAAACTCTAACTCATAAGCAATATCATCTATACGAACCCCTTCAGAAGGATTATATAATGGCACCCTTACAGTTCTGTTGTTTCTTGTATCATATCGCCATACAGGCTGATAACTTCCAAAAGAAGCAGAATTATTCTTGAAAAGAGGATTACTCTCAAAACTATAGAAAGTCTGAATTATAAAATCAGGATCAGTCGGATTGTATTCCAGCCCCTTTTCAGATAATGCTCGTATAAAGATAGCGTTTATTCGCTCGTCAAGTTCTCTGGTACTCTCATCAGAAGCCGCAAATCCAAAGGTTCTGTAGTTATGATATTGTGCATTTTCATTTGTTTTTGTTTTTATCGGCATCAAAAAACGTCTGTTCTGAACATCCTCCAGACTGTAAAAAGCAAATACTGGGGCAAGTTGTGCCTCCGTAATTGCATTACTGCTGCGGCAATCTTTAGAAAATGTGATCTCTTTAAATGAATGTTCAAAATTACGAATAGCAAGCGTTATCTCTGTTTCATGCAGATTAAACCAAGACATTATTGTCTGGTAAGATTTCTGATATGTTCCATTATGATTTACTGAAAGTAATATATCATTGATTTTCAAACCTGCTCTTTCGGCCGGAGAACCGGGAGTTATCTCAACAACAACAGGTTCCTTATATCCCCAGCTTCTGTCTTCACTGATTTCGAAAGAAAAACCTGTATTACAGGTTATAGTATTTTCTTGTGAAAATGACTTACCTGTTATTAATAATAAAATAACAACTATATTTATAATTCGCTTCATTGTACTATCTTATAAAATTGTGCTTATATGACAAAGATATGAGAAATCACTTAATAAATTAAACTAAATCCTTACAATTTCTGTATCTTTGTTATTAACGATGAATAGAATATTCAAATTACACGTCATAATAAGATGTTAGACATTATTAAAAACGACCCTTGGCTGGAGCCATATTCCAAAGCGATTAACGGCCGGCACAATTACTACCTGAAAAGATTGTCTGATTTAACGAAAAACGGTAATATCAAATTATCTGATTTTGCAACAGGACACCTCTATTTCGGATTACACAAGACATCTGATAATTGGGTTATTCGTGAATGGGCGCCAAATGCCACTGAGATTTTTCTTGTTGGCACATTTAATCAATGGCAACATCTTGAGTCTTTCCGTTTGCAACCCATTGGCAGTGGTGTCTGGGAAGTAAAGGTTCCGCTCAATCACATTAATCATGAAGATCTCTATAAACTTAATGTAAAATGGCAAGGCGGCTCGGGCGAGCGTATTCCGGCCTGGAGTAAAAGAGTTGTTCAGGATTCTGAAACAAATATATTCAGTGCTCAGGTTTGGGAGCCTGAACAGAAATATACATTTAAACACAAAGATTTCGAACCAGACACCTCCCCCCTCCTTATATATGAGACACATGTTGGAATGTCTACAGAAGAAGAAAAAGTTGGTACTTACAATGAGTTCCGCGAAAACATTCTTCCACGTATAAAAAAAGCAGGATATAATGCCATTCAAATAATGGCAATACAGGAGCATCCCTATTATGGGTCTTTTGGATATCATGTATCCAGTTTTTTTGCACCATCATCAAGATGCGGCACACCCGAAGAGTTGCGGGAATTAATCGATACCGCACATGATATGGGAATATCGGTAATTATGGACATCGTTCACTCACACTCTGTCAAAAACGAAACTGAAGGTATAGCCAGGATGGACGGATCATACGATCTGTATTTTCATAGTGACCCATCGAGAAGATATCATCAGGCATGGGATTCATTATGCTTTGATTACGGAAAAGATGAAGTACTTCATTTTTTACTTTCAAACTGCAAATACTGGTTGGAAGAGTTTAAATTTGACGGATTCAGATTTGATGGCGTCACCTCTATGATATACCTCAGTCACGGACTGGGTGAGTCGTTTTCAAACTATAGCTACTATTACAATGCAGGTCAGGATGGAGATGCTATATGCTATCTGACACTTGCCAATCAGCTCATACATGAAATTAATCCAAAAGCAATAACTATTGCTGAAGAGGTTAGCGGAATGCCTGGATTGGCGATGAATATCTCGGGAGGCGGTTATGGTTTTGATTATCGTATGGCTATGAATATTCCTGATTTCTGGATAAAAACCATAAAAGAGAAAAAGGACGAGGATTGGCATCCATCATCAATATGGTGGGAAACAACAAACCGGCGGAGTGATGAGAAAACAATATCATACAGTGAAAGCCATGACCAGGCATTAGTTGGCGACAAGACAATTATATTCAGACTTATCGATTCAGATATGTATTGGTATATGTCGAAATTAACAGGAAGCTCTTTTAAGGTAGACCGTGGAATTGCTCTTCATAAGATGATCAGACTGGTTACTGCAACAACTATTAACGGTGGCTATCTCAATTTTATGGGAAATGAATTCGGTCACCCCGAGTGGGTTGATTTCCCTCGTGAGGGCAATAACTGGTCATACAAATATGCACGCAGACAGTGGCATCTTGCAGATGACAAAAATTTAAAGTATCACTATCTTGGAGACTTCGACAGATCAATGATTGAACTAATAAAGTCTGTTCCCAATTTTCAGGATACAACACTTGTGAAATTATGGGACAAGGATGATGATAATATTCTGGCATATATGAGAGATGATTTGATATTTGCATATAATTTCAATCCTCAGAATTCATACAGCGATTACGGTATATTAGTTCCAGAGGGGGAATACAATATAATTCTTGATACAGATGATAAAGATTTTGGAGGTTTTGGATTGAATGATAAGTCAATTAATCACTTCACACAATATGACCCTTTGTATTCCGAACACAAAAAAGGATGGTTAAAATTATATTTGCCTGCCAGAACAGCTCTTGTATTAAGAGCAAAAAAGTAAAATCACATCGTTATTTTAAACAAAGAAACAACAAGTAAAATGATGAACAGTAAAAATAAATCTTTAAAAGAATTTGAATCTTTATATCCCCTAAAATTCAATCCTATTTTAAAATCAGTTATTTGGGGAGGCTCGGCAATTACTGATTTTAAGAATATAAAACCCACACGTGACGGTATTGGTGAAAGTTGGGAAATTTCAGGAGTAGAAAATAATATTTCTGAGATATCAAACGGCGAACTTTCAGGTCTTTCTCTGGAAGAGTTACTTTCTGAAAAAAAAGAGTTGCTTGTAGGGAAAAAAGTGTACAACAAGTTTGGAGCTACCTTTCCTCTACTCATAAAATTTATTGATGCAAAAGACGACTTGTCAATTCAGGTTCACCCTGACGATGAAATGGCAAAAGAGCGACACAATTCTTTTGGTAAGACTGAAATGTGGTATGTTGTAAACGCCGCTCCGGGAGCTTTTCTCTATTCAGGATTTGAAAAAAGCATTTCTCCAGATGAGTATGTTGATAGTGTAAAAGACGGATCTTTCACTGGAAAGCTTAAAAAACATACTGTTAAAGAAGGTGATGTATTTTTCCTTCCTGCAGGTCGTGTTCATGCTATTGGAGCTGGGTGTTTTATAGCTGAAATTCAACAAACATCAAATATTACATATCGAATTTTTGACTATGATCGTCGTGATGCTGACGGTAATACAAGAGAACTTCATACCGAACTGGCAAAAGATGCCATCGATTTCAAGGTATATGATTCGTACAAAACAGAATTTAATAACGAGACAAATCAACCTGTGAAACTGATATCCTGCCCCTACTTCACCACCAACCTTCTTGAGCTGGATATCCAAATGAGCCGTGACTTAAAAAAAATCGATTCCTTTATTATATATATGTGTATCTCGGGGCATTGTACTTTGAAAGATAATAAAGGTAATTCTGTATTTATTGATCGTGGAGAGACAGTTCTTATACCGGCTGATACTGAAAGTTTGCTGATCATTCCAAGCGAGTCCTCTAAATTGCTGGAGATTTATATAGAATAAGTTTAACTTTTTAATAATATCCCAAAAAAATGAAAAACATCAAACTTCTATTTATTGCACTATGCGTTGCAATGATATCACCGGCACAGGTTCCGCAAAACCTTGATAGTGAACTCGTATTACTGAACGTAAATACAGGTAAAGAGAAGGTTATTCTTCGCGAAAAACGTCATTTCGAAGCACCTAACTGGTCGAGAGACGGCAAATTCCTAATTATCAATCATGACGGATTATTGGAAAAGGTGTCTGTAAGAGGAGAAAAACTTGGAGTGATTGACACTGGTTTTGCGGACAGGTGCAATAATGATCATGGGTTAAGCATCGACGGCAAATGGCTTATTATAAGTCACAACGACCCGTCCGTTACATCTCAGGGCGGGAACTCAAGAATATTTATTCTCCCTGCCTCTGGAGGTGTGCCGAGATTGATTACCGGAAATGCTCCAAGTTATTGGCATGGTATTAGTCCGGACAATCAATGGGTTGTATATTGCGCTATGAGGAACGGAGAGTGGGATGTTTATAAAACTCAAGTGATAATAGACGAGGAGATTCGCCTTACAGATACAGATGGTTTGGATGACGGACCTGAATATAGTTATGATGGAGAGTGGATCTACTTTAACAGTCACAGAACAGGTAGAATGCACATTTGGAGAATGCGTCCGGATGGTAGCGAACAAACACAGCTTACCAGTGATGAATATGATAATTGGTTTCCTCATCCCGGACCGGATAACAGAAGTATAGCATATATTTCTTACATAGAAGATCAAAAAGGTGGACATCCATTTGGTAAAGATGTGAAAATAAGATTGCTGGATGTAGAAACTTTGCAGACACGTGATCTTACACCTGTTTTTTATGGTGGTCAAGGCTCATTGAATGTACACAGTTGGTCACCCGATGGCAAGAGTATAGCATTTGTCAGATATTTTAACAACGACTGAAAAACTTTTATATATAGTACTCCAGTTGGTCGATTAGCCCAGCCTGTAAAGCATACCTGGTAACTTCGTTAACGCTGTTTACCCCAAGTTTTCTGTAAATATTGCGACGGTGAGTATTTACTGTGTGGAAACTTAAATTCTTTTCCACGGCAATCTCTTTGGTTGTCTTTCCCAAAGCAATTTCCCTGAGTATATTGGCTTCAGAAGGAGTTAGTTTATCCGGTACTTTTGATTGGGGAACTCCGGCTTTCATTACAGATTCTGCAAAATCACACCAATACACTTCGTTCTCTGCAACGCACATTATTGCATCCAGTATTGAGGATTTGGAATTGTGCTTTAATACAACACTAATGGTGGAATCTGATTGTAAAAGTTGCCGCAGGAAGCGAACTTCAGGCTCATCAGAAAAAAGAAGCCAAGATGATTCCTTAGCACCGCTTTTTATATTTAAAAAGTGAGCTGTAGAAGAAAAATCAAATAAAGAATAGTCAACAATTACGACAGACTCGGGAAATTGTCGCAACATTAACAGCATTTTACTGTAGTTTTCCACTACTACAATATTAACTTGAGTTTCATACTCCTTAAGTAATGAGATCAATCCTAATCGTGTAATATCCTGATTATCTGCTATTATGTAAACTCGACCCACCCTTACATTCTTTTTGTGAGATACAAATTTAGCAAATAATCTCACTAATGCTGTAAAAATACCACGTTTGTGCTATTTCAATTTCATCTTCCAGTCAATATCTTTGTAAAAACAAAATTTTAGAGATAAATAATATGACAAAAATTGCAGCAAACCTCACAGAACTAGTAGGTAATACACCTTTATTAAAACTAGGACATTACGGAAAATCCGAAGGAGCAAAAGCAAATCTTCTTGCTAAACTAGAAAGCTTTAATCCGCTTGGAAGTGTTAAAGACCGCATTGCTCTGGCAATGGTTGAAGATGCGGAGAAAAAGGGAATACTTAAACCCGGTTCAGTTATTATCGAACCCACAAGTGGTAATACGGGAATAGGTCTGGCATTTGTATCTTCAATTAAAAAGTACAGACTCATTCTCACAATGCCTGAAACTATGAGTCTTGAAAGAAGGAATTTACTTAAAGCACTGGGAGCGGAACTCGTGCTTACACCAGGAGCAGAAGGAATGAAAGGAGCTATTGCAAAGTCTAAAGAACTTCAGTCACAAACACCAAATGCTATTATTCTTCAGCAATTTGAAAATCAGGCAAATCCTCGGATCCATTATCAGACAACTGGTGAGGAGGTTTGGCGGGATACCGATGGCAAGGTTGATATTTTTGTCAGCGGTGTTGGTACTGGTGGAACAGTGAGCGGTGCAGGTAAACGTTTAAAAGAACACAACCCTGATATACAAGTGGTGGCAGTTGAACCAACAGACTCACCGGTTTTGTCAGGTGGAAGTCCTGGCCCTCACAAAATTCAGGGTATAGGAGCAGGGTTCGTTCCTGGTACATACGATGCTTCTGTTGTTGACCGAGTGTTTATAGTAAGCAACGACGATGCAATACTTGCAAGTCGCAAATTAGCTTCTACTGAGGGACTACTCGTTGGAATTTCTTCCGGAGCGGCAGCATATGCTGCATTACAGCTTTCACTTGAACCGGCAAACGAGGGTAAAAATATTGTTGTGATACTCCCTGATACGGGTGAACGTTATCTATCTACAGTACTTTACGCTTTCGAGGAATACCCAATACAACTTTCAAAGGTTGAAGATTGATCTTTTATAAATAAACTTCGAGATGAACTCAGGATTAAATAAGATGCAGAGTGTGATGGTTATGTTGATGACAGCAATGAAAAAATGTTGTTGTAAATTACATAATCAGCCTCCTCTGCATATCTGAATTATATTTTGGGTATCACAAAACGGAGCGGCTGATCTAAAAAATCAGCCGTTTTTTTAATATTTAGTCCAATAACTTTTAATAAAAAATAGTTAAATCGCATGAAATTAATTTTTGTCCTCCTAATTCAATTAATAATATTTGGTGCATATGCACAAAATGACAAAACTGTTGTAATAACTGGTAAAGTAACTGATCAATATAATGAGCCTCTGTTAGGGGTTACGATAGCTGATGTTAACAATAGGGGAAGCGGTACCGTTACAGATATAGATGGTAATTACCGTATAAGTACAATTAACGGCACTACTCTCGAATTCTCATATATAGGATTTAAAAATCAGACTGTTAGTGTAGTAGAATCTGCAACAGTCAATATTAAACTTGAAGAAGCAACTACAGCCTTAAATGAAGTTATTATTACTTCTTTAAATATTCCCCGTGAAAAAAAGGCTTTAGGATATGCTGTACAGGATGTTTCTTCCGAAGCATTTCAAACAAGACCTACTAATCCGATGACTGCTCTTTCGGGAAAAATTGCAGGACTCCAGGTAATCTCAGGCGGAAGTAATTTAGGTGGATCTTCAAGGATTATATTAAGAGGTATTAACTCGATAACTGGAAACAACCAACCGCTTTATGTTATTGATGGTGTGCCACTTGACAATAGTGAATTTAACAGTTCATCAACAATAAACGGAAGTGCCGGAAAAGATATGGGTAGCACAATTCAGGATATTAATCCTGATGACATAGCAAATGTGAATGTATTAAAAGGGCCATCAGCAGCAGCCCTTTACGGATCACGAGCAGCTAATGGTGTTATACTTATTACTACTAAAAAGGGAAGAGGTGGAGACGGCAAAATCAATATCGAATTAAATACAGGCGTAGAAATGGAAAATGTTGTCAGACTTCCTGTGCGTCAAAAAATTTATGGTGGTGGATATAATACAACTTTCAGTACAGCTGAAATAAATGGCACTACATATAATATTGTAGATTATGCAGGAGATGAGAGCTGGGGGCCAAAGCTAGATGGCACTCCTGTTCTCCATTGGTATAACCTGGATCCTGAGTATCCTGAGTATTATCTTAACCCGGAGCCATGGATTTATCCTGAAAATGATGTTCATTATTTCTTTAAGACTGGTATTGCAAATACTAATAATATATCACTATCGAAATCTAATAAAAACTCAGATTTCAGGGTATCATTCACTAATAAAAATGTAGGAGGAACTGTTCCCAATTCATCTCTTGGGAAAAATAGTCTGAGTATCTCAGGTAATGTTACTGGCGATCTTTTATCGTTTTTTGCTAGTGCAAATTACATTAAGACTTCAACTACAGGGCGACCTTGGACTGGAGCTTCAAATAGAAATATTATCCTGGAAGCTTATCAGTGGGGTCATGTACAGGTTGATTATAAAAAACTCAGTGAATACAAAAGACCTGATGGCACTCCCAGAGCATGGAACCGTACTGGCTATCAGAACACGGTTGCAGATGAAAAGACTAAATATATCGACAATCCCTATTGGTCGGCATACGAGAGTTATCTGAAAGAAGACAGAAACAGACTCTATGGTAATTTTGGAATTGTATTGACTCCTACCCCATGGCTATCAGTAACAGGTCGTTTGAATGCCGATATATATGATTATGATTTTCAAGACAGAATAGCCTTTAACTCCCGTTCACAATCTATGTACCAGGAGTACAACCAAAAATATGAAGAGTTCAACTACGAATTACTAGCGACAGTCAACAAATCATGGAATAATCATTCATTTGTTGCAAATGCAGGTACAAACTTTCTCCAAAGAAACAGAAGGATAAGTGATATATCCACTTCCGGAGGTCTTATCATACCAAATTACTACAGCCTTAATAATGCAACATCAACAATCATTAATCCCACAACTGGTATATATAAAAAACAGCTCTCTTCGGTTTACGGGAGTGTCTCATACGGTTGGCGCAGTACTTTTTACTTAGATGGCACTTTTCGTAATGACTGGTCTTCAACTTTACCGGTTGAGCACAATTCATATTTCTACCCTTCAGTTACTTCATCAGTTATACTTAGTGAACTACCATCTTTACGTGATCAGGACTGGTTATCATTTGCTAAGTTCCGTTTAGGATGGGCTCAGGTGGGTAATGACACAGACCCATATCAACTTTATAAAGTTTATGAAGCTGTAAATTCAATAAATGGTAAAAGCGCATACAAGATGCCCGACCAGCTAAATAATATCAATCTGAAACCTGAGATAACTTCTTCTTTGGAAACCGGAGTGCAATTGCAGTTTTTCCGTGACCTTATTAATCTTGATTTTACATATTATAATAACACGAGCAGAAATCAGATAATATCACTACCTACATCAGATGCTTTCGGTTATTCCTCAAAATTAATTAACGCCGGAGAAATAAATAATAAAGGTATTGAAGTTATTTTAGGTATAAATCCTGTGAAAAGTTATAACTGGGACTGGAATACAACGATTAATTTCTCAAGAAATATAAACAAAATAATTAAGCTTTCAGATGCTGTAAACAAGCTGAATCTCAGCACGACACTTGTAACTCTTACTGCGCAAGAAGGAAAAAGCTACGGTCAGATCGAGGGATACGATTTTGTATATGCTCTAGATGGACAAAAGGTTATTGATGATAACGGTTTATACATGCGAACTCAGCAAATCGTACCCCTGGGTAGTGTACTACCTGACTTTTTGTGGAGCTTTCAAAACGGTTTGCGATATAAAAACCTGAGATTTAATTTTCTTGTTGACTCTCGTGTAGGTGGAAAATTCTATTCACAAACCTACTCAGTTGCAATGTATTCAGGCATTCTTCCTGAAACAGCAGCAAACGGAATTCGTGAAACAGGTGTAGTAGCTGATGGTGTTACTGCTGATGTAACTTTTAATTCTGATGGAACATACAGCGTGACAAACGCAGAGCCAAACACAAAAAACGTATCTGCACAGGCTTGGTCTAGAAATCATAGAAACGGACCTACTACATTCAGCATTTTCGATGCTACCTTTATCAAGTTAAGGGAGATATCTATGGGTTATGATTTTAAGCTGTCTGAAAACAGTCCTGTAAAAAGTATCGGAGCATCTGTTTACGCCCGCAACCTGTTTTATTTATACAGGGAGAGCAAAACCATTGATCCTGAGTTGACCAATAGCAGTGGAAATGTCCAGGGTATAGAAGGAGGTAATATGCCTACACCTTTAACTTATGGCATCAACTTGAGTCTTAGATTTTAAATTAATTAGCGAACATTTTAATTTTGAACATGTTATGAAAATATTTAATATATCACTAGCTTCTCATTCAACAGTTTTATTACTGCCTTTAGTTTTCTTTTTCTCATCATGTATTGATGAGAATCTCAATATCGATCCAAACAGGCCATCGTCGGTACAAACAACTTCACTAATCGTTACAGCTCAGAAACAACTTGTGGACAATGTTAAAAGTGAGGCTGCATCTCTGCGCAGTTCTGCACTATTCACACAACAGATTAGTCAGGTTACATACACAAGTCAGTCACGTTATGACATCCCATTCAGTTATTCGGAAACTATCTGGAACGGACTATATAAGGCCTTGAATAATCTTCAGGAAATTATCACACTAAACAGTGACCCGGATACCAAAGATCTGGTAACTGCAGACGGAGCAGGTAGAAACTCAACTCAGATTGCTATTAGCCGCATTTTGAAATCCTATGCTTTTTATGCACTTACCGATATTTTTGGTAATGTCCCTTATCATTCTTATGGTAGTGATGATCCCGAATTTGAAGCACTCCAGCAAGACACAGACAATCTAACACCTGGTTATGCTTCACAAGAAAAGATTTATGCGGATATCCTAAACGAGCTTAAACAGGCTAGTGATACTTTACTTAAGTATCAAACAGAAACAACATTTGGTTCTTCTGATATTATTTATGCAGGAAATAATCATAAATGGGCAAAATTTGCAAATTCACTCAGATTGCGTTTTGCTACCAGGTTAAAGAATAAAAACCCCGACATTTACAATTCTCATTTCTCAGATGCACTTACAAAAGGTGTGTTTACAAGTAATTCCGACAATGCTATATATAAATATTCAACTGCTTCTCCCAACGAAGCTCCATATTATCGTGCTACAGTTACTGCAAACAGACGTGACTTTGCAATTTCTAAACCATTCATAGATCTGCTAAAGGGAGATAATCCACAGTTACCATTTGCAGATCCCAGACTCAGTAAATATGCATCGTTAAACAGTAATGGTGAATATGTAGGATTACCATACGGACTTACAGAATCTGAAGCAGGCAGTTTTCCTGCAACAGAAGTTAGTCTGCCAGGAGCAATATACAGTGCACCTGATTTTGGTGAGGTACTTATGGAGTATTCAGAAGTTGCTTTTCTGCAATCAGAATATAATGGGTGGAATCACTCCGACTATGTAAACGGTGTCAGAGCATCACTCGCGAAATGGGGAGTATCAACAAATGATGCTGAAAATTATATAGCATTGTTACCCGAAGCTAACCAAAGAAATGTTCTCAATCAGAAATACATAGCACTTTTCTCTCAGTTCCTTGAAGTATGGAGTGAATATCGCAGATCTGGTTTTCCCGATTTTCTTATAAAGACAGGCGATGTTATTTATTCGGGTCCGATAAATGGTGGACAGGCAACATATACTTTCAATCCACTTTTTGGAGATGGTGGCATTCCATCACGTTTGTATTATCCGGTGAAAGAGCAGTCTGTAAACCTCGAAAGCTATCAGTCAGCAATAAGTAAACAGGGAAACGATGTAATTGAAACTAAACTATGGGTGTTTAAATAAAAACTTGTACTTTTACAATCAATCAGACAATAAGATCATACTAAGCACAGATTAAAGTATACTCATTACAATAAATCTTCAAATAAAGTAAAATATGAAATATGAAATATATAACATTACTCTTACTAACAGCATTAATTACAGCAACATCCTCGTGCAACCAGCAGGTAAAAACAGCTAAACTGCAAAGTGGAACTTGGCTGGGTGAGCTCGAAGTTGCTGAAAACAAAAAGGCACCATTTCTATTTGAAGTGAGTAATTCAAATTCCGACTCGTCAACTGTGACACTATTAAACGGAGAAGAAAGATTCGCACTTGAAGGTGTATCATTCAAAAATGACACACTTATAATACCAATAGTCGCATACGACGCAGTAATAAAAGGTATTGTTACTGATAATATAATAGACGGCAAGTTTATAAAGAATTATATCGAAAATGATCCTGGTGTGCCTTTTAAGGCAACTTATGGAATTGGAAACAGATTTGAGCCTGTAGATCAACCCGTTTCACAACAAATAGATGGTAAATGGGATGTACTTTTTCTAAGTGAACAGGGAGAAACAACTAGCAACGTCGGGATTTTCAAAACAGATAACAATATCGTTACCGGCTCAATATTAACACTCTCAGGTGATTTACGTTATCTTGAAGGAGCATACAAAGAAAATGGAGTACAACTTTCTGCATTTAGTGGATTAAGTCCTTATTATATCGATCTTAGTTTCACAAGTGAAAACAGTTTTGAAGGGACATTTTATACAACAAAGGGTACAACCCGTTTGATTGGCACAAAAAACGAAGATGCAGAATTAGCCGACCCCTATTCATTGACCGGACTCAAGGAGGGATATGAAACTTTAAGTTTCGAATTACCGGATCTTAACGGTAATATGGTTTCTCTTAAAGATGAAAAGTATCAGGGTAAAGTGATTATTGTATCTATACTTGGAAGCTGGTGCCCCAACTGTCTCGACGAAATGGCATTTCTGGCACCATGGTATGAAGAAAACAGAAATCGCGGAGTTGAGATTATTGGAATTGCTTTTGAAAGAAAAGATGACTTTGATTATGCGCGTCGAACGCTTACTCAGCTAAAAGAAAGATTCAATACTGGATACCCTTTACTCTTTGGAGGTGCCGTAGGTAGAGAAAATGTTGCAGGTGCGTTACCTGAACTGGAGAATTTCTCGAGTTACCCAACAACATTGTATATCGACAAAAAGGGTAAAGTGCGTAAAGTACATACCGGCTTTAACGGACCGGCAACCGGATTATTCTATGAAGAATTTAAAAAGGATTTTAATCAATTAATAGACTCTCTTCTGGAAGAATAAGTTCTTTTTTGGTGAGTAAAATATTTTTGATATAATAATTATAATACTTAAGAGCAGGTATTCAATTTACCCCTCCAGTGCCTGCTTTATATCACTAAACAAGGTATCCACACTCTCAAGTCCAACCGACATACGGAGTGTGGTTTCTTTTATTCCCATATCTGATCGTTGCTCCTGGGTAAATGTACCATAAATAGTACTCGCAGGATGAATTATAAGAGATTTGTTATCAAAGAGATTTGTTGCCCTGTGAATTATTTGAAGTCTGTTCATAAACCTGAAACATGCATCTTTAGATTCCAGATCAAAGGTAAGCATAGCACCAGGGTATTCACCAAATTGATTTTGACTCACCTTATGCCAAATATTATCTTCCAAACCCGTATAATTAACCGACTTAACCCCTGTTAAAGTCTTTAATCTTTTAGCAAGTTCAAGGCAACTTGACGAATGTCTTTCATATCTTACACTCAAAGTTTCAAGTCCAAGCGACTGAATAAATGCTACATCAGGGGTCATATAAGCACCCATGTTACGGTGAATCTCTTTGCGCAATTTAAAATGAAATGCTGATTCAGTTATTTCAGATAATGAGCTCAATTTAGGTGAATGCCCCCAATCGAATTTCCCGTAATCAATAATTAGTCCGCCAAGACTTGTTCCACCCCCTGAAATATATTTAGTGCTTGAGATGACATCAATATCAATTCCAAAATCTTTTGCTTTGAATGATGTGAAGGGCACTATTGTTGTGTCTGCAATCAGCGGAACATTATTTTCATGTGCCACTCTGCTCAGAATCTTTAGATCAGCGACTTCCATTTGAGGATTAGATATAACCTCAACAAATACAGCACAACTGTTCTCATCAAGGTTATCAGCAACATCTGCAGGATCTGTCACATCGCAAAAGCGAGTTTCAACGCCAAAAGCTTTTAAAGTATTTACGAAAAAGGAGTAAGTATTTCCAAACAAGTGCCTTGATGTGACAATATTGCTCCCACTCCATGCTAATGTCAGAAAGGTGTTACTAATTGCCGCCATACCTGAATTAAGTGCTGTAACACCATAAGCATCAGTTATTGTCTTTACACGCTCTTCGTAAAATTGTACAGTTGGATTTGTCACTCTTGAATAAGTATGCTCGTCAGTTCGACCGCAAAAAGCATCCTCCATCTCTTCAGCAGTAGAAAATTCATACGCAAGAGCATGGTAAACCGGCATTGACAAAGAACCATATGGATCCGGTTTTGGATAGTTCAGACTCAACGATCTGTCTTCCTGGTTTATTTTGTTCATTATAATTTACTTACCTGTTAAAACAATCTTTCCTAAAACAAAATAGGATTTAAATCTTATCTCTTTTAATCATTTCTACAATTTATAGACAAATTGCAAACAAAATAATCAAAGCACAAAAATAGAAAGAAACACAAAAATATATTAAGAAAATCCCCGAAGGTTTATTTTCGGGGATAGTTTTATTTTTTACTAAAAATCTGGAAATCTAAACCTGTCCGTAGGAGGGACCATTCTCTTTCTATTTTGATACAACTCATATACCCAATAGAAAATAAAACCTAATAAAATATTTCTTTTAAAGGACATAATTAAAAATAGTTATCGTTTTAAAATCCAGGCATCCGAATACTTCGGGAATTGTTTATGTACTTTTCTTAAATAATCCTCAGCATCCGCTTCATTATTAAATGTTGCAGCATAAACATCAATGCGATCTTTCCTTTTCAGGAAATCTGTTCCGGAGAAACCATCTGCTCTTAGCGACTCAGCAAGACGAGAGGCGGATTTATCACCCTTGAATACTCCCATAATAATATAAAAACCGGGAGAATCATCAGAAATATCTACAGCCTCTGATGATGGAAATTCAACCACTTCAGATACGTTATTCTCCACAATAACTTCGCTCAGCCTATTGCTTTTAGGATGAAGCCATTCCGTTTCATATGAGATTTTGGCAGATTGACGATCATCAACCCTGTCGCTCATCGGCATAAAGAACATTATCAGTACTACTGCAGCAACAGCCGCTGCAGCAACACTTGCTGATCGTAAGTTGCGAGTCTTGTTAATCTGTCTTTCCGACCTGATATCCCTGTTTGCTTCAGTCAGGCTTACAGGTTTTTGCAATTGAATCAAAGGTTTCAATCTGGCCAAATTAAGACCAAAGAAAGCAGGGCGAACAAAACCACCCGGTTTATAAGTAAACCTGTTATCATCAAACAGTGTAAATGAGCCCAGTTTACCAAGTTCTAATGAACGCTGCTCTCTCAATTGTTTCTTCATTTCAGAAACCTCTTGCTCAATCCTTAACATAGCAGCTTCAAACGACAGATCGTAAGTTTTCATGTACGATTCAGCAAGAAGCCCATCGTTATAAGTCAGTTCTCTGTTGAAAACCAATTCACATGCAGGTGGAAAAAACAGTGCAACTCCATCTCTGTGCGAGTTTGTTGTATTTACAACAAAACCTCCAAGATCAGGGATAATTACACAATTGTGCTCGTGCAGTAAGAATTCAATATGAGTCACAAGTAGGTTCATAAGGCAAAGATAAAAAATTACAGGTAAATCAATTCAAAAATAGTAAAAAAATATTTCCATTTAACTAACGATTGACTTTATCGGGATGTTTATTAGCAAAATCTTTCCAGTCTTTATATTTTTTGTCACCGGAAGATAGTCCCGTCTGATAGAAATGACATAATGCAGCTGCAAGTCCGTCAGAAGCATCAAGTTGCGGGAGCATTTTATCATCAGGTATATGTAATATTTTTTGCAACATATAGGCCACCTGCTCTTTTGCAGCTCTCCCGTTACCGGTAATAGACATTTTTATTTTCAGCGGAGCATATTCAAATATTGGAATATCCCGTGAAATTGCAGCGGCCATTGCAACACCTTGTGCCCTGCCCAGCTTTAACATACTCTGAACATTTTTACCGTAAAAAGGAGCCTCTATAGCAAGTTCATCAGGCAGATACTCATCAATAAGACCTATAATTCTTGAGTAAATTTTAGCAAGTTTCAGATAGTGATCGCCATACCTTCCGAGATTCATTACACCCATGGCCTCCATAGATGGTTTGTTATCCAATACACGAAGTATACCATAACCCATTACCTGAGTACCCGGGTCAATTCCCATAATTATGCGCTCTTTCTGAATAGAAGAATTATACATGGTACGTTCAAAAACTTAATAATCAATAGTCTGCATTACAGTAGAAAAACCAACCAGTTTTTCTTTAAACTTCTCCATTAGTGGACTATAAACTTCATTACTTTCCTCTCTATTCCATTTTTCCAGCAGATCAATATTAGAAACGTGAAACTCCATTGCAAATGAAAGACCCTCATCAACATCATTACCAAAAACACGTGCAAGTCTGGCAGAAGTTAAAATACCACTTTTGGTTGACATAGGAATAAATGTCTGCAGCATATATTCTATAAATTCTTCTTGAAGCGATTCATCTATATGGAAAGTTGTATTGAAAACAATCATCGGAAAGATATTTTACGTAATTTCTATCACAATTGAATTGCAAATATACATAAAATCTCTATCTTTGCACCGCATTATTGAGGTGATGACTATAAAAGTATAATCAATTAATCAAATTAAGGGGGGATTAGCTCAGCTGGCTAGAGCGTTTGACTGGCAGTCAAAAGGTCATCGGTTCGACTCCGATATTCTCCACTCTGATAATTAGGTTCTTACAGTAACACACTGTAAGAATTTTTTGTTTCTGGGTAAATAAACTGCAATATACCCACCTCAATTCATATCAACCATGTCAATTTTAAACAACTTTGATTCAAACTCAGTATGTTATTTCTTAAGAAACTCTGTTTTCAGAAAAATTGTCTGCCCGTCAACTTTTGCCTGTACATGCGTAGGATCATCTTCAGTAAGTCTGATTCCACGTGCACGTGTACCTCTTTTAACAACCATGGATGAACCTTTTACTTTAAGGTCCTTTATTACAGTTACATCGTCGCCCTCAAACAGTTCATTACCATTACTGTCAATTACTTTACCAGATTCTTCAGCTGAATCCATATCTGACTGTGTCCACTCATGAAAACATTCAGTACAGTGGAAAAGTGAACCGTCGAAATACGTAACTGCACTTTGGCATTTAATACATTTGGGTGTTTGTGTCATTTTATTTTTTGCTTTTAACAATACAAAGATACTGTTCAAATCCATGGATTCAAAATCACACATTATAGTCATAGTTAATAAATGGAGAATGTTAACAGTATAAATTTAATAGTCATATAATAAAAATTAAGACTATTTTTGCATTCATTAAATTTACAACCAATTTAACAATACCTCATTATGCGCTTTTATAAAACACTTAACCTTACCTTACTATTTGTAATTTTTGCTGTTTTATCAACATCCTGTAATGATTCTAAGGAAAAATCACCAGAGCCTAAAATTGAATTCTTCTCTCTACAACCAGAATTCAATAAAGATTTAGACGAAGCTGTCATGGGTGAGATATCAGACTACACTATCAAATTAGCAGTACCTTACAAGGTATCTGTATCCAATTTAATTGTAACCTTCAATTATTCAGGCGTAAGGGTAGAATCAACCAATATAGAACAGATCAGCAGTGTAACTTCCAACAACTTCAGTAACCCTGTTGTTTATAAAGTGATTGGCAGCAATGGAGAAACTGCAGAATATATTGTAATTGTAATAAACAAACCACCACGTATACCTGGAGTGTATTTAAATGTTGAAGGAGGAGCTGAATTCAGGGATGACGAAAAAGAAATTTACAAAAATGCAACAGTTCGAATATTAGATCACGACAATTACTATACCGGCAATACTGAGTTCTTTGGTGATGGAGAAATTAAAGGACGCGGAAATTCAACATGGTGGGGGGTTCCCAAAAAGCCATACAGGATAAAGCTAGAAGATAAAAACTCATTACTTGGTATGAGCAAAGATAAAAATTGGGCACTACTTGCTAATTATTTTGATAAAACACTTCTGCGTAATATTACTGCATTCGAAATTTCAAGAATTGCAGAAATGTCATGGACTCCAAAATCAGTTAGTGTTGATTATTATATGAACGGAACATATCGAGGAGTATATACATTAACGGAACATGTGAGAGTGTCTGACGAAAGAATAAATATGGAGCTGGTTTCACCAGATGATAATTCAGGCGAAGAGCTTACGGGAGGGTATTTACTTGAGGTTGATTTTCATTTTGATGAACCATATAAATTCAAGACAAAAAAGAAGGGGCTTCCAGTAATGTTTAAAGACCCGGAAGAACCTACTTCTAATCAATTTGAGTATGTACAGAATTATTTCAATACTGCAGAAGAGATACTATATTCCAATTATTTTAATGATCCTGTTGAAGGTTACAGAAAATATATCGATGTACCTTCTTTCATTAACTACTATATTGTTCAGGAGTTGTCAAAAAACGTAGATGGCAATATGAGAGCCAGTAGTTATATGGCTATACCTAAAAACGGGAAACTAGGATTCCCTTTATTATGGGATTTTGACCTTGCTTTTGGTAATGCAGATTACATAACGTGGGAGCAGGGTGCAACTTCAAGAGAATGGGATGGATGGTTTATTAAGACCTGTTCACCATGGTACGATCGCTTATTTGAAGATCCTCAGTTCGTTACTGAACTAAAAACTCGTTGGAATGAGTTGAAACCTGAATTAAATACTCTACCTGAATTTATAAAAAATCGTGCTGAGATATTAAACGAACCACAAAGTAGAAACTACAGTCCAAAACCTTCTGGTGCCGGCTGGAGTATCACCAAACCTGAGTGGAACACAACTATAATAAGAGGATCTTATGAAAATGAAGTTAATTATCTGATGTATTTTGTAGAGAAACGAATCCAGTGGCTAGATACAAATATTAATAGTTTAAAATCATAAATTAAAAAAATATGAAAAGAACATCAATTTTACTAATGACACTGTTAATGTGTTCAATTACTTTTGCTCAGCAAGCTCTATGGGGTGGAGAGCGAATACTATCCCCAGAAATACACAAAGATAACAAGGTAACTTTCCGTATTAGATCACCTAAAGCTATTAAGGTTGAAGTAACAGGAGATTTTCTTGCACCTCAAAAGATGAAAACTGAATTTGGTACATTTGATATACCTGGTACTGCACAATTGAAAGAGGGCGAAAATGGTGTTTGGGAATACACAACTCCCGAACCATTAACTTCTGAACTATACAGTTATACATTTATAGTTGACGGACAACGTATGAACGACCCGGCAAATGTTGATATGATTCGTGATGTTGCTTCTGTAACTAACGTATTTATAATTTCGGGAGAACCAGGTGATTTGTATAGTATCAACGATATACCTCACGGTACTGTTGCCCGCCGCTGGTACGATAGCCCAACTTTGAAAGAGCAGCGAAGGATTACAATTTACACACCTCCAGGTTATGAGAACAGCAGAGCAACTTATCCTGTATTATATCTGCTTCATGGCTCCGGAGGGGATGAAGAAGCATGGATATCTCTGGGACGAACAGCTCAGATTTTGGACAACCTTATTAATCAGGGTAAAGCAAAACCTATGATTGTTGTAATGCCAAACGGCCATACACAAAACAATGCAGCCCCCAGCGAATCAAACCGACGTTACATACCGGCAATGGGTGGAGGTCCCCGCGAAGCAGTTGCAAGCATGGAAGACAGTTTTGGAGACATCATCAAATTTGTAGAGAGCAACTATAGAGTAAAAAAAGATAAAGCCAACCGTGCAATAGCAGGACTCTCAATGGGAGGAATGCACTCAGCAGCTATCTCCGCTCAATATCCCAAAACTTTCGACTATGTAGGTATCTTTTCTGCACCCCCCATTGCCAGTATGATGGCACGCGACGATAATGAAAGAGCTAAATATGCAGAGGAGTTTGTAAAAAAATTGGAAGTACAGCAAAAGAATGGTTTCAAATTATACTGGATTGCATGTGGCGATACAGATTTTCTTTACCAGGGTGTACTTGACAGCATGAAGAAAATGGACGAAATTGGCTTTAAATACACATACAGAGAGAGTGGCGAAGGTCATATTTGGAAAAACTGGCGAATATATTTATCTGAATTTACACCAATGTTATTTAAATAATGAGGTAACTTAAGTAAGTCATACAAAGGTTAACTTAATGCAGGTAGTTTTAGTTTTTGTGTTTAAATCAAAAAGCGGAAAGTTCGTTTGCTTTCCGCTTTTTGTCATCTTACCTCAATACCCTCTTTCTCACATAATTCCAGCGCCATTTCTCTCAGACGATATTTCTGTATCTTCCCACTGCCTGTCATAGGAAAACTCTCAACAATAAACACGTAACGAGGAATTTTATATTTTGCTATATGTCCTTTACAGAAATCACGTACATCCTGAGTATTCAAATCATAACCATCTCTTTGAATAATAAATGCCCCTACGTCTTCACCGTAACGCTCAGATGCCACTGCAACAACCTGAACATCCTTTACTCCAGGCATTTTATATAAGTAATCCTCTACCTCTTTAGGAGATATATTTTCTCCTCCACGAATAATAATATCCTTTATACGGCCTGTGATCCTGAAATTACCATTATCATCCTTAACACCCAAGTCACCTGAGTGCATAAAGCCATTAGCATCAATAACCTCAGCAGTTGCATCAGGTTTTTTATAGTAACCTTTCATAACGTTATAACCACGACAGCACATTTCTCCCTCAACACCAGTAGCACATTCTTCTCCTGTCTCAGGATCAAGCACTTTCACCTCAGTAAACTCATACTCCCTTCCAACGGTAGTACAGCGAACTTCAAAAGGATCATCCACCCTGCTCTGTGTCATTCCAGGCGAAGTTTCAGTCATACCATATACACTTGTCAGGTTCATATACATCTTCTCATTCACCTCTTTCATCAGCTCCTCAGGACAAAGTGCTCCTGCCATTATACCTGTTCTAAGTGTACTCATATTAAACAGAGAAAACATGGGATGATTTAGCATGGCTATAAACATAGTAGGCACTCCATGCAATACAGTACAGCGCTCTTTATGAACTGAAACCAGAGTCAACAGAGGATCAAATTTCTCTACCATAACCTGCGTACTTCCATGAGTCAGACAGCACATAGTAGCCAACACAACACCAAAACAATGAAACAAAGGCACACAAATACAACATTTGTCATCATTAGTAAAATTCATATGCACACCTGTCAGAAAACCATTATTGGCAATATTGTGATGAGTTAACATCACACCTTTCGGGAAACCTGTAGTTCCTGAAGTGTACTGCATATTCACCACATCATGACAATTTGTAAGCGATCGCAGTCTTTTAAATTCATTATCAGCCACATTCCTGCCCAGCAGCAAAATCTCTGCAGTATTAAACATTCCCCTGTATTTCTCCTGACCGATATAAACAACGTTCTTGAGTTGGGGGTAACGTTCCGATTTCAACTTACCCCTCTGAGTTGATCTCAGTTCCGGAATCAACTCATAAATAACATCAGTATAATTGCTCCCCGGCACACCGTCAGTCATACACAAAGTGTGCATATCAGAATCCTTCATCAGGTAATCCAGCTCTTCCAGTCGGTAACTCGTATTTACAGTTACAGCAACAGCTCCAATTTTAGCAGTAGCGTAAAGAAATGTCAGCCAGTCGGGCACATTCTGAGCCCATATCCCAACATTGCTCCCACGCGTTACACCTATAGATACTAACCCTTTAGCCATATCATCTACCCTCTCGTTAAACTTCTCCCACGTAAAACGCAGATCACGGTCCGAATAAACAATATACTCCTTATCAGGAGTCTTTTTAGCCCAATATTCCAGCCAGTCGCCCAACGTCCTGTCAGACAATCTTATATCAGATTCAATAGTCATTATAATTTAGTTTTATGCAGGAGAATATACCACAGCAAGAATCTTTGCGCCACCCTCATCGATTGATGTAACCAGATGATTCACGATAGAATCATAATAAATACTATCGCCCTGTTTCAGGATATATGATTCACTTCCATAACGCACTTTAATAGAACCTTCCAACACAAACAAGAACTCTTCACCCTCATGAGAAGAGCACGCCTCATTACCGTTTTCTGTTTGAATATTAATAAGGAAAGGCTCCATATTTCGCCCGGCCTTACTTGCAGCAAGTGAAATAAAATCCATATGAGAGTTGCTGTTTGTCTGATGACTTGTGAATGTGACCGGTTGATGTTTATCACCACCACGATTCACAACAGGACCTATCTGCTCACTATCATCGAGAAATGTGCCAAGTCTCACTCCCAAAGCCCTGGAGATTTTTATTAAAGATGAGAGAGAAGGAATCTTTTCGCTCTCGCAGATCCTGTTAACCTGCTCTAATGTAAGTCCTGAACCCTCAGCAAGTTCAGCTGCCGACATTTTTTTATCGGCACATAAAATCTTAATTTTATCTGTTACTGTTGACATTGATTTAAAAGTACGTTTGTTTCTGAATATGTTATAAGTCGCAAATGTAAAAGATTATAATTAAAGCGGCAAATATTATTGCAAAATGTTATAATACATATCAACTTTATTATAATTTCATGCACAAAGTGTTTATTATTATAATAACTGTAACTTTGTAGATCATAGAAATTTGAAATATTCAGATAAAATCAAAAACGGTAAATTATGTGCTTTACAGTATCATTTGAGGGAGAAGCCATTAAAGCAGTAAAAGAACATCTTAAGGTCAATAAGGATTTAAAAATGAATGGTGAATTCAACGAAATCTATTATCTGGTATCAGGCTTCTCTCATCCAAAACTTCCTGTTATAAAGTATGACTCAGTTGATGTATCAGAATGGGGATTGATTCCCAACTTTGCAACAAATATAGAAAGAGCCAATGAACTTGCCAACATGACTCTCAACGCCAGAAGTGATACGATACATGAAAAACCATCTTTCCGAAACTATATTAAAACTAACCGATGCGTTCTTCCCCTCGATGGTTTTTATGAGTGGCAACATATAGATAAAAGAAAACAGCCATATTATATCTACCCTTCTGACGAAACAGTTTTTTATATCGGATGTATCTACAATATATGGGTAAACCGACAAACAGGAGAAATGCGGGATACATTTTCAATTATTACCACAGATGCTAATCCCATGATGGAAAAGATACACAATACGAAAAAACGAATGCCTCTGATATTACCTAAAAATGCATTGCAAACATGGGTAGACCCAACAACAAATATCAGTGATATAAACAACCTGATGCAGCCCTACACTTCAGATTTGATGTCAGCTTATACAATCACTCAGAATGCCGGAAATGCAAGATTAAACAGAAATACTCCTGAAATTAAGGCAAGAGTAGTTTAGAGTATATAGCATATTCAGCTGCAAATGAAAGACTAAACATACCTTCTGTATTGTTATTATCAGGCACGTCATCCCATCCAGTTAAAAGATTGGATGGCAAACTCCCATTATACAAGTGGTTATAATATGCAAAATGTTCTCATCAGTAAAATGATTGGATACTGTTCTATCCAGCAAATTCTTCGGTCGGAGCAAATATTGTTCAGCAACCTATACATCTTTACTTTTGTCATATAAAACAGATTTTAGATTCTTATCCTGTTTCTTTTCAAAGGATAATAAAGTAAATACCAACAAAAGCAGCAATATTTAAAGTAAATTTCTATTCATATTTGTAAAATTAAAAAGATGTGTATATTTTTAGCAGAGAATGATACTTTCATTTTTTCAATGAAACAAAAGGACTTACAAATTTTTCTTTCCGGAGTACACATTGTTTTACCCGACAATCTGATTGATTTCAATTTGGAAAGTAGTGATATTCAATCTAATAGCTCAAATAAAAACTACTGTTTTGTAACAAATAAAATATCTTAATATGAACTATGTAAAAATAAAATTCACACTAATATCAATTTCCCTGTTAACCATCTTTTCGTTGTATGCCGGTGAAATTGAAATCAAAATCAGTAAAAACTATTTAAATATACCCATTACACATAATGTGGATAGAGCTAAAATGACCTTTAAATTAAATGGAGAACCTGATTTATCAGTTGTTGTTCGTTTAGCACCAGATGAGCCAGAATACTGGGTTTTTAAAGATGTTTCTCATCTAAAAGGCAAAACTCTGGTAGTAAGTTACGATGGAAATAGCATTGGACTCAAAAAAATGTATCAGGATGATTCAATTGCCGGTAATGATAGTTTGTATAAAGAAAATAATCGCCCTCAATTTCATTTCACAACACGCAGAGGATGGATAAATGATCCAAATGGACTTATTTATTATGAAGGCGAGTATCATCTGTTTTATCAGCATAATCCATATGAGCGTGATTGGGAGAATATGCACTGGGGCCATGCAATAAGCAAAGATCTGATACATTGGGAAGAACTGACTGACGCTATGTATCCAGACCAATTAGGCACAATGTTCTCAGGTTCAGCAGTAATTGACTTTGATAATACTGCCGGTTTTAAGAAAGGTGGTGAACCTGCAATGATTGCAATATACACCGCAGCCGTTTCTGACAAACAAGTACAAGCAGTTGCTTACAGTCATGATAAAGGACGGACATTTACCAAATTTGAAGGAAACCCGGTTATAGATTCCAAACACATCTGGAACAGTCAGGATACACGCGATCCAAAAGTTTTCTGGTATACACCTGCCAACCATTGGGTGATGGTATTGAATGAACGCGACGGACATTCTATTTACACCTCATCAAACCTTAAGGAGTGGAACTATGAGAGCCATATTACCGGATTCTGGGAATGCCCTGAGTTATTTGAACTTCCTGTAGATGGAGATACCAATAATACACTTTGGGTGATGTACGGCGCTTCAGGCACTTACATGCTGGGCTCATTTGATGGAAAAGTATTCACCCCCCAAAAAGGTAAATATCTTTATACAACAGGCTCAATGTACGCTGCACAGACTTTCAGCAATTTGCCCGAGAATAGGCGTGTACAGATTGGATGGGGACGAATAAGTCACCCCGGCATGCCTTTCAACGGAATGATGATGCTACCTACTGAATTAACCCTTCGCACCACTAAAGATGGAGTAAGACTATTCAGCTACCCTATTGAAGAAGTCAATAAATTAGCAGATAAAAGTAAAAAGTGGAGTAATCTTAATGTAGAAGAAGCAAGCAGAGTCATAAATGAGTTCAGTAATGAGTCTCTATTACGTATCAGACTTACAATGATCCTCTCACATGCAACAGGTGCCGGTATGAATTACAGAGGTCAAAACATTCTAAACTATGATATGAACTCCAATACCGTTAACGGTGTCTTTTATTCTCCTGAAGATATGACAAGTATGGAAATTTCAGCTGATATATTTATCGACAAAACATCTGTCGAGATCTTCATAGACAATGGTGCGTACTCAACTACTTTCGAAAGAAGGAGTATAAATCCCGTCGAAGGTTTCAACTTCTGGGGCAACAATATACTTATTAAAGAACTCCAGATATCAACATTAAAGTCTATATGGGATTAACATATTTGCCATGAAAATAAACAATAATGAATCAAAATGATTAATTTAAGTAAAATCAACTCAGTTCTGCTTATCAGTGGAATTAGTGCTTTTCCATTCATTTCAAAAGCACAAAACACACAAAACAATAAACCTATAAACATCTTGATGATTCTGGTTGATGATCTGAAACCAAATCTTGGTTGTTACGGCGATGAAACAGCAATAAGTCCCAATATCGACAGGCTGGCACAAATGGGTGTAAGGTTCGGCAGAGCATACTGCAATCAGGCGGTCAGTGTTGCATCGAGATACAATCTATTAACCGGAGCTCGTTCTACCACGTCAGGACTTTATGATTTCGGAACCCAGCTGAGAGAAGTATATCCCGATGGAATTACACTTCCGCAATTTTTCATGCAAAACGGGTACCATACCGAAGCAATAGGAAAAGTATTTCATGTAGGTCATGGTAATACTGATGATAAAGCATCCTGGAGTATCCCTCATCATCAGGATAAACTTATAGAGTATCTTCTTCCTGAAAGTACTGACAGGCAGTTGACGCGAGAAGAAGCTTTATTCGAAAATACCCGACTTCAATTTCCTCAAACCCAAATAGGACGCCTGCCTCGTGGTACCGCATGGGAAGCGCCCGATGTAGTTGATGACGCTTATGCTGATGGTCGTGTTGCCAGACAAGCTATCTACAGACTACGCGAATTAAATAAGAACCCCGATCACCCATTTTTTATGGCTGTAGGCTTTGTACGTCCTCACCTCCCTTTTAGCGCACCAAAAAAGTATTGGGACTTGTATGATCCCGAAATACTCCCTATGCCTGAATATGAAAAAGATCCTGAAAATGCACCTCATATGGCAATCAAAAGAGGAGGAGAAATTGATCAGTTCAAGCCAATTCCGGCAGGTCAGTATGTCTATGACGATTCACTTACACGCAAATTGATTCATGGATATTATGCATCCATGAGCTACATGGATGCTCAGCTGGGACGAGTCTTAGATGAATTAGAACGTCTTGATATGCTTGAAAACACCATCATCGTACTATGGGGAGATCATGGCTGGCATCTTGGCGATCATGGATACTGGACAAAACACACAAATTATGAGCAGGCAAACAGGATTCCACTAATCATAGTTGCTCCCAGTACAGCAATACCAGGTGAATCAACTGATCAGTTTGCTGAAACAGTAGATATTTATCCAACACTTACTGAACTTACCGGATTTGGTAAACCTGATACTCCACAACCAATTGATGGAATGAGCTTAATACCCGTTTTAAAGGATCCTGAAGTCATTCTCAAAGACCATGCTTATCACGCATATCCTCACGGTGAATATCTTGGGCGTGCAATAAGAACAGAAAGATATCGTTTAGTTGAATGGAAAAATAGAATGAACCCATCCGATGTAGTTTATGAGTTATATGATTATAATAATGATCCACTCGAAACAAGGAATGTAGCAGATCAAAACCCTGAGGCAGTTGAAAATCTAAAAAAAATTCTTTTAACACATCCTGAAGCAAAATAACAATCAGTATAAACGAGTTATTAAATGGCTTTTGTGTTTTTCTCTGATTTATACGAAAGCTATGGTCAATGAAATTATATTTGTAAAAAAGATTAACGCTATGAACAACATAATTGTAGGACTCGGAGAAATATTATGGGACCTGTTTTCAGATCAGAAAGTACTAGGCGGTGCCCCTGCCAATTTTGCATATCATGTATCACAACTTGGATATGAAGGTTACGCGGTAAGTGCAATAGGAAATGACCCTTTAGGCAGTGAAATTATAAGCTCGCTTAAAGAAAAGAACCTAAAGTACATGATTGAGACAACCGATTACCCAACCGGAATTGTCAATGTCACTCTCAATGATAAGGGCATACCTCAATATGAAATAGTAGAAAACGTGGCATGGGATAATATTCCGTTTACAAAAAAAATAGTAGATCTGGCAAAAAGCACTTCCGCAGTCTGCTTCGGCACATTAGCACAACGCAGTGTTTCATCACGCAAAACGATCAGAGAATTTCTAAACAGTGTTCCCAACAACTGCATAAAGATTTTTGATATAAACCTTCGTCAGCATTTTTACAGTAAAAACATAATTGATGAATCACTGAAAATCACCAATATACTGAAATCAAATGATGACGAATTAAAAATTGTTGCTGATCTTTACAACCTGAATGATTTAAGCGAGCAGCATGTATGCCTAAGACTTAAAGAACAGTTCTCTCTTGATATTATTATACTCACAAAAGGAACTGATGGAAGCTTTGTTTTCAGCAATGAAGAGATTTCCTTTCAGCCAACACCAAAAGTAAACGTTGTTGATACAGTAGGAGCCGGGGATTCATTTACAGCTGCATTTACAGCTGCATATCTGAATGGTAAATCTATAAGAGAAGCCCATCTCTCGGCAGTTAACGTTTCTGCATCGGTTTGTCAGCACCACGGCGGTATGCCAAATATTTTCTCACAGGCACATCATACACCTTCAAAATAACCCATGCTAAAAACAGATTTCCAAACAACAGCAATAGTGCAACCGGCCATACATCTGTAAATGTAAATCCGTTCTTCCATACCCATGAGTAGAAAAGATACATAAATGGATAGTGCACCATATAAAGAGGATATGAAATATCCCCAAGAAATTTACATACACGTTCAGAGGCTTTACTTTTGAGATAGCCAGATGCACCTATATAAACCAGAATAGGGAAAACTACAATTGTGCAAACTGCGTCGTATAATCCATTCAGCCAAAGCTGATCAGTATTTCCGATAAAGGGCATTGAGAGTAGAAAAACTATAACGATACTGCTTATTAAAAATGCACCTTTAATCCTTTTAGGTTTGAACACACGAGACATTAACAATCCTGCTGAAAAGGCATAAAGTAATCGAAGTAACCCGCCAATAAAATTGTTATCTGCAAGAGTCCATCCTACTCCCAAGTGGCCAAATCCTGAGAAGTTACCAACAGCGAAAGTAGCCAATCCTATTCCTGATAACAATACCACAACCTTAAGAGCTTTAGTCGAAAAGCGACGAAGAAATAGTGCATAAAGTATATTTCCTATATATTCAAAAAAGAGCGACCAGCTGGGTCCATTCAGCGGGAACATCTCACCATTTCCGCGCACCTCAACACCGCAGCCCGGTATTGCAGGTATAAGAAAAATGTGAAGCGCAAATGCAAATGCAATCATCAGGAAAGGCACCTTAGTGCCGTTCCACATTTCACCTCCCTGAATTAAAAAAGTAAGCAATCCCAAAAAGGCTCCCATTATCACCATGGGCTGCAAGCGAATCAGTCGTCTGCGGAAAAAGTTTCCAACACTCATCTTTCCCCATCGGTCGTCATAAGCGTATCCAATAACGAAACCTGATAGTACAAAGAAAAAATCTACTGCAAGATAACCGTGATTAAATTTCTGATCCATTGAACTTGTGGCAAAAGCCTCAAAAATGTGATAAAAAATCACCATAATAGCTGCTACTCCACGCAATCCGTTAAGGATTTGATAATGTGGTTTTGAATCTGCGTAACTAGCAGAAGAAATATCTGACATAAGTAAATTAAGAGTGTAGTTCTACAATTGTTTTGAATAAACAAAAGTAAGCATTTTTCATTAAACCCCATTTTTGGGGTTGCTCCTCAATTAAAAGGACTCTAATTTTGTTTCATTCATTTGCTGTTATTTAATATAGTAAACATCTAATTATAATCATTTTACTGGTTATAAGTAGTATTGAAAATATTACAAAACCATTTGATCATTTAATAACTATTTTTGTATTACCTTTGAAAAATTAAACACTCTTAATGCTATGAGACATTTCCTGTTGTTTCTGATTATACCTTTTCATTCTACTTTGTTACAGGCACAGCCGGCAGACTCCCTGTCACAATCCAGGATATTTACATCTTTAGCACAAGAATATGTTGAAAAAGACAGCATTGCCAAAGCATTGGACTATTACGGGAAGTCACTCTCTTCACTGGCAGAAAATAATTCTAAGGAGTATGAATTAGAGACAGCTAAAGTTCTGGAAGCTATCGGAACCATATATCAAAGCTTTGATGATTATGAAACAGCCTATTCTCATTATCAGGAGGCTGAACAGTTGTTACTAAAAAATAATGGCTACAATGAGCTGATCGGTATCTATAGCAAGATGGCTAATATATTTCTAAGGAACAGCGACATTCAGCGTAATAAGCAGATTATAGAAAAATGTGATGAAATTATTGACAAGGTAACTGATAAGAATGTACTGACAGGTTATTATACCAACAGAGGAAACGTTTATGGTTACGATGAGGATTACGAAACCTGTGATGAGTATTTCCAGAAGGCTTTGTCTATATTAAATGAAACGGGCAACCAGTACCGCTTGGGTATGCTTTACTACAATATGGGCTATTTTGAGGTGCAAAGGGATAATCTGCAAAAAGGTGAGGAGTATTACATAATGTCACTAAATACTTTTGAAAACGATGACAGTAAATTTGATATCTGCGATGGTATTTTCGCGCTGGGCAGGGTACTTTATTACAACCAAAAGTATGATGAGGCAGAATCATACCTGATGAAGGCACTTTCCATGGCACAACAGATGGAGTCGAAGCTGCTTATGCGGAATGCATATATAACTCTTTCGTGGCTTGAACATGACAGAGGAAATTATAAAGAAGCTTTTGAATATTCAGAAAATGGAGCTGAAATAGATACTGAACTTGTTTCGGAAAACACACAGAACAACTTGCATTTTTAGAGGTAAAACATGAAACCGAAAAAAAGGAGCAACAGATATTATCTCTAACAAGGGAGAAAAAACTGATCTTATATTTAGGTGTTGCAGTTGGCATAATGCTGCTGCTTTCACTGTTGCTGATGTTTGCCCGTCATAATATAAACAGGCATAAAATTGAACGTCTTAAGAAGGAGAAGCAACTGGTGGCTACTCAGTCAATTCTGGATGGTGAAACAGCAGAGCGTACGCGACTGGCTCGTGATCTTCATGACGGCTTGGGTGGAATGCTTTCAGCCGTTCGGTTTAATCTGTCGGGACTTAAAGATGGTAACACAGGAGCAACAATAGAAAGCACTGATGTTGAAATATTCAACAAAGCTCTTAATACTCTTGACGAATCTATTCGTGAATTGCGGCGTGTGGCTCATAACATGATGCCCGACTCACTGGCGAAGTATGGATTGAAGGCGTCGCTGACCGACTTCTGTAATAGTATCTCAATTGTTAAGTTTAACTATTTCGGTAGTGGTGACAGACTCGATTCCAAGCTGGAAGTGATGATTTATCGTACGGTTCACGAGCTGATCAACAATTCATTGAAGCATTCGGGAGCAAAGGAGATAATTGTACAGATAATTCAGGAAGTTGACCGCATAGCAATCACAGTTCAGGATGATGGTCGGGGGTTTGATACATCTGCAACGTATGAAGGATCGGGACTCAATAATATCAAAGATCGTGTAGGTACATACAATGGGCGAATGGAAATATGGTCTAAAGAGAATGAAGGTACTGAAATTAGTGTTGAGTTTATTTTATCGGAATAAATAAATAATCAGGAACATGATTCAAGTAAATATTACCGACGACCACAAGGTGTTAGTGGAAGGACTTTCACGCATAATCAATGATTCAAAAACCGCAAGAGTAGCTGCTACTGCCTACTCTGCATCAGAGTGCAGATGGATGCTTATGAGTAGATTACCCGATGTACTTCTGCTCGATATAAATCTGCCTGACGGTAATGGAATTGATCTATGTAGTGAGATTACAAGTAAATATCCAAAAATGAAAATATTGGCTCTCACAAGTTTTGCTGAGCTCACTGTCATTCGTCTTATGCTAGATGCAGGTGCTTTTGGTTATATTCTTAAAAATGCGATGGCAGACGAGATTATGCTGGGGATACAAACTGTAGCTTCCGGAGAACGTTTCCTCTGCGATGAGGTTGATTTGCTGCTTAAAAAACAGAGTGGACTGGAAATCATCCTCACTAAAAAGGAGCGCGAACTACTTGAACTTATCTGCGAGGGCTACACCAGCAACGAAATAGCCGAACGTATGTTTCTGAGCGTTGAAACAATTAACAGTTACCGTAAAAATCTTCTGTTTAAACTTAATGCCAAGAACACTGCAGCTATGGTGAGAATAGCAATCGAGGAGAAATATATTTAATTCCAAAATGTATAAACCCCAATTCTGGGGTATAATCAATTAACAATGCCATGTAATTTTGAATTTCGAATACATATAAAAAACAATTATCATGAAAAGAGTGGTTTTACTATTAGGTTTTGGCTTGTTGTTTACAATTCAGGTTGATGCTCAGGGTTTTCTAAACAGATTGGGTAATTCTGTAAAAGGAGCGGTAGAGAATACCGTGGAGCGAAGAGCTATACAAAAAGCAGAGGAGGTAACTGAAAGTGCAATGGATGTGACAATTAATAAAAAAGATTCTGAAACAGAATCAATAACAGAATCAGAAATAAACTCTATAAGCGTTTCTGAGAATAAATCCGAGGATTCCAAAACTTCAACACAAAGCACGAAACAGGAACCACAGCAAAAGTTGTCGAGTACAAGCAAATATGATTTTGTACCTGGTGATCAGATTCTCTATTTTGACGATTTTTCTCAGGATGCAATTGGTGATTTCCCGGCACTATGGACTTCCAACGGCAGCGGGGAGGTTAAAACTGTGAATATTGCCCCAGGTAACTGGTTTCACATGAATGGTGAAGATGCAGTTTACTGTTATACTAAGGAGATTGATTTTCCAGATAACTTCATCGTAGAGTTTGATATTATCCCTGATGACGAGTATCTCTATGGAACACAGTTCACACTCTACAACGACTGGAAGGATGATACCAAAGAGCTGAATAATGACCTTTTTCCAGGTCTGGGAGGACTTCACCTGGCTCTAGAACATGACAGATGGGAAAGCAGGGGCTACAAGGATGGCGAAGATTGGATTGATGGTGTAGCAACTAAAAACCCAGTTATTCGCGAAAAACTGAACCATGTTATAATTTGGATTCAAAAACGCAGAGTGAGAGTTTATCATCAGGATGAGAAGGTGTTGGATGTGCCGACAAATATATATCCCGATTTGAAGTTCAATCGTATGCGTTTCTCCGGATGGGACAGATACAGCGCTCCTTTTATTTCAAACCTTAAGATAACAAGCGCAGCACCCGACATGCGCAGCAAGTTGATAACTGAAGGTAAGCTGGTTACCTACGGAATCACTTTTGATGTGAATAAAGCTGACGTAAAACCTGAATCGTTTGGTACACTTAAGAGTATAGCTGATGTACTCAAAGAGAATGGATCAGTTAATGTGAAAATTATTGGTCATACCGACAGTGATGGTGATGATGCTAAAAATCTTGAGCTCTCGCAACAAAGGGCTCAATCGGTAAAAAATGAGTTAATTAAAAACTTCGGTATAGATGCATCACGTATGGAAACTGAAGGGGCAGGAGAAACAAAACCTATTGCACCAAATGATTTTCCTGCCAACAAAGCACAAAACCGAAGGGTTGAGTTTGTAAAAATAAATTAAACAGGGATTAAACAGGGAGTTCATCAATTAACTCCCTATTTTTTTTATTATGATATAATTATCGAAGAGATTTAATATCGAAAAAATCAAAAATCATGAAACAGTTTTATATTCTGATGATAATGTTATTTTTTGCTTCACAGGCTATTAGTCAGGACTACGATTATCTGAGTTTGTTAAACAGTTTCCCACCTGTACCTGATAACTCTCTTACAGGAAGTAAAGAGGAAAAAGAGAGTTTCATAAACAAACTTGAAGTAATAAACAGTTTACTGTGGGACCTTGAGGAAGCTCAAAAAGAAGCAAAGAGGAAAAGTGAGAGTGAGCCTTTTCCTTTCAATTTAAATAATAAGGATAGATTTGAAAAAGCCAAAGAAGAATGGGATTCACTTTTTCAGAAAGTTTTAAATGTAATAATGGATCATTCTCAAATAGAGTTAGATTTACTGGATCAATGGCGTTCTTATGCAGCTTTACAAATGGCAGGTGAAGGAAAAGACAAGTTAAGTTTACACAAACAATTGGATAAAAATAACATAGAAAATCTTCAAGCACTTATCCAAGAATGCAAAGAGATGACTCCCATAGTAGAAAAACTGGATAATTACACTGTGGATGGATATAAATTATCAAATAATGATGCAGGACTTTACATACTCCGTGAAGTGTATAATTCGTTTGAAACAGTTTATAGATATAATTTAGGTCCAAAAGAGCAAGATCCTCTTAACAGTTTGTTGGAGATGAGACAAATGTTTAATACTAAATAGTTTCTTCTAATTATTTAACCTCAATAAGTATTGGTGGAGGTAGTCTCAGGCTCTCATCTATCGCAATGGCTGCTGATCTGGTTGATGCCTGAGTCTCCCTGACATCTTTTCGCTTAAACTCTTCGAAAGAGTACTCTTCGCCTGCAAGTTGTTTAATTCTTTTCACAATCAACTCTCTGCCCTGAGCATTGATATACCGAATATTGTCATTCATCAAACTTCTTAGTTCAGACCTCCAGACTCCTTTGGCGTAGGTGTAGCCTCCTTCATAAACTCCAACATAGGAGAAAGCAGGATCCTTAATAAGATGTTGCCATAAAATTGTCTGAGGATTATTTGTCAGATCTACATTATCAAAAAATCCCCAAGATTGCCATTTTTTCAAGTCCTCTTTTTCAGAATCAGGAATTGTTGTATTATTATCAGTATACTCATCTGCCAGTTGCCCAAAACCATGCCCCGCTGCCTCGTGCTGAACCACTCCTCTGAAATCATTCGGGTAGCTCAGATTTGAGACAGGAACTACGGAAATTGACATACCATCTGAGAACGACCAGTTCGTACCTGCATACCTTGAACTATTTGTAATAATAGTAATTTGTGTTTCTGTCAGGTCAGCACTCAGAGGAACCTTCTGTGCATACTCAAAAGCAGCAGTATGATCAATACTCATCCTGGTAGTAGTGGCACTCTCATATTTAGCAGAAAACTTAGTTTTTTTGGTTGTCCCCATATCACTTATGCCACTTTCTTCAGAGAAAGCATAAACAATATAAACATCAAAATAATTTCTATAGGCTCTGTATGGTTCAATATCAAAGAAATGATCTATTGCTTCATACAGATTATCATTAAACTTTCCTGCTTTGACATCTTCAATTGTATAGCCATCACCAAGAAACACAAGGTCAATGCCATCACCTGCCGTAGAACTCTGCACTTTTACATAATCTCCATCACTTTGCTGGTAGTTAATCTGATTGATGGTTAGAGTATCTGTTCGATTTCTATCATTAAGTTTAAAAATCAATTCACCCGAACGATTAAGTGATGTGCCTACAAATTGTGAAATCTCAATGTTTACTTTAACTGAGTCTGGTCCCGTTTTTACACCTGTTATTGGAGATGCCTTAACCCATTGAGGTGTGGACAATATTGTCCACGCACTGCTCGCTGATACTTTAACTTCATAAGCCCCTCCATTGAGCGATGATTCAATTATATTATGAGAAAGTGATATCCAGCTCTCAATAACTTTTACATTTACAACCTTACTCATATTCCCATATTGTGTAGACACTGTAACGGTTGCTTCACCTACATTAGTAGCACTTAAAATTCCTCTACTATTAACGGAGACAATATTCTCATTGCTGGAATTCCAGCTAAGGTTTTTATTAGAAGCATCCGAAGGCAACACTACTGCTTTAAGCATAAAAGTATCACCTTCTACTATTGTTACACTGTTTTTATCAACTGAAATATCAGTAACCTTAATAAACTCCGGTTCCTTTTCGCAAGAAACAAAAGAGATAAGAAAAATAAGAAAAACAGACAAAATCAAATCCTGCAAATTCATATTCCTGCAATTCTGTTTATACAGTATTCATATTTCAATAACGTATAAAGGGCTCCAGGGTTTATCTAATAAAAATATTAAATCTATAAATATTAATAATTTAAAAAATTGTTTCAAATTTTACTATTTAACTAATGCTACATTCAAACAACTACGAAATGATTTTGAATTTAGTTTACACTGGTATAAAACCTACCTCGCTCTATTGTAAAAGGACTTTATAAGGACGAGGTAAGAGCAAATTGAGAGGTAGGTTGTAGCAATGTTACGATAAAGTACTTTTTTTCTGTGAAAGTGGTTACTATAGAATGTATATAATAAAAAATAATTCGTAATCTTGTATTTCAAATTTTTTGTATCACATACTCATTTAAAACTATTAAGTTATGAAATACATGGTTTTACTAGTATCACTTTTGATTGCAAACTTAGCATTTGGAAATACAACCAATATTTTGCAGAATGATACTACAATTACTAATCCTAATTACGACAAGCAACTTGCAGATAGATTAGGCGGTGATGATTACGGAATGAAATTATTTTATCTTGTTATTCTTAAAACAGGTACAAATAAAACTACAAACCAGGCTATTATTACCGAAAGTTTTAGAGGTCACATGACAAATATAAATAGGTTGGTAAACGAAGGAAAGATGATTATTGCAGGTCCTTTGGGAAAGAACGAAAACAGCTACAGGGGCATATTTATTCTCAATAACATCAATTCATTTGAAGAGGCAAGTGAGATTTTGAAAACGGACCCTGCAATTGAAAACGGACTACTGGAATACGAATTATATGAATGGTACGGGTCGGCTGCATTGCCTGAATATTTACCATTTTCTGATAAAATCTGGAAACTAAATCCTTAGTAAAATATGACACTAAAAGAAGCGACTATGCTCCTGCGTGATGCTGATTTGGAGCCAACTGACAGAGTTATTGAGGATAGTCTTGGCAAAGAAGCCTATAAAATTTACAGTACATTAATTGATATGATTACAGAGAAATATAAACTTGCTTATGAATGGAGATTTTACAAGGACGGCAATGCTTGGCTTTGTAAGATTACAAATAAAAATAAGACTGTTTTTTGGCTTTCTATATGGGAAACATTCACAAAGACAGGTTTTTATTTCACAGAAAAGACCATGGATGGAGTTAATGATCTTCCTATAAATAACGAAATAAAAGATAAATTTAATAATGCAGCTGCTATTGGCAAACTTTTTCCTTTAAGTTTGGATATTAAAAAGACAAGTGAGCTGAAAGATTTTGAGGAGATTGTAAAATATAAGTTGAAAGTACTTTGATAATTATTTAATAATGATTGAAATAAAAATGAATAATTTGTGTCTGACAATGATTTAAGTTGTGCTATATCGAGTGAACAATTATTATAAGGAGTTGCAGAAGATATTATGGAGATCTATTGGAAAAAAATACTAAGGTGTTATGGTTTATTTTTTTCCTTTCCTGATAATACTGGAAAGTGCACCTTCAGAATTTTTGTAATCTCTTTTATTTCTGAATGGTTTTTTGAAAACAAGAATTGCTGTCACTGTCAAAAATAAAGACATTATTCCACCATAGAGAAAGGAGCTGTCAGGAAAAGCTTTGCCTAAAAAACCTGCAATCGGATAAGCTATAAACCACCAGAGATGAGAAAAAGCAAAGTGTGAACCATAAACATTTGCTTGATCTTTAACATCTATATTTTCGCCTATTAGGGTTTCTGAAGGCAAATCGGCTAATGTCTGCCCTATTCCGGCAAAAATCCATAAGATAATTAGTTGATTGAATGATGCGTAATTTGCAAAAGATACAGAAATTGATATTAGTAATGCTCCACTGATAAGCGAAACACTACGAGTCTTACTTTTATCTAAGCTTCCAAGCAGGAATGCAGTAATTGCTCCGCCTAAACCAAAGAATGCCATTATCAGACCATAGTGCGAATCATCTAATTGCATTGATGTTTTAACCAAGGCTACGGTGTTTACCAAAACGAGTGCTCCTGCTATTGCTGCTACAAATTCCATACTCAGCGAGAACCTCAGTATTTTATTGCCAAAAAGCAGATGTATGCCTTTGGTGACGCTGTTTAGGCTGGACTTTAAATTGGTTTTTCGGACTGAAATAATATTTTGAATTGAATCCATTGGTATAGAGTGTATTATTATATAACTCAAAAATAGCATGGCTACGCTTACCAGAAATAGTTGTCTCACTCCTATCCACATAGTAAATATACCTGCTATAGCCGGACCGAAAACACTTAAGAGCTGAAACACTGCCATCGACAGGCCATTTGCTTCTCTATATTCGCTACGTTCAACTATCAATGGAATAATGGCTCTATATGTGGGTGTATAGAATGCAGCTGCAGCATTTAGCAAAAAAACCAATACATAAAGTTGCCATTCCGCTGAAATAAAAGGCATGAGACCTACAACCAGCATACGAATTAGTTGTGTCAACAAGAGAATATTTTTTCTCTTGAAATGGTCAGAAACAATTCCGGAAAAAGGGGAAAGCATGATGTATGCCAAAACCCTCATTGTAAGTGCGAATGCAAGTATGGATGAGGTTTGGGTTGGATTTAATTCGTAAGAGATAAGAGCCAGGCCAAGCCATATAAAAGAATCACCAAGCAGGCTTGCAATTTGTGATGCAAAAAGTTTAGAGAAAGTTTTGTTCCTTAATGTCCTGAATGGATGAATAATTTTTTTAAGCACGATTTTAGTAAAAAAAGTATAGTTTTGTAAATGAATATTCAAATAATTTCTAATCCAGCCTTGTTTGATTATTATTACAAAGTTAGTTATTTTCGTTATATTCTAAATAAGACACAACATTTGTTTTATAATAACACAAACTAATTATCAAATCATCAAAAACATACAGCTTTATAATTTGTTATAAAATAAAAATTATAACATATGGAAACAATTAAGCAGGTGAAATTGGGCAGTCAGGGACTCGTTATACCAACTATTGGCCTTGGATGTATGGGAATGTCGAAACTAAAAGGATCAAGTATTTATGGTGAAGCGGATGAAAAGGAATCTATTGCCACAATACACAGATCATTTGAACTTGGTGGCAACTTTCTGGATACCGCCGATATGTATGGCGAAGGCGAGAATGAGAGACTGATTGCGAAAGCTGTAGCAGGTAATCGAGATAAATATATTATCGCAACTAAATTTGGTGTAGAAATGGATGATGAAGGCAATCGTACAGGAAAAGTCAATGGAAGCAAAAGATATCTGAGAAAGGCTGTAGAGCGTTCATTGCGAAATCTTAATACAGATTATATCGACCTGTATTACCTGCATCGCTTAGATCTAAACACTCCAATTGAAGAAACAGTTGACGCTATGGCTGAGCTGGTTAAAGAGGGTAAGGTGAGATATATTGGCTTGTCTGAAGTGGGTTCAGGCACTATCCGTAAAGCTCATAGCATATTTTCGCTGACTGCTGTTCAGTCGGAGTACTCTCTTTTTGAACGACAGATTGAGGAGCTCGGCATCCTGAATACTATGAAAGAACTGGGAATCGGACTTATATCATACTCCCCACTTGGACGTGGATTTCTGTCTGGCACCATTAAACATCCCGAAGATTTGGAAGAGGGCGATTGGAGACGTTATATGCCTCGTTTTCAGAACGAACAGTTTTACAAAAACATTGAACTGCTAGAAAAGATCAAACAGGTGGCTGAAGAGAAAAATATTACACCTTCGCAACTTGCATTAGCATGGATCATCTCAAAAGGACATGTGCCTATTCCAGGAACTAAAAGAGTTAAGTATGTAGAAGAAAATATTGCAGCTACAAGAATAGAAATTAGTCAGGAAGAACTATACCGACTGGAATCAATAATTCCTTTGGGAACTCATACGGGCGACAGATATGCTAATATGAGCGGTGTAAATTTGTGATAAATCTATTATTTGTTATATATTTCGTCAGTAACCGGTTCCAACCATACTACGCTTCCTTTATCAAGCTGAGGTGATATCGCAATGTGTTCAAACTCACTATCAGGGGCTGCTCCGTGCCAATGCACTACATCTGGCAATATAGCTACTACATCACCTACATTTAGCAACTGTATAGGTTTACCTTTTTCCTGATAGTAACCTTTGCCTCTTGTACATAGTAATAATTGTCCTCCGGGATGTGAATGCCAGTTGGTTCTTGCTTTTGGCTCAAACACCACGTTACCTACGGTTGTGTTGAAGTTGTCTCTATCTGTTACCAGCCTTGTATGCCAGGCATTTCCGGTGAAATTATTTTCTATTAATTCTCCCTGAGGAAATATCTCACTTTTTCTTTCAGATTGATCATTTTTAATTTCTGATGGAATATAATTCAATTCGGAAATAACATTGTTGAGTACTTGTTGGGCTGAATTTGCTTCGGTTCCACCAACTTTAGAGTTAATTATATCTGCAAACTGTTGTAGTTGTGCCGGACTTAATCCGAGCTGAAGGCATATATACAGATGCGACTGAAGCATTGGTTCAGCATTACCAATAGAGGCTATAACAGATATTGTAACCAGTTCTCTCTCAGCATAAGTCAGCACATCCCTTTCAAACAGATCTGCAAAAAGGTGTTCTTTGAGAAATATTTCAATTTGAGGTGCAAATGCAGAATAGCCAGTCCTGGGACCTGTTTGAGGTAAACCAGTAAGTTCTCCGAGAATCTCCTTCCCCCTTTCGTATCTGCTGCGATCGTCATTTATAGGAGATGCCTCATCACCCAAAACATCAATTATTCCCTGTGCCTTGCGTGTTTCCAACACTTCCATAAATGTTTGTAAACCTCTGATACTTCGGGGAAAGCCACAATAGGCGTAAGCATGAATTATTGCTTCTTTAATTTGATTTACAGTCAGACTTGCATCTAGTCCTTTCACAAGCTCAATCTTAAGGTTAGCCAGATCACCTTTGGCAGTTAATGCTGCTATCGCGATTATTTGTTGCTGCTTTTCGCTTAATCCTCCATTGACTTCATTTAATATGATCTCATCACTAGTTGCTAGGTCACCTCTTTCTGCCAACTCATTATTTGCAATTAGACTATTAGGTAAAAAAATCAATATTGAAAATAATGGAATTAATATTTTAGAATTTAATTTCATGTTTATTTATTTTTAAAAACCACCTCTTGTTTGAATATTTGTTCTTTCTTCAAACCCCTTCTCTATAACATCAAGTCTTGCTTTTCTTGGGTCGGATGTACCAACCGGCAGTCCATCAAGGCCGATATTTAGTATTTCTTCTTTTTGAATATTGTAAAGAGGCCATACCGGTAAATCATCACTGTTGGGATTACCTGTTTTTGCAAAGTTGGTCCAATAACTGTTAATTATTTCTGCAAGGTTTTTCTCTTCAAATGATATTTCAGATGATTCTCTGCGACTATTTAAATTGTCGAAAACATAAGGGATTTCAGCACCGTGTCCTGCACCAAAAGGTGAACGTTCTCTCAAATGTGGTGCTACATAACCAAAGTTGTAGATATATACAGGAAGATTGTGTGAAATAAATTCTCTTGCAGTCATCCTTCCCGGTTCTGCCCAACCCCAATCGGTATTAAACATTGTAATTACTTCTGCGAATTCTTTATATCCTTGTGGATCATAAACCGACCTGGCTTCGCTCTCGAGTGCTCCAAACAGTGCAAATAACTCATCTTTTGAACTGCTTGGGTTGATAAACCCTCCTCCAATTTCTGCGCTTGTGCTTCCTATTATTAACGGAACTTTTGCTTGTCTGCCGACATTATAAGCACTTTCGGCAGTTTCTGTTACAAATACACCATCTAAAATTGGACCTGAATACGTGCGGGGACCTCCTTCCCCATCTGATTCCATACCTCCGTCAACTATTTCTTCTACACTTAATGCCCGTAACTTTGCTAAAGCTGCTTCATCTGTGTCTTCTATACCATGTCGACGTGCAAAGTTCACACCTATAGTTTCAGCCGAAACAGTATAAAGAGGATCGAAGTTGTCTTTGTTAATTGGTCTGCCTGTGAGTACACCATCTCTGCCACCACCGGACTGACTTATTGCTTTGTGAAACAGTCCTTTTGCAGAAGGAATAGTGAGTAGTGAATGAACAGAAACACCTCCTGCTGATTGTCCAAAGATGGTTACATTGTTAGGATCTCCTCCGAATGCAGCAATATTTTCCTGTATCCATTTTAATACAGCAATCTGATCCATAAAAGCATAGCTGCCTTTTGGTTCATCAGGATGTTCCTGGCTAAGGGCAGGGAATGCAAAATGTCCAAGGCGACCAAGACGATAGTTAATCGTTACCAGCATAACACCTTTTTTTGCAAACTGATTCCCTAAACTGGGATCACCTGATCCGCTGCCTCCAACAAAAGCACCTCCGTGAATCCATACCATGACAGGTAGTTTTGCTTCAGGTTTTGTGCCGGTTGGCAGCCACAGATTAAGATAAAGACAATCTTCTGAAGATCCCGGGGCAATTGTACCGGAGCCGCGGGGCCATCCTGCCTGAGCAGCATTGGGTCCGAACTCAGTTGCATCTCGAACTCCTTTCCAAGATTTTACAGGTTGAGGAGCACGCCACCTTAATTCACCCACAGGAGGTGCTGCATAGGGTATTCCCTTGTAACTATCTACACCCTGATCTGTTGTGCCTTGAAGAACTCCATTAGCAATTCTGACAATCGGTGACGAAAGATGATTGCCAAAAAACTCTGTCAATTTATTTAATGCCAGGTCAACATAATCAGGCACGTAATAGGTTTGTATATGAGATGCTCCAGGAATAAAGAACATCTCCTTGACATCTGTACCGGTAGCCTTATTAAAAGCATCCTCAGTCATGTAATGAGTATCAGATTTGCTTCCTGAGATCATCAACAGAGGCTGAGTAATCAGATCCATATTTGCAGCTGCATCAAAATCCATCAGGTAAAGCAGACTACTCATTGTATATCTGAAAGTTGAATTTGGATGCGCGTGTGTACGAAAATAGTAATAGTGACCTTCGCGGTAAAGATCAAACGGCATAGCATCTGCCTGCTCGTCAGTAGACACAGTTTCTCCCAGGTAACGCACCTCAACTCCTGCAACCTCAAGGGCGCGAGCTTCAGTTGCCTGCTCCAGCCTCTCCTGAATAGTGGATATTTGTGAGTCATGAAATCCATTACGTCTTACAATGCCTGAGTTGAACATACTTAGGGTGGAAACAGCCTTAAACCGTTTGTCAGTCTGAGCTGCCTTTAATGAATAGCCCCCACCGCCGCAGATACCAAGCAGGCCAAGTTGTTTGGAATTAACTCCGGGGTAATGTGTAATAAAATCTGCCATGCCTCTTATATCTTCAACACGATTGGCAGGTCTGTCGGTATTACGGGGTTCGCCTCCGCTGGCACCCTGATAAGAAGCATCCGCGGCAATAGTTATATATCCTGTTTCTGCCAAACGTTGTGCATAAAGACCCGCAACCTGCTCTTTTACACCCCCATTTGGATGAGCCACAACAATAGCAGGATACCAGTTTGACGGATCGTAATTTGCAGGCGTATAAACATTTGCAGAGATTTCATTACCATTAAGTTTATATGTAACAGGGTGAATGTTTACTTCACCGGGAATATTTTCTGTAACAGCATTTTGATAAACCAATCCAAAAGGGTTTTTAGGTTGGTTCTGACCTATCACAACCATACTTGTAAATAAAAACATAATTATCAATGAAAACTGTTTATTTTTTAATTTCATTTTCTAAGGTTTTTAAATTTGTTGATTATCACTACTGTTTGTCTAATCCTTTTTCTTTTAGCCAATCAGACATAAGATCAGCAATCTCTAAATTATTTAAGTCTGCAAACGGGAAATGAGTATTCCCATAAATCCCTATTTCAGGCAGATGAATAAGAGTAACATCACCACCATATTTGTTAACTACATCTCTCCAAAGACCGGCCATTTCGAGACGTGTACGCCAGCCGTCAGTACCCGGATCGTCTGATGGCTCTTCAGGAATAAAATCTCCATAATAAATTATGATTGGGATTTTTGTAATCTTCAAAAACTCTTCCATTGGAATGCTGTTTGCAGATAATGGACCTGATGAACTTGCAATTGGCTCGGGAACTTCACCTTCGGGAAACACGAAACCGCTGCCGGGTTCGTAAGAAACAATTGCTTTTACATTATCATTTCTTATTGCCGTGAGCCAACCAAATCCTCCTGAATGAGAGTGAGAAACGAGTATAGCATCTCCTATTTTATCAAAAAGTGCTGATGTGGCAGAAACAATTACTTCTGTGTCGAAAGAACCAATGTTTGGTGTAATCTGCCTCAGGAATTGATTAAGCGTTTCCTCACTTTTATCAAATTGCACCCCTTCAAAATAGTTAGGCCAGATACCCAGTCTGAAAGTACCAAACCATTCCTGATCATCTGTAATCGGTAAGATATTTGCCTCAACTGTACTTCTGCCGGCATTTCCTCTGCGAGGCTGATTGATCAGGTATACACCATAATTACGACGAAGAAATATATTCTGAAAACCTTCTCTGCCATCAGGTGTGGTTTCCCATGTTTTGGAGAACTGACCGAATCCGTGCCAGAATACTAATGGAAGTTTACGTGCTTTATCCGGTATCTGATAAACTATGTATGCATGATCACCATGTAGCGTTTGACCGTCAGGAGTTCTGGTGATAGGATTAAATTCACCCGGGGTAGTTAACACGCTTCCTCCAACAGTGAAACTCCCCTGTTCTTTTAATACAATTAAATTGCTGTTTTCTTTTTGATCTTCATTATTGACAGTACTACATCCTGCCATTACCATAAAAAACAATAATGTAAAGCAGACAATCAAATTTAAATTTTTTGAGCTCATATTTTATTAATTTAATGATGTTACAAAAATAGAATCGATTTTTAAGAATTAACAGATACGAATTACAGAATAACTACCAAATTTACTGATTTATAATTATTTCCGAGAATTGATTTAGATAAATTGCTATTTTTGTAAATCTAAAATATAAGATTCACTATGGATACTATCATCAATTTTAATAGTATTAAGGAGTATAATGATTTTAATAATCAGGAGACTTTGCATCCATTGGTAAGTGTGGTTCATCTGGATAAAGCTGAAAAAAGACAGCTCAGGCGACTTCGCTACTCATTTTATACTATTTTCCTTAAGAAAATACATTGTGGCGACTTGCGCTACGGGTTAAGTAATTATGATTATGAGGAAGGGACATTAATATTTCTGGCACCGGGACAAGTAATCGGTAAGTATGGCGAAGATTATTACCAACCTCAGGGTTTAGCATTAGTATTCAGTCCCGATTTAATTTCAGGAACGCCTCTCGGTCAGGATATTAATAATTATCATTTTTTCTCTTATGCTGTTAATGAAGCTCTGCACTTGTCAAATGAAGAGAGAAAAATTATTTTAGATTGTTTTGATAAAATAGAATATGAACTAAAACATGCAATAGACAAGCATAGCAAACATTTGATTGTTTCTAACATAGAGCTGTTTTTGGACTATTGTACACGATTTTATGATCGTCAGTTCATTACAAGAGATAACAGCAATAAAGGGATTTTAGAGCGTTTTGAAACTGTTTTAAATCATTACTTTCAATCAGAAAAGCCTGATAAAATTGGGCTACCCTCAGTTGCATGGTGTGCCGAGGAGCTCAAGTTGTCTGCTAATTACTTTGGTGATTTAATAAAAAAGGAAACAGGCGTTTCGGCTCAGGAATATATTCAGTCAAAAGTAATAGACGTTGCAAAACAGAAACTATTTAACTTAGATAAAACCATAAACGAAATTGCATATGAATTAGGATTTAAATATCCTCAGCATTTCAGTCGACTGTTTAAGCAAAAAACAGGACTTACACCAAATGAGTTCAGAATAAAGAACTAGTTTATATTTTAATCTAATTTCTTTCAATTGAATAATACGGAGCTGCTTAACCTGCGTCTTTATAATCAACTTCTTTCGGCTCATACTCTGAAAGACCCTGTAGAAATTGTGTCGTATATGTGTGCAATTCAGTCACAGGCACTGGAAATGGCAAAATGGGCAATTGGATCACGTTTAAAGGAATGTAGCAATAAAAGTGTGACTGATGCACTTAATACTGGTGAAATTATTCGTACACATATACTACGACCTACATGGCATTTTGTTGCAGCTGAGGATATTTATTGGATGTATGAGCTCTCCTACTCTCGTTTGAAACCTGTTTATCAATCATATGCTAAGATGCTTAAAGCTGATGAGACTTTATTATACAGCTATTTACCTCATATCGAAAGTCTTTTGAGGGATGGCAGGCATCTTACAAAACAAGAGATTGGAAACAAACTGAAAGATGTCGGATTTGAGCTTGACGATAATAACTTATCGGTGTTACTTAGTTTTGCAGAGCTTGAAAGGATTATTGTGAACGGCAGATTGGATGGTAATAAACAAACATTTACCCTTTTAGAAGAGTGGTCTCCTTACAGAAAAAGTATTTCAAGAGATGAAGCTTTGGAGCGGTTGGCAGATAAATTTTTCAGGAGCCATGGTCCTGCAACATTACAGGATTTTGTGTGGTGGTCGGGACTCACACTTACTGAGTGCAGAAAAGCTTTGGAGATGATTAATCCGAGTTTTGTAAGTGAGATGGTAAATGGCAGGGAATGCTGGATGGCAAATGATATAAGGACTCCACCTGTGAATGTTAATTCTGCTCTATTACTGGCTCCTTTTGATGAGTTTTTGGTTAGTTATAAAGATCGTTCTGAGATTTTTGATTCTGATCACTTAAGGAGGGTAGTGACTAAAAACGGAATTTTTTCTCCAACAATAATGCTAAATGGCAAGGTAATTGGTACCTGGAAGAAGATAATGAAAAGGAATAATACTGAGATAGTTCTATCATTCTTCGAAAAAGTAAATAAGTGTGTGGCAAATCTTTTTGAACCTGAGAAAAAGCGATTAGAAGAGTTTTACAAAGTGACTTGATTTGACAAATTTAAGACTACATCGTATCGTGAAGGAAATGGACATATGAATAGAACGAAAATTACAAAATATGATTTTGAGAGTTGATGAAAATATTAAATTAAAACAGCTCGAGCTGTCAGATGCTAAGGATATCTTTATGACTATAGACTCTCAGCGACAATATCTGGGTAAATGGTTACCTTTTGTTGAGACAACAAAAGATATTACTGATTCGGAAATGTATGTAAGCTCAGTTGCTAATGCTGATAAAGATCATTTTGAATATGTTTTTGCTTTAAAATATCAAGATGAGTTTGCAGGTATTGTCGGATTTAAAGATACGGATAAAGCAAACAGGAAAACCGAAATCGGATACTGGCTTTCCAAAGGTTTTCAGAAGAAGGGTATTATGACTAAATCGGTTGACATGCTTTGTGATTTTGCTTTCAAAACACTTAATATTAACCGAATACAGATTAAATGCGCAGTTGGCAACGTACCAAGCAGTAATATTCCAAAGAAACTAAACTTTAAATTTGAAGGGATTGAGAGGGATGGCGAGTTACTTACAGGAAACCATTTTGTAGATTTGGAAATTTATAGTAAATTGAAATCTGATTGCTGAAAAAAATTCTAATCAGGAAAGATAATACAATACTCTTAATTGTAAGTTAGTATAATATGGATAATAATTTAAATTCAGACAAACGCTACCGTGAACTGTTGTCTTTCTCACTGGGAGTAATGAACGGTGATGATGTTAAAACACTAATCGACACTTATAAAGAGACTATTGACAGTGTTACCCCATATGATATTGTAAAGGTTGAGGACAGGCAGTTGCAAATGGGTATAAAACCGTTTCTGATTAAGGAGTATCTGGAGAAGATTGTAAATGTTATTACCAAAAGTCTGAATAGTTACGAATGGGATAAGCCTGCCAAAGGCACTTTCTTATATTATATGATGCTTGAAAATGATGCTTTTGCTTTTAAGCTCAACCAGATGAAAAAGATTATTAAGAGTTTCAACGGCAGGGAGCATGATGATTTTGAAAGTATGAGAGTAAAGCTGCTTCCACTATTCAGGGAATTCAGGGAATTTGAACATCATTACGTAAAAAAGGAAAACATACTTTTCCCTTATCTGGATAAGATATGGGAGTATTATCGACCGCTGAAGGTTATGTGGTCGCTGGATGATGATATTCGCGAATCACTTAATAAAATAATCGGTTTGCTTGAGGGTGAAAACACAGTTTGGGATGATTTTAAGGTGAATTTGGGACAGTATTTCTTCAAGGTATTCAGGATGATTCATAAGGAGAATGCTGTAGTTTACCCTATTGCATCAGAAACAGTCAGCAAAGAGTTGTGGGAGGAAATGCATCTGCAGAGTTTTGAGTATCCCTTTACTTTTATTGAGGCTCCGGAGAAACCTATGATTGAGGAATCAGATAATAGCAACTCATTGCAAAAAGGCAGGATCGTTTCTGAAACAGGTATCCTTAGTGCTGAACAGGTTCTAATGGCATTTAATAATCTGCCTGTAGATATAACAATAGTTGACGAAAACGATAAGGTAGTATTCTTCAATAAGGCTGAGGAGAGATTCTTCCCCCGTTCACCTGCTGTGATTGGCAGGGCAGTTCAGAACTGTCATCCACCGGAAAGCGTACATGTTGTAGAAGATATTATTATGGCTTTCAGAACAGGTGAAAGAGACAAGGCTGACTTTTGGATTCAGTCGAGAGGGAAATTTATTCTAATTCAGTATTTTGCGCTTAAAGATGAGTCTGGTGTTTACAAAGGAGTGATAGAAGTGAGTCAGGATGTCACTAATATAAGAGAGCTGAATGGTGAAAGGCGATTACTTGAGTGGAGTTAGGTTCACTTTTTTGTAATTATCAGTTACCTTTGTAAATACAATTAACGGTGTATTAATATACAGATGGAAAATAAAGATTTGATTCGTATAAATAAATATTTTAGTGAAGTGGGTTATTGCTCGCGAAGGGAAGCAGATAAACTTATTGAGCAAAAACGTGTTACTATTAATGGTGCAGTTGCCGAAATGGGTAGTAAGGTTTCATATAATGATGAGGTAAGATTAAATGGGAAACTAATTACTCCAAAAGGTGATATTGATGGTAAGAAAAAGAAGCATGTTTACCTGGTATTGAATAAACCGAGAGGTATTGTTTGTACTACAGATACCCGCAGGGAAAAGAACAATATCATTGATTTCATTAATTATCCCGAGAGAATTTTCCCAATTGGAAGACTGGATAAAGACAGTCAGGGATTGATTTTACTTACAAGCGACGGCGATATTGTGAATAAAATACTTCGGGCAGGAAATAATCATGAGAAGGAGTATTTAGTGAAAGTAAAACATCCTATCACAAAAACATTTATTCAAAAAATGAGCAACGGTGTTACTATACTGGGTACTGTTACTAAAAAATGTTTTGTGGAACAGATTGACAGGTTTACATTCAGAATAATTCTTACTCAAGGTCTTAACCGACAGATCAGGCGCATGTGTGAGTATCTTGGTAATGAAGTGGTTGAATTGGAAAGATATAGGATTATGAATATTGATCTGGATGTGCCGCTTGGAAAATGGAGACATTTGACCGAAAAGGAGCTTAATGGCATTTTTAAAATGGTGAGACATTCTTCAAAAACGACTGTAATTTAGTTGTAATTTTTTTATTTGATCAGATGGGTTATATAGATTATTATAAAATATTGGGAGTAAGCAGAAATGCATCAGGCGAGGATATTAAGAAGGCTTATCGTAAACTGGCCAGGAAGTTGCATCCCGACCTGAACCCTAATGATAAGGAAGCACATAAAAAGTTTCAGGAGCTGAATGAAGCCAATGAGGTGCTTAGCGACCCAGAGAAACGCGCTAAGTATGATAAATATGGCGAGAACTGGAAGCACGGTGAGGAGTATGAAAAGGCGCAAAAACAGTATCAGCAACAGTGGGGCGGTCAGGGTGACCAGACTTTCTATACTGAAGGTGATTTTTCGGATGATGACTTTTCAGAGTTTTTTCATTCATTGTTTGGAGGCGGGTTTAGTCAGCGCGCAAGAAGTTCAGGCAGACGTTACCGGCATAAAGGATCGGATTATCAGGCTGAGTTGCGACTTACTCTTCGGCAAGCCATGCATTCACATCAACAGACATTAACGATTAATGGTAAGAATGTTCGTATTACTATTCCAGCGGGGGTGAGTAACGGACAGAAGATCAAGCTGGCAGGATACGGTCAGCAAAGTACTGATGATGGTTTAAACGGAGATCTGTATATAACATTTATAATTGAAGAGGATCCTGATTTTAAACGTCTTGGAGACGATCTGTACACTGATGCTTCGATTGATCTTTACACAGCTGTTTTAGGCGGTGAGGTAATGATAAATACACTCAGCGGACAGGTTAAAATGACAATAAAACCGGGTACTCAGCCGGGTTCTAAGCTCAGACTTAAAGATAAAGGCTTTCCGGTTTATAAGAATGAAGGAAAATTTGGCGATCTGTACGTTTCAATAAAAGTGCAGTTGCCGGAATATTTATCCGATGAAGAGAAAGATCTATTTACCCGATTATCAAAAATTAGAAAACCATGAGCGGAAAACGATTATTATACAGCGAATGCCTTATAATTTACGATGTAGAGGAATCATTTATCGATTCATTGCACGAGGTGGGTCTGATTCACGTGGTGGATCATGAAGAGGAGCGTTTTATTGAGTATCAGGAATTATCAGACCTGGAGCAGTTTATACGCTGGTATTACGATATGGATATCAATGTGGAAGGAATTGACGCACTGCGCCATATGCTTGAGAAAGTGAAAGCGCTGCAATCTGAGATTGATCAGCTCAGGAGCGAGTTACAGTTTTATAAGTCGCTGTTGTAGTTCTTAACAAGTAACTCACGACTATTTATCATTTATATTAAAACGGAGACCGATTCTCAGATTAAAATTAGTTGGCTGATCTTTATATATTGATTCAAGTTTACTGCCGTTATTAAAATAATATACTATCCCCGGTTCTGCGTATATTCCAATAAAATTTGAAATACGGTATTCGATACCTATTGCAGAGTTAACTGACCACTGCAATTCACTGGAAGTAAAACTTTTACTGGTTGTTGATTCTAATTCGTTATCTATAAAGTAATTTGATGTTAATTTGCCGGCAATGTTTTTTTCCACAAGTCCGCCGGCAGAAATATAAGTTGATATTTTATTGTTTTGCCAGAAAGTATATCCCACTTTTAACGGGATTCCCAGATAGTGAAGCGTTTGAGTATCATCGTAAAAATAATTGCTGCTTTCTGACCGCAACTTGGACGAAAGCAAAGAGTATGTTAAACCACTTGAGAGGCTCCATCTGTCAGTCAGATTATATCTGAAAGTGAGTCCGAATGTAATTGGCTGTTTATGCTTTACATCGGTGTATGCCTCTTCACGGGTGTATTGAGAAGTGAAGGCATACTCCTCATTTACTGTCTCTTCCAGAGCAAAAGTGCCGTATCCGGAATACGTTTCAGATGATCCTGAAGGAGTGTTTGACATGGAAACATTAGTTTGCCATCTGGATCTATTTCGACTACTTATTTCGTTTGAGGCAAAAAGTTGGTCATCTCTTTTGTAGAGGCTTAAATTATCGGCGTCTTCTTCTTTAGAAACTTTTTCTTTTGTGTCAACTACGTCATTATTATTATCTATAATCTCAGTATTATCACTCCAAATTATTGCATTTTCTTCAATATTATTTTCTTCAATATTTCTGCCAACGGTTGTTGTCTTGACTACTACAACATTTTCCTGCAACTTGGATTTTTCAGAATAAAGAGCCTGGGATTTTGTAGTATTTGATTCATTATCTGCAATTATAATCTTTGAAGTTGGAATTTCTTTTGTAACTTCTTCTTGTACACTATTATCTGTAAATTGTGAGGATGTTTGTTTTTCTTCTGAAATATTAAGTATTAAGAATAGCAGGATGACGGCTGCTGCGGCAGATACTACTCCTATACTGATTTTACAGAGCCATTGATTTTTACGAACAGGTAAAATAATATTGTTCCCGGAAACTATATTTTCGGAAACTATACGGTTCTCCAAGACTTCCCACAATCCTTCAGGAGCAGGTTCTTCGTGAGAATTAAAGCGATTGCGAAGTTTATCTTGCCACTGATCGTTCATTTTTCTTTTTATTTAACCGATACAACTCTATTTCTTTTGCTAACAGGCTTTTGGCTCTGTGAAACTGCGAAGCGGAACTATTTTCCGCAATATCTAATATCGATGCTATCTCTTTGTGACTTTTTTCCTCAAACACATATAAATTAAATACAGTGCGATATCCTGTTGGCAGTTGACTTATCATCTCCAGTATAGTAGAAGTCGGTATATCTTCGAATTCCGGCTCCTGGTTATCATATTCATCGGGTAAATCCCCTTCTGGTAAACTCACCAGTTGTTTTTTCTCATTCTCCTTGATATGTCTTAAAGATTCATTCACAACTATACGAGCCGACCATGCCTTCAGCGATCCCGCGCCCCTGTATTTAAAATTATGTATCGCTTTAAATATATTAAGAAAACTTTCCTGTAAAACATCTTTAACATCCTCTTTATTAGAGATGTATCGAGAACATATAGAAGTAAGATACCCCGAATAGGTATCATAAAATGCCTTCATTGCAACCTTGTCGCCACGCACAATTTGCTGAAGTAATTCACGCTCTCTGCTTTCTTCTTTTTTCATTTAAAGATATAGTCCGGACATTACTAATTACACTTTAAAAACTTCATTTTTACTTTTTTGTTTAGTTAGGTTGTGCCTTTTTTTGAAGGTACAACCTAACATATTTAAATGAAAGAATGAAAAGAAAGCATTTTTTAAAATCTTAGAGTCAGATTATTTCAACGGTATCAAACTTCGCTGTGAAGCAACGGCTGTTGTTCCAGTTGTTGCAGTGCGTGTCTTATAGTCAAACTCAACCGATTTGGTGACACCATTAAAAGCATTCCAAATCAGTTTTAATTTAACTGTCTCACCCTCAGTGTCTGGTAAATTATCAAGCTTAAAAGCAACGAGTCCATCTCCCATTCTACCTGTTACATCTCCCTTGGCATCATGCCTGAACTCTACCTCGTAAGGATTATTCGGGTTGTTGGTTGGAATAAGATTTACGTGATGAGTAATCCCCATATTGCTCCAAATAGTTCTGAAACGCAAAGTCAGATATCCATCTTCGGCAATTGTGACCCAGTCACGTACTATTTCTACGGGGTCATCACCATATTTTTCATCATTTAGATCACCTAAATTTGGTGCCATGGACTTTGTCCTGATGCTATCTATCCAATTAATATGCACTGCTTTATCGAAATTACCACTTGACTCATCAACTTCATCATAATTCACTAATGCTCTTACTTCCTTGCCACCGAAAGGGTGAGAATTCAGATTTACGGGAAGAAGAGTTGTCTGGTCATCCAACTGGAAAAAGAGTGTCTCACCAGCATCCTCCTTAACAGTAACAAGTGCATTGGGATACCTTAGATGCATGTCATAATCATCATCGTCTAGACAAGAAGGTAAAATTACCAGACCCATTAAAAAAAGGACTCCTAAAAGTAATTTGGTTGTTTTCATAATTCAGTTGTTTTAAATAGTTTTCTATAACAGTTTTTGTATTTATCTATCTCTACTATCATTAAATAGCAACATACACAAAATCTTGCATGAAAAATAGTTAATTAATTAAAAACAACACCAATAAAATCAACGCCTGCTTTTAGGAAATACGCATTCTAATTGATATACAGAATAAAATATCACTATTCTATTATCACGTTACGTTTTGTAAATTGTTTGCTTCCAGCAATTTTATCTATAATAACTGCAATTGCACCATCACCGGTTACATTGCAGGCAGTACCAAAACTGTCGATTGCTAAGTAGGCTGTAATCATCATTGCTATAAGTTCTTCGTTGAATCCCAACACGCTTTGAATGATGCCAATTGCTGCCATAATTGCGCCTCCCGGCACTCCCGGGGCTGCAATCATTGCAATTCCTATCAGGAAGATAAATTCAACAAATGTGGCCAGCTCAACAGGCATTCCCGAGAAATACATAAAAGCAATAGAAAAGGCTACAATTTTGAGAGTACTGCCAGGCAAGTGTATTGTTGCACAAAGTGGAATAGTGAATGATGCAATAGGTTCGGATACTTTGTTTTTAAGCGTACAATTGAGTGTTACCGGAATAGTTGCAGCCGAAGACGAAGTACCCAAAGCTGTAGCATATGCAGGAAGCATGTTTTTTAGCATTTCCAAAGGGTTGCGTCGTGAAATAACTCCTGCAATTACAAAAAGTATTAGCGGCACGAGGATATGTAGTATAAAAACAACCACAATTACTTTTAGGAATAGCATTATTACTGAATACACCTGACCACTCACTGTCATACTCATAAACATACCGAATATGTAGACAGGCAAAAGTGGAATAATCAATGAACCGATTATTCGGGTGATAATGTCTCTAAAATCAACAAAAACTTTTTGCAATGTATTCCCTTTAATGATAGATAATCCGATGCCCACACAAAAAGAGAAAATAAGCGCTGACATTACATCTAACAATGGCGGCATATTTATAGAGAAATATGCAGTAGGAATATTGTTTAAAGTATCTGATCCAGTTGCAGGGAGCGACATTCCTTTAAGGATAGAGGGAAAAGTCGACTGACATGAAAAATATGTAAAGAATCCGGAAAAGAGCGTTGATAAATATGCTATTACAGTTGTAATAACAAGTAAACGACCGGCTCCTTTACCCAACTCTCCAATAGCTGGGGTAACCAAACCCACTATTATTAATGGTATTAGAAATGAGAGTAAGTTGCCAAAAAGATCGTTGAAAGTAGCAAATATACGTGCTAACCAAAAAGGCGCAAACTGTCCGATTAATAAACCAAGGATTATTGCTATTATTATACGACCGAGCAATGGTATTTTAGAAAGCTTCATATGATTAAATATAAATTAAGCTCAAAAATGGGAACCAAGTGACAGTGTATTCACTGTGATCGGAGCTATGACTACTACATATTGTCAGTACTTGATATTTTTAAAAAGTACTCTATTCTCACGCGCTTCGTTTAGTCGTGTTAGGATCTTTTCTCTGCTGAAATCAGCAAAGTCTGTTTTATCACTTCCCATAATAAGGCTTAATAAATCACGCAGCTCTTCATCTGTGAATTGCTGCATGATGTTGTCAAAAGGTTCTTTAGAGCCTATTTCAAAACGGACAAATGCGAGTCTGGCTTTAGCTGTTGGATATTCCGGGGATAATTCCAACAACTCTTCAAGGTAATCGGCTGCTTGCTTATACTTTTCTTGTGCAACGCTAATATTTGCAAGCTTGTCGAGGATTTCTTCATTGCCTTCAGAAATTAAAGCAGCTTTGATGTATGAAGCTTCTGCAGCAGCAAAATCCTCATCATTAAATGCTAGTTCACCTTCAAGCAAATGATACTCCAGAGAATCTTTCTCATCCTCAGGAATCTGGGAGAAATAAGATTTTGCCAAATCATAGTCACCTTTGCTAAGGTAAACAAAAGCTCTTCTTGACAATATACCTTCACTCCCAATTCGTTCTTCTCTCAAGTCGATAAGATTCATCATCTCCTCATACTGCTCCATTGCTGCATATGCCTCAAGCAGAGAATCATAAATAGCTTCGTCCTCAGGAGATATGGCCAGACATTTTCTGAAGATTGCGATAGATTCATCCACATTATCGTTCAGGAAAAGTGCCATAGCCTTCATTTTCAGAACAGACAGCTCATCTTCTCTGATTGTTAATGCAAAGTCGAATGAGTCAATCGCTTTATCATACTGTTCGTTCATTGTGAACAGTTTACCAATATTTACCCATGCATCAAAAGAGTATGGATTGATATCCAGAAGTCTGTTGTTGTTCTCAATAGCTTTATCCATATCTCCTTTCATCTCATATGAGTAGGCTAGATCAATCAAAGCTTCCGTATTAGAGCTGTTAATTTTCAACCCCTCCTCGAGATAAGCGATAGCACGATCAAATTTATCCACATCGTTGAGAAGATATCCAACCTCGTTGATAAAGTAATAGTAATCCTCTTCGGGCAGATCCTTATCAATAATTTTATTTATCAGCTTTTCAGCTTCATCAAAACGTGAAAGGTGGAGAAGAGCCTCTATTTTGAGTAATGGAAGATCCAGATCATTATCGTCGGACAAGTGTCGCATGAAACTTAACGACTCTTTATACTTACCAGAAAGGACCAGTTGCTTTGCCTTTAAAGGCATGAGTTCAGAACTCCCGGGATGCATTGCAAGTCCCTCCTCAACAAGAAGTTCAGCCTCTGCGGTATCTCCTTCTGAATAATAAAAATCTGCAAGCAAAGCGAACTCGTCGGCATCGAAATATACTTTCTTGCCGAGAGCCCGCATATTCTCATACTTTTCTACCAGCGACGTTATATCTGTATCATTATCTTCCATTTCTTAACTTCAAATGCTTTAGCTTCCTTTCTTCCAAGAATCCCTGAGTGCTACTGTACGGTTGAAAACCAAAGCATCGGGGTTGGAGTCGATATCTACATTAAAGTATCCAATACGTTGAAACTGAAAGCTATCACCCGGTTTAGCATCTTTAAGGTATTCTTCAACCTTACAATTTTTTTTAATAATTAGCGAATCTGGATTAAGCAGATCCTTGAAATCTTTGTCTTTTTCACCTGCAGGATCTTCCACTAAAAACAGTCGGTCATAAAGCCTCACTTCGGCATCAAGAGCATGAGATGCTGATATCCAATGAATTGTACCTTTTACCTTTCTGTTTGCTTCAGGCAAACCACTTTTAGTATCAGGATAATATTCTGCATATACCTCAGTAACATTGCCTTCTTTATCCTTTTTGCATCCGGTGCATTTAACTATGTAAGCACTTTTAAGTCTTACATCACTGCCAGGTGTCAGCCTGAAATATTTCTTGGGTGCATCTTCCATAAAATCATCACGTTCTATCCAAAGTTCGCGTGAAAATTTTATATTGCGGTAGCCCATTGTTTCATCTTCAGGATTGTTGATTGTATTCATCTCTTCAACTTCACCCTCTGGATAATTAGTAATAATCAGTTTAATAGGATCTATAACTCCTGACACTCGAGTCACATGAGCATTAAGATCTTCTCGTACAGCATGCTCCAGAAGAGATACATCATTTATACCATCATACTTTGTGTAACCTATAGAATCAATAAAGTTACGAATTGCCCTGGGAGTATAGCCACGGCGACGCATTCCGGTGAGTGTAGGCATGCGAGGATCATCCCAACCGTTGACAAGTTTTTCCTGAACAAGTTGTAAAAGTTTGCGTTTACTCATCATCGTATAGGTGAGATTCAAACGATTAAACTCAATCTGTCTGGGACGATAATCACTCTCGGCAAGTTGATCCAGAAACCAGTCATAAAGTGGTCGGTGCACCTCAAATTCAAGTGTGCATAGTGAATGTGTAACTCCCTCAAAGAAATCCGACTGCCCATGTGCGAAGTCATACATAGGATAGGCTTTCCATGCTGTACCTGTCCGGTGATGCGGTATATGAATTACACGATATATAATGGGGTCACGGAAGTGCATGTTAGAAGATGCCATATCAATTTTAGCACGTAATACCATCTTACCTTCAGGAATATCACCACTGTTCATTTGATTAAACAGAACCAGTGACTGCTCTATCGGGCGATCGCGGAAAGGACTGTTAGTGCCGGGTGTAGTAGGTGTACCCTTCTGACGCGCTATTTCTTCAGCTGACTGCTCATCAACATACGCTTTACCCTCTTTAATCAGCTTAACTGCAAAGTCCCACAGCTGTTGAAAATAATCAGAAGCATAATAAACATTCTCCCAGTGAAAGCCGAGCCATTTTATGTCTTCCATAATTGAATCAACATATTCAACATCCTCTTTCACAGGATTTGTATCATCAAATCTGAGATTACAAATACCTCCGTAATTTTCAGCTATACCAAAATCCAAACAAATAGCCTTGGCATGGCCTATGTGCAGATAACCATTTGGTTCAGGCGGGAAGCGAGTTTGTATTCTCCCATCATTTTTTCCCTCTTTCAAATCATTCTCTACAATCTGTTCAATAAAATTGAGACTCTTTCTGTTTTCCTCCATCACTGTATATATTATTTTTTTAGATCAGCTTTTACAACTATAATTTCAAATTCCTGATTACTTATTTTAGAAATTAATTGGTCCTGATTATCACAAAACTAGATAAATTAGAATACTTAACTCGAACAATTAATTAAAACATCAATTTTTATAACCCCATTAAATAGAAACCCTTGCATATGGGGCAACATCATAAGTTGCAAAATCCTTTTCAAGATATTTATAATATCCGGAAATGGCTACCATAGCAGCATTATCAGTGGTATATGCAAATTTTGGGATATGTATCTTCCATCCGTACTTGTTACTATATTCTTCAAAAGCGTTCCTCAAGCCTGAGTTTGCTGACACACCACCTGCAACTGCAACCTCCTTTATTCCAAGCTCTTCTGATGCCTTAAATAGTTTATCCATTAGAATATCGACAATTGTTTTTTGTAATGAGGCACATAGGTCATTTTTATGTTTCTCGATAAAATCACTGTCCATTTTCAGCTCATCTCTAAGAAAATAGAGAAATGAAGTCTTCAGTCCACTGAAACTGTAATCATAACCATCTATACGCGGCTTACTGAAAGTGAATCTATCAGGATCACCCATCTTAGCCAATCGATCAACTACCGGTCCTCCGGGATAGCCTAATCCCATCACTTTAGCGCATTTATCAAAAGCCTCACCTGCAGCATCATCAATTGTTTTTCCAATTATTTCCATGTTATCATACGATTTCACAAGGATTATTTGTGAATTGCCACCAGATACCAAAAGACACAGAAAAGGAAAGTGAGGTTGATTATGATCACTTTTATGCTCCTTTATAAAATGTGCCATAACATGTGCCTGCAGATGGTTAACCTCAATCATGGGAATATTAAGTGCAGAAGAGAATCCTTTGGCAAAAGATGTACCAACAAGTAGGGAGCCAAGCAGTCCCGGTCCCCTTGTAAATGCTACTGCCGAAATCTCCTCCTTTGAAACCTCTGCCTGCTTCAGAGCATCATGAACAACAGGAATTATATTTTGCTGATGAGCACGTGATGCAAGCTCAGGAACTACTCCTCCATAACGTTCATGAACGACCTGGCTAGCTATCACATTAGACAGTATTACACCATCTCGAATCACAGCAGCTGATGTATCATCACATGAAGATTCTATGCCTAATATTGTAATCATTATCTTGCAATCACTTAATATAGTATTTTCATTCTTAATTTTGATCAATAAATCAAAATCTATTTCAATCTGACAATTAATCTTTTCCTGTTATCCTAACTATAAGGAAAACAGAACTGATATTATAATACAAAGATAGTATAAAAAAGTGTTTTTTTACATACAATAGACTTACCTGTTCAAAGATTCAAATATCAACAATCGTATATAAAATAATTATTTAACAACCGCAACAGAACCTTTAGCATCTCATACAATTTCTTGAGATTCAATAAGTAATTGACGCGACACATGAGCAATATTATAAATAAGTGCAGCTCTTTTATTATCTTCGTTCATCTGCAATTTCTCAAGTTCCTCCTCCCACATTGCTGTTGATATAATTAGAGTTTTTAGTTGCGATACATCCGCAACTCCCTTCATCATATCAACAACAAACTGAAGAACATAGCTCACAGCTTCACAAAACTTAAGTTCTTCTGCAGTAAGTTCCTCGGCATGTTTGTGTACGCCAAACGCAGAAATGTATGAAAGCAGAGCATGATTTAAATTAGTAAGATTAAATGCACTCTCTTGAAACATTTGCGTCCTGCGTGGTTCAAGACGCATGCCCTTCCAGGCTGCAGCCAGCGAGTTATCAGCATTATAAGCTGTGCGCCTGTTATGCAGATAATCCTCCTCTGAAACCGATCCTTTGTAAATACTCTCGAAATAGCGTTTATTCTTATTCACAGCATTAAACATTAACTTAGGAAGTTGCTTATACTGCCAGTCAGGCCAAACGAACCTCACCACCAGATAGGCAAGCATACCACCTATTAATGTATCAACGATCCTTGGCAACATTACTGCAACACCCTGATTATCGTGAAGGTTAAAAGACGCAAGTACATATACTGTAATGAAAACCGCAGCAACAACGTAATTCTTTTTCACCCAGTAGAAGAAAAGGTAAATAGAGATAAGCAGGAGCAAAATCTGACCGGCAAGAGTAGGCAACAACTGAGATAATGTAACTCCCAGAATAACACCCATAAGTGTTCCAAAAACACGGTGAAAGAGTCTCATCCTTGTGGCACTGTATGTTTGCTGAAATACTATAAGTGAAGTAAGCAAAATCCACGCACCTTTATCAATATGCATTAACTGAATTATCCAGAAACCCAGCAACCAACTAAGAGTCAGACGAACGGCAGACTTAAAACGCGGGTGTTCCGGCTTAAGCAGTGTTGAAAGTTTGCTATTCTCCGGTTTACGGCTATTGAAAACCGTAACATCAATCTGAGCAATTATGGTCTCTTCTTCTCTCAGATTCCTCTCCAGCCCCATCAGATTGCGAATAAGAAGCGAAAGTGTCAAATAATGAGGCTCTCCCTTTTCCTCCTCAAGCAGCTTTTGCACAGAATTTAACGTCCACTGTAAAGATATTGGGTGCTTATAAACCTGGTCTGTTAAAAGTGAATCAGCATAAATATGTATTGCTCTCGCAATCTCTCTCATCAGCTGTCCGTAGCCCTCAATAAGTTCTGGATTTTCAACTTCACGGCTTAGCAAATCATACTGCTCATGGCTTGAAATCGCACGCTCCTGCATCTCCTGAAGCAGAAACCATTTCTGGTAATACCTGTTAACCACTGACCTACATCCCTCTCCACTCTCCTGCGAATAACTGTATAGATGATTCTTACAACTTTCAATCTGCTGGGCAAGATCAATATTTTTCTGAGCGAGTTGATTTCTTATTGGAGTCTGTGATTGCGGATCACTTGGAAACAGATTAGCCTTCAGGTCGATATACTCTGCAAGATAATGAAATCCGCGTGCAAGTTGCTCCTTAAGCAGACGGTAAGGTCTCTGGCGTAACAGTAGTATTGATATCAGCGAATAAGCAAAGGCTCCAATTGTATAAAGCACAGGTTGATAAAACCACTTTTCAGTTTCGTCAGCACCCAACATTGTGTAAACAAAAATCAGCAATGCACCAAAAGTCACTCCTTGCATCCTGGAATTAAGACCTCCAACAATAGTCAGAGTAAAAGCTGCAATCAGAATAAGCAGACTGAAGTATACGGGAGAATCAAAAAACAGTTCAACCAGAGCGCTAATTATAAAAAATAAAATGAGAGAAATTAAAGCTGATTTTACTCTTCCTCGTGGATGAACATCTGTCTCTCCAAGTGCCATAGCCACAACACCCAGGGCAAGTGTAGTTGAAATAAAAGAGTCATTAAAAATCAGCTCAGCCGGTATCAAAAGTGCTGCGATTGAAACTGTAACCTTCAAAGCCCATAGATGGTTCGGGTTTTTCCAGAACACATTGATCCAGACATCAGTTACACGGGTATTAATTTCATTTAACCAGTTCTTCATTTCTAAGCTAATATTCTAAAAGAGTGTGATTTATGTTTTGATATAAGTGATTTTAAACTGAAATGTTTTAAATTTTATATTAACATTCTGCTAAAGGATAGTCTATATTTTTATGAAAAATATTTCTCTTTCTAATTGTACCAAGATATCACAATGTAACATCAACCCTAATTTTTCCCAGTAATGCATCAGGGTGATCTCGGTAAATAAACCTGTGAACATATTCAACACGAAGCAGTCCTAATATATTCGTAATACCAATCGTACCTTCAACATAAGGCACAGAATCATATTCAAAAGAATTCTCAGGAAAATCATATAACTCACCGTTTCCCGGTAGGTTTTTATCACTTAGCCTGCCGTACGATGCTCTTAGAGATATCAACTCCCTAATCTGCAGTTGATTCATTATCGGAATCTTTGTTAACAGCAGGTCATCTCCTACAAAGGTAAACCTTAGAGTATACTGCTCATCTGCCACAAACTCCAGTGCTCGATTCAGAAAAAATGCATTGTTTTCGATATGATGTCTCTGTCGTTGATTAGGATAAACAAGTAGTGGAAAAGGCACACTACTCCATACTTTCATAACCTCACCCACTGCATCCAGACGACCAGCATTCCCCAGCAAAAAACGTTTCTGTGCGGAGAATTCAGTGCGGTGATAAGTGTGATTTTTGTCAAACTGGTCATAAGCCCCAACTATATGAGAAAGAAAGAAAACTGGGCTCGTCAGCTCTATTGGTTTTCTTCTTCTTTTTTGTTGTTCATAAGCTTCATCGAAGGAATATCTAAGGAAAACACCTGCTTCTGAATTGATTAGTTCTTTGTCACTAAAAACAATGTTATCCAACTTGTAATCAAACTTCAAACTCCCTTGAGGAGTTAACTTCGATCTCCTTAACCAAAAAGTGTGTGCCAAACCGTTTTTATACTCCCTCTCATAATTCACCTCTGCAAAATTGCGATATGTTGCCTCATTCTCCGACCTTCTGAAAGTTAATAATAGCAGATTATTTGGAGATCTCGGATGCATTTCACCCGGTGAGTAGAGATCATTCTCGTAAACCAACGCTATTTTGTTTTTTGGAAACTCATTCTCATGATACGCTTTCTTATCAAATGAATATGATAATTCTCCTCTGAACTTCCATCTTTGATCACCAAAGCCGTAGGCCACATAACTATTCATGAAGAAGTTGGGACTTAATCTTGAATTAGAAGCAACACCAGCTCTCAGGCGCAGCCCCTCAATTGGATTGTATGTGGGAAAAGTCTGGATACGGCCCGCATCAAATTTGTTTGTTAGGGGGTTACCAAGAGGAATCCAGTCGTCTTTTATAAAATCTGCTGCCTTGTTTAGTGTAGAAACAAATTTATTAGAACCGGCATTTAAACTATCCTGAAACTCCTTCGAACGCAAGACAAAGTTGTCAGGCTCCAGATAAATAACCATTTCAGAAAACAACTGCTCATCAAGCTTTAAATACTGAATATCATACTTTTGCCTGGCAACAACCAGAGTTCCGTTTTTCAGTGAAGCGGGAACCTCAAAAGAGTACTCCCCCACATTATCAGCAATAGTTCCAGTTGGAGTATTATGGATATAAACCGCAGCATAAGGTACAGGTGTCAGATATTCAGAGTCCAGCACCCTACCCTTTAACAAAATATTCTGACTATTAAGAGCAAAACTCAAAACTATTGTAAACACAAACAATATTGTTTTTCTTGTCATAATATTCCTTTCTACGGTTGATTGATCTTGATTTCTTACAACTTCCTATACCTAACTCTTTTCGGCTCTGTATTACCCAACCTCATTTTCTTATTCTCCTCATACTCACTGTAAGATCCTTCGAAGTAGAAAACTTCCGAATTACCCTCAAATGCAAGAATATGAGTACAAATTCTATCAAGAAACCATCTATCGTGAGAAATTACAACAGCGCAGCCCGCAAAGTTTTCAAGTCCCTCTTCAAGCGCACGCAACGTATTCACATCAATATCGTTAGTAGGTTCGTCAAGTAAAAGAACATTAGCGCCCGCTTTCAACGTAAGGGCCAAGTGCAACCTGTTTCTCTCACCACCTGAAAGCACACCGCAAAGTTTCTCCTGATCAGCCCCAGAGAAGTTAAATCTTGCCAGATAAGCCCTTGAGTTAATTTCTCTGCCACCTACCTTGACAAACTCCGAGCCTCCCGAAACAACCTTATAAACAGTCTTATCCGGATCAATAGCCTCATGTGCCTGATCAACATAAGCAGTGACCACCGTTTCACCCACTTCAAATTTACCTGAATCCGGAGTCTCCATTCCTTGAATAAGACGAAAAAGAGTAGTTTTACCGGCACCATTAGGTCCAATCACACCAACAATTCCGTTAGGAGGCAACATGAAGTTAAGATCATCAAACAAGAGTTTATCTCCAAAAGCTTTTGAAACACCATGTGCTTCAATCACTTTGTTACCTAAACGCGGACCGTTAGGAATAAATATCTCCAGTTTCTCTTCGCGCTCTTTCTGATCCTGATTCAACATCTGCTCATAAGAATTAATACGCGCCTTACCCTTTGCATGACGAGCTTTAGGAGCCAGATTAATCCACTCAAGCTCACGCTCCAAAGTCTTTCTTCGCTTGCTAGCTTGCTTTTCCTCCTGTTCCATTTTTTTTGTTTTCTGCTCCAGCCATGAAGTATAATTTCCCTTCCATGGAATACCCTCGCCTCTGTCAAGTTCAAGAATCCAGCCGGCCACATGATCGAGGAAATAGCGGTCGTGCGTGATACAGATCACTGTACCCTTATACTGTTGCAAGTGCTGCTCCAGCCAGTCAATCGATTCAGCATCCAAGTGGTTTGTCGGCTCATCCAAAAGCAACACATCCGGCTCCTGTAGTAAGAGACGACAAAGAGCAACGCGACGTCGCTCACCACCCGACAACTCACTAACGGACTGATCCTCGGGCGGACAACGCAAAGCATCCATTGCACGGTCAAGTCTGTTATCAATACTCCACGCATCACATGCATCCAGCTTGTCCTGCAATTCAGCTTGTCGGGCAAAAAGACCGTTCATTTTATCTTCATTCTCGTAATATTCGGGTAAACCAAATTTCAAATTGATATCCTCATACTCTGCAAGCAAATCCATGACCGGCTTCACACCCTCACGAACAATGTCAATTACAGTCTTATCCGAATCCAACTTAGGATCTTGTTCAAGATATCCTACCGAAAAGCTTTTGTCAGAAACAACTTCTCCCTGATACTCCTTCTCTATACCTGCAATAATCTTCAGGAGAGTTGATTTACCGGAGCCATTCAGACCAATTATACCAATTTTAGCACCATAGTAAAACGAAAGGTAAATATCCTTCAGCACCTGCTTATGCGGCGGAAAAGTTTTACTCACCCCCACCATCGAAAAAATAATCTTTTTATCGTCAGCCATATATTTTTTTAAATATTTGTTCTAATTAAAATAGACAGTGAAAAATCAAACTACAAAGATAGTGAATTTTAGCAAATCAGCCGGAGGTTTCAGCAATTCCGTATAACAGATTTACGATGAATATATTTATATTACAAACGAACACAAAGAGTTATTTTTTGTTTATATTATGAAGTTTTACTTCAAAGTAATGATTGGTTTTTCAAATAATATTACGAAAAACCAACTTATTCTCTTCATATTATGGGGCTGGTTATTAGTTTTATATCCCCCATCAAGTACATTGAGATTAAAATTAGTTTATGTTTTATTAATCTGATAAATTAAATAAAAATGGAATTCAGAAGAATAATAGACATTGAGATCAGAGATATGGACGAAGTGGCACTACAGAAATCCTGGGAATGGCTCAACGATCCTGAAATGAAAAGACTTACAGATACTCCGGATTTTGACAAACAAACTCAACGCGAGTGGTATAATAGTCTGAAGACACGTACCGACTACTGGATAATCGTCGGCTGGCACAATGGTAACCCCATAGCAGTTGGTGGACTCAATAAAATTAACGGAAAAGACGCTGAATTATATGGTTATGTGGGCGACAAGTACTACGAGGGTAAAGGAGTTGCAATAGATATGATGGATAGAATTCATCAGCACGGCAAAGAGATCGGACTCGAATCAATTTACACCATCCAGTTAAAAAGTAACATACGTTCTATTAAACTAAACACAAGATTTGGATATAAATATGAAAAAGATCTTGATGAAGAGAGACAAATGATGAGGTTACAGCTATAATTTACAGATTTTTGATAGAAAAAATTTCATTCCAAAGAAAAGAAATTGTATTTTTGTGAATCGATTAGATTTTAGGGTTTGATATAGAACACTTTTAACAAATAAAATTCAATAAAGTATGATTAAAGTAGGTATTAACGGATTCGGACGCATCGGACGCTTAGTTTTCCGTGCAGCTCAGGAAAGAAATGATATCCAGGTAGTGGGTATAAACGATTTACTGGATGTAGATTACATTGCTTATATGTTAAAGTATGACACTATCCATGGCAAG
>JAQVXD010000081.1 GCA_028709385.1 Fermentimonas sp.
CCTTGTTTCATGGTTATACGATTTTTGCGGTTTTACCATCACTTCTGCTTCCGGAGAGAAGATTATCAAGCCAAACAAGTCCTTTTTGAGTGACAAGTACCTTTATCACCATGAAGTTCGGGTGTCCGTCTCTCTCAATGATCTTCTCGTATGTCTCGAAATAGTGTCTTTTCACATATTCCTGCTTTGGCTCGTTTCTGTTCTTGAAGAATATTCCCATTCTCCTCAACTCTGCAAAAAGTGTATTTCTCCCGTATGGTAACTTTAAAAGCTTTGCGGCCTGCCCTATATCCACCTTGTCCTGTACGGTTTCAATAACCTTATCCATGAAGTCGGCTTTAGGCTGTAGCTTTACAACTTTGTTCTCGGCCTCAACTCTCTTTGATCTCTCATCCTTTAGGCTCGTAAGAAGCCGTATGGCGAAGTCTGGATCCGAAATCATTTTTTCAATGGTGGTTTCGGTGGCAAACATTCCATTTTTTCGGATAGACACTAATACTTCATCGAATATCCATGATTCAAATTCATCGGCTCCGGGAAGTTGCGATTTCGCAGCAAGCCGGTAAATATCTCCTTCGGATATTACACTCATAGATTGAACACCTCCATTTGTAAGGATGTCGTGATTCACGACACCCTTGCAATGTCTGATTATTGCATCTCGTGGATTGGAATAACCCAATGCTCTGGCAACATCATTACCAACGAAATACGTTTTCCCGTTAATTTCGGTTACTCTTACTTCTCCGAACTTTGGATTTGTGAATAATTGCAGATCCATAGTTGTTATTTTAATCTGGTTATTTGTGTTTTGCCTCCCAACTCGTCAACAGACACAAAGAATCTGCCCTCCTTCTTCTGTTTTGCCCTTGTGGCTGCTGTTTTTATCGATGCGGAAGAAAGGATACGGAACGGTATCACGATCGTCTCACCCACGCTCATCTCCATTAGTGTATCTTTTGGATAAGCTTTTTTAATAATTCTTGCCTTGGTAATCATATTGTTATTATATTTGCTGTCTGATAATTATTAGTTACAGTTAATATTTATACCGTAACCATATTGCAAAGATAGTGTTCAAATAAACACAAACAAAGAATTACGACACAAAATGTGTTTATTTGACCTCAATTTAAACTCATTCTAAATAATAAATTACATAATTATATGATTAACAAATAAATACATATTACATGAAATTGAAAGAAATACAAGCCGCTATTCCCGGAATTATCTATATACTGGGCCAGGCATTCATGGGCTACCATTGCAGCCGAATTAGGCGTTTCGGATGAAGTCATAAAGGTGCTCGGACACTCAACGACAAACCCCACAACGGCCATATATATAAACAGCAATAGGGGTAAGATTGATGAAGCGAACAGGAAGGTTATTGATGCTATCCACAATTTAATATAAAACAACAAGATAAATGATTTGATTGCCTAATCTTGTAGATTAAATACAAATCATTATGGCACGAGTTAAAGTAGCAGTCTCAGGTGTAACGTCTCAATCAAACCATCAGGATGGAGAATGCAAGAACATTACAAACCTTCGACCGGAGAGAGGGTATTACAAACCGGTTACTCCACGTAAGATAGTCCAGGCAATTACGGATGATTACGATATAGTTTTTGTCCACAAGGGAAATGATTACGAAAATTGGATTGGCGTAATAAACTCGACAACCTCATCTTCTATTTATACAAATATTAAGACAGTTCCATCAGCCATAGGTGGGTCCATATATGAAAGAATTAATAGTGTTCAGCAAATTGGGAATACCCTTTCCTTTGTTACCGATAATGCTATTTATTATGCACTATACAAAAATAATAATTATGTTTTTCTTGGAGAGATCCCGGAGATCCCAAATTTAAGTATCGGAGCGTATAACGAAACGACAGTATCCAGAACATATCAGGAAGAGTACGGATCATCTATTGATTGGGCTGAAATAGTAAATTTAACAAAAGGTTTGGTTTATAAAGCAACCGACATTATTGTTAATGGAGGTGTCGTAGGTGGGGTTCCAGTTGATGGAGTAGGGATAATGTTGTTTGATGCACATTTACTTCGTTATGCGTTTAGGTTATATGATGGTACGCTAATAAAGCATTCATCTCCACTTCTTGTCTTGCCGGCTAGCTCTATACTTGATATAAAAAAAATAAAGTTTATTACTACTGGTCCGCTTGCGCTAGATACATCATCATACATCAAAGTTACCGGATATAATATAGGCATACAAATAGATACATCAGGAATTGAACCCTGGAAGGATATTATTACTTCAGTTGACATATTTTTGTCTCCTCCACTTGGCTTATCTAATATTGAGAAGCTAACGGAAGATAGGTTATTAAAAGAGTTCAAGACGGCTTCGGATGCTGGTGGATCCGGCCCAGAAAGCAGGATATTTGAATCTTTGGATAAGGAAGGATTAAAAAACGTATCTATCGAATCAAAATTTTATTTTATTAAAAGCCTTAGAATAGGGGAGTGGTCAAATCCTTTAACTCCATACATCATCCCAACAACACAACCGGATATAACTAAACTTGAAAATCTCATATATCAGGAGTTGATGATAGATGATCAGTTTTCGCACCACAGTTACGGAGCAAATTCTTCTTTTATATACAATAACAGGTTAAGACTATCGCAGATACGGACAACATTTTTCAAGGGATTTAATACACAACATTTTAATTGGCAAACAAACTACAATGGCACTGCGGCTCCAAGTACAAGCTCAGATCCCACAATAATAGAAGTTGAGTTGCTCGTTGACAATAAAACACAATATGTTTACGCCCCTTACATGGATTATTTTGGTTCAGCACCGGAGCCATTCCTACAGTCGTATCTGTCATATCCTGATCCAAGAGCAAAGAAAATGAGAATATATAAATCTGCATCCGGGGTATGGGGAGAAGTGTTTTCAGCTTCTCTTGAGCCTCACGCATATTTAAATATATCTTTTTTCGTTAATGATAATCTTGCTCCAATAAAGCAGACCGGAACAAATACACGCACCCCTGTAACCGTCATGCTTCCTGTTACTTTATTTGAGAAAAACAAATTAAAACTGTCGGAGATAAACAATCCATTCATACTGCCTTCAATAAACACTTACCTTGTAGGCACCGGCGAGATTCTTGCTGAATCGTCTATAATAATGAACGTGTCGGACAGGAATTACGGAATGTACCCTGTGTTTGTGTTTACAACGGATGGCGTATTTACTATGGCCGGGCAGGATGCTGAGACGGTACATTCATCTGTGCAGGCTCCTACATACTTGGAGCCTCCAATTTCAAGCGTTATAGGTGCAACTCCATATGGGGTAGTATTCATAACTAAAAGAGGATTGATGCAGATAAACAACTACAAGACAGAATTTTTATCACAGCTGCTTCGTGAGGATGATGATACTCTCAATATTGATTTAACCGGAATAACAGGATCGGAGTTGTCTTACCCGACTGCATCGTTTAATGTTTTTCTTAAAACAGCAACAAGCATGGTTTATAATCCATACCAGGATGAATTGATAATTTCCGCTTCAGGATATCCATACAACTACGTGTATGATTATGAGACTAAATCATTTTATTTGTCAACAAATATGGTGGGGTTAATTGTTCAAAACTCATTCCCGAATATTTATTACATCACGGACAATAATTTGATTGATATATCACAATCGCAGGGGAAGGCCTCAAAAGTAACATTACTAACTCGGCCAATTCAATTCCAGTCAGCAGATATTAAGAAGTTGGAAAGGATCTTCCTTCGTGCGCTCATGTATAACGCAAGCAATATTAACGTAGCGGCGTATCACTCCATGGATGGCGTAACATTTGATCCAATAAGAGGATTTGCGTTTGGGGCTGGAGGTAATTACAAGGATTTTGATCTTGGATTGATGGCAAGAGAAACATACCGGCAGTATCTATTCCTTCTTACTGGAACCATTGACGAAGAAAGTCAAATTGAGTATATCGAGTTCGAAGTTGACAAAAACTACAACAATGAAAAAATGAGATAAAAAAAACCGCCCTTGTCTTCACAGATTTGGACGGAAAATTCCTCGAAATCAAAAAAATAAAAACTAAGTACCCTGAACCTTTTTTATAAGTTTAGAATATTGTGTGTATTGCTTTACGGCTTTTCTTCTTGCTTCTTTTGTAACCTTGTTGTTTCGGCTCAATGGCGTTGCATAAAAACACTTCTGTTCAAGATCCAGGGTAGTCATTCTCTTAGGCATCCATCCTTTCCTCTTAAAGTCATTAAACATGTACTTGTCGAATATTTTTAGCCTTTCGCCAATTGGCTTCTCTATTATCGAAACGAAGAACCTACGATTGTGAACCTTTTGAAGCAGGTCCGACATGAATATCAAAAGACGTATTTTAATACTTGA
>JAQVXD010000082.1 GCA_028709385.1 Fermentimonas sp.
CAACAGCAGCTACTTTTTCATCAATTGTAAGTGTGATATTACGTATATCTTTTTCAGACAATAGTAATTTATCATCAATTTCAGTTCTCAATGTTTCATCCAGTGCGGCACGTGCTGCCATTTCTTTGTTAATTAAAAAGTATCTTTCCATATTTTAAACTCCATAAGTTTCTACTGTTAATACATTATCAAGATCATCTGTAAGCAGAGCCTCTTCTCCATTATCGTCTACCGTAAGTGCAGCAAATGCCTTCCGCTGTTTGACATCAGGGTATATGGTTAGATTCGATGCTTTCAGGTTAATTGAAGATACAGGTATTTGAACAGATGCACCTGTAGCAACCTGTCGCTCAACACCATTCTCGCTAACTAACCATGTAACCAGGAATGCTGCATCTACATCAATATTCCCAAGGATATCAGTTATAATTACAGAACAATTAAGTGTTGTTACACCTGCCTGCATAGGCAGCTCTGGTATTCGCACATCAGTCCTATAAGGATTAAATCTGCGCACAAATGTAACTGTGTCGCTTGCCAGCAGATTGCCATCTTTCCAGACCTCGCACTTTATTAGTTCATGATCGATATATGTTTTATCAACCGTGATTGCCTCTCTGCCTGCAGGAATAGTATCTACATACAACTCGTTAGCTTCTATATCCAAACCTGCTGAATTGAGCCACTTGATTTCGTAACCTTTTGAGAGAAGACTCTGTATAAGAGTGTCTCCCTTTTTCAATGTTAAATAGACTTCTGTTGATGTATTTGGGTTTCGGTATGCATCAAAATACACAACTCCACGCTTGGAAAGATTAAGCTGATACATCGGCTCTGCTTTGATAATAGTCCTAAGTGTAACAGTATTTATCCTTTCGTATAATTTAGCTGAATGAACAAATTTTGAAATTGCTTTTATAACTATTGAAGTGCCTCCAGCAACATTCTTTTTAACTTTCAGTCCATTCGTGCCTATTAATTCATATTTAGTATTTGCAGCATCTATCAATATATCATTTTCATAAAATAGCGTGGTATATGAAATTGCTAACGGAGATCCGCTCATTGTTGATGCATTGACATTATGTGTCAGAACTATTGGAGATGAAACTGTACCTTCACGATTAGGAGTATAGTTAACTCCATCAAAAAACTGAACAAGCCCACCACCTGCTACATTAATTGACGAGGTGACATTAAGAGGATCCTCAGAGTCTAAAACAGTTATCCTAGTTTGATTTAATTTCATACTTCCAAATAATTAGTGATCGGGTTAATACTTGAAGCAGGATAGGTTGCCTCGCAAATAAATCGAACAGGATTTGTTTTGCTCCAATTTATACCCATATCTTCATTTCTAAGCAGTAACACTCGAATGCCAACGTGTTCAGTATTCCAGACAAGATCTGCCGTTGGATCACCGCTTTCGCGCATCCACTTCCATTGCTCTGCAACTATATCAGCAGAAACATTTGCATTACCAATAAAAACAACAGGCATAATATCTGTATTCACGTTTCCACGAGTAAAAGCATATCCTGCAGAGCTGTCAAATTCCATACGCACGTCTGACCTCCCCTCAATCATGTACCATGCAGCAGAAGTCCAGGAAGGTTCCTCTGTGGTACTTGCGGAGAAACATCTCCAACGGCAGCCTAAGTGCCAAACATCATCTGTACCTCGTTCATCGTTGTTATAGTAAGTCACGCCAGCCTGCCATGTTCCTCTGTCGTAAACCTCTCTTATTCGTCTTCCATCAACGCCTACTCTGATTATGTCTTGCGTAATTATTCCAGCTGAATAGAGATAGAATAAGCCCTCTCTTAGAGGTAAATTACCATACTGTGACTTAAACGATTGAGCAATATCCATACTACCTGCCACATAACCATTTAGGAAGTCACTACAACCATCCATTACCTGAATGCCGCCGAGTTTAGAGCTGGCAACAACATATCGCTGTTTTTCAGGATCTGTTATATGTCCCACACGTGCAACTGTCATAAACGGTTGTGGCGGTAAATTGTAAGGAGTAGGTATGTCGGTATCAGCAGCGAGAGTTATCTTCATGAATGTTTGTCCCACCTCTTCAACTCTCATGTATGATGTTGCAAAACCTGTCGAGTGATGGAATATACCTTTGATTAAACTCCCAGCAGAAAAAGGTACAGCATCACCCTCTTCAATCTTCATATTAAGCTGATAGCTTCTGTCTACAAGATATTCAACTGACTCAATGAGACCGCCTTCAGTGAAGACCATTTCATCGCCTACAATCGTAATTCGATTATATCTTAATTCAGGTACTTCCAGCAAAGCCCTTAAACGCAATGATGTTGCCTCAATATTCCCGTCTTTGTCTATCCTGGCACCTTTGCCACCAAACATGCCAGGAATAAATTCTCCAATTTCTAACCCTGCCAGGAATCTTATTAATCCCTGGGCAATGTCATCATGAATTTTTGAAATATATTTATCTGAAGAGTGTTCATTGAAATATTTCTCTATTTCATACAATGTTCGGAGTGACGAAAATACAGTGAAGTCTGATGCACCTTCTGACGAATTTGACCTTATGATATTGACAAGTTCACCACCACCTTCTCCGGCTTCAATTTTCTGAAATACTTCGTAAACTGCAACCTGCAAAAGTGCACCAACAGTTGTTACTTTCGGGTCCGTACTATTAGGATCGAAAGCAGGAATAATAACCCCCTCGTGCAAGGGCACACGCGGGTACTCAGATAGCCGAGGGGGTAAATGAAAATCCGGCGAAGAAATGTCAGGTATAGTTATACTTTCCGGAATCTGGTCAAGGTTTCGGATAAGATTAAGATATGTTACTTCGCTGTCGTTTGTGAAACGATATGTGAAATTATATTCTGACGGCAGTGTGACGGCTGAATATTTTACATCGCTGCCAGTGACAACTATCGGTCGGATGGCTGAGACGTGATAGATGTATTTCTGTGTGGCCGGGAAAAGATCGAGAAGCCAGCGTCGTTCGTATTCGTCCAGGTATCCGGTGTTTTGTTTATAAAAGCGTCCGGTGTCGACCTGGTATTCTTTTGAAATATTGTCAGTGGATGACAACTTATGTTCGTGATCGCCGGTGAAATCTGTATCACCAGAGGCTCGAAGAGTGTCGAGTCCGCCCAGGGAGTTTTCGAACAGGAACCACTGCTCGGCTTCTGTTTTGGGCTCACTATACAGATATCTTTGAATGTATGAGAGACGCAAGCCGGCAGTATTTTCAACCCAAACATCGTAATGTGTGGGATATGTCTGAGCAAGTAAACCGGCTACAACAGCATACTGAAGGTTGCAGGTGAAGGCTTTCCCGGAATCGCATGAGCCCAAGGTAATAAGTGTTTGTCCAGCGTCCGGGAAAGTTGCCTTCAGTTTTATGCTGCATGCTTCCTGAGCATAGTATGTGAGCCATTCGGGTGAATAATATGTAACCTTTTTGTTTGTAGGCTGCCAGGTGAGGAAATTGTCTCGCAAAAAGTTTGATGATGTGTCAGCCAGATTTGCAACACCCCCGCGAATTACCCTGAATGTTACTGTGGCACCGTCGATGATGGCAGTAAATGTCTTGACAATATTTGTCTGCTCATAAAAATCAGTGTGAGATATAATGTAAGACAAACGGCTCTCGACGATATCTTTGACATCGATAGTGGCACGACCGTCGGGACCTGGTTCGTAAGAAGCTTCGAGCAAAGTTGTGGCGCCTTCGGAAAGTTTGAACGCAATCTGACTGCCCGACGAGACTATGAATTTATTCATGTTGCCGGAGAGTGAGAGGGCATCGGGTTTTTGAATGATTGCCATTATTTTCTTCTGTTATATATTATGTATATTATTACTGCTAAAATGAGTACTCCTGAAAGCACTGTCCAAAACCATTCGAACCCTTGAATGGGACGGGAATCTGTTTTAACTTCTACAACTTCATTTGTTACTGTTGAAGTTGTGTCTCGAATGGTGATCTGCTGATTCTTTTCGGCTACGGAAACAGTTCGTACAGTTCGCTCTTCTGTAACCAAGTCGATTCGCTGTCGGTCCCGCCACGTTTCCTGTACGCGTCGTACTGTTCCTGCTGAATCGAATTCAGTAATACGGGTATATGATTGATTAACTTCAGATCCGCTTCTGTCTGAAGATTCAGCTGTGACAGCCTCGCTGTTAACCGACTCATTGATTGATTCAAACTTCTCTGTATTTGTTTGTATCGTTTGATCTCGTTGGATAGTTTTCGATGCTCTACAGCCGCTAAAACCAACACCAAGAATGATAATGCAAAGAGTAATATGTAAAATATCATGTCTCATATATTTTAAAGTTCATTTTTCACATTAAAACACGGGCAAGCTTTTGCTGTAAACTCGTTATGTCCGTGGACTGTTGCCCCCGGATATCTTTCTTTCA
>JAQVXD010000083.1 GCA_028709385.1 Fermentimonas sp.
GGTACTACTGACCTATGCCGAAGCAAAGATCATGCTTAACCAGATCGATGATCTGGCAAAGAAATGTATCAATGATGTAAGAAGAAGAGCTGGTCTGGATATGAATTTTGCCGATGTTACTCTTCCAGCGTATGCTTCGTATACTCAGCAACAGTGGGTTGAGTTGATCCGGAATGAACGAAGGCTGGAGCTTGCTGCAGAAGGTCAACGTTATGATGATATCATCCGTTGGAAGATTGCAGAAAATGTTTTAAACAAGCCGGCAGAAGGACATACGAGGATCGTTGAGGGACGTAAGGAAACATTAAAGGTGGAGGACCGGTCCTTTAAACCCCACAACTACCTATGGCCGTTCCATGAGAACAGCCTGAAAGTGGAACCGGGACTTGTCCAAAACCCCGGATACTAAGATATGAATAAAAAAGAATAAGATGGGATATCCCATCTTATTCTTTTTTATAATAGCTTATTATTGAAATAAAGTTATTCAATAAAAATCCTGTTAAATCAAATAATAAAATTAATTTTTCTATTGAATAATAAACTATTTTTGTCATATAAATATCTGGGGTTTATTCAGAATTCGATGAATAAATTTTTTTTATAAATGAGTTATATAAAGAATCTGCATTTATTCACTAAATAAACAAAAATCTTATGAACAAAAACACAACAAGGAGGAAATTTATCAAAAATATAGTATTGGGGACCTCCGCTCTTTACACATCGTCTCTATTTCCATCCCCTGATACTTTTATCAGTTCAATAAATAGGTCGGTATCACCCAACTCTTTTATCAATATTGCTCTGATAGGAAAGGGTGGTATGGGAACCTCTGATACGAGGACTGCTTTATCTGTCGGCGGCGTGAAATTGGTCGCTGTTTGTGATTTATACGATCAACGTTTGGAAGAGGCTAAGAGACAATGGGGTAATGATCTGTTTATTACAAAGGATTACCGTGAGATATTGGCTTTGAAACATTTGGATGCAGTGATCATTGCCACACCGGATCACTGGCACCAGCCGATTGCAATTGAGGCTATGAATGCCGGTAAACATGTGTATTGTGAAAAACCGGTCATCCATAAATTGGGTGAGGGGAAAAAACTGGTAGCAGCTCAGCAGAAAAATAAAACATATTTTCAGATAGGAAGTCAGGGAATGGCTTCTGTGGGCAATAAGACAGCTAAAATTCTGATTAAGAAAGGCATTGTTGGTAAAGTGAATCTTATCGACGGTCAGTTTACCGGTGGTCCCCGTGTACTTAATTCATTTAATGCTCCAGAAAGTGCCAACCCACAAACAATTTGGTGGGAAAGATTCCTTGGAAATGCACCCAAAAGGTCTTTCGATGCCCAGCGATTTTTTGCATGGCGCAACTGGAAAGACTATGGTACAACAATTGCGGGAGATTTGTTTGTACATGTTATCTCAAGTGTTCATTACATCATGGATGCGTTAGGGCCCGAAAAAATATATACTACCGGAGGTATTCATCACTATACCGATGGATCACGTGATACACCGGATATAATGCTCGGTTATTTCGATTATCCCGACAGGAACAACATGGGAGCATTCACGCTTTCATTGGGAGCTAATTATGTGGATGGTATTTCCAATAAATGGGGGAGTACCAACTTCCGTATAAATGGTTCACTTGGCTCACTTGAGGTAGGCTGGAATGAGGTGAGACTCAAAACTACCTACGATATTGATGAAAAAAAAGCAGACATTCGGGAAGAGGTTGGAGGATATCTCCAAAAAGTTCAGAAAATATCGTCGCGAGAGTACTTATATCAGGCAGAAGAGGAATACAGAGGAGGACATTACCACCACTTCCTGAACTTCTTTGACGGGATAAAAAATAATCAACAGCTGACCGCTGATGTACTTTTCGGTGTACGATCCAGCGCACCAGCTCTGTTAAGTTACGAGAGTTGTCAGCGCAATCAGGCCCTTTACTGGAATGCAGGGGAACTAACATTAAAAAAACAATCTTGAACCCACCTGACAAAAACAGTTGTTTATGAAACTGCTTTTTGTATATCAGCCTGTTAAGTATACAAACCGCTGATTCCAGATAATTTTAAAGGGAACTTATTCTTAAATATAATAAAAGGAACAAAATTTAATAAAACTAAATCATAGTATGAAACAATATTTATTGATAGCTTTGCTTGTGATTACTACAGGCTGTTCGTCCATAAATTTGAGAGGAAACAGAGATCGTTTCAGTTTGTCTGCAGAAGAGAAGAAAGCCGGATATGAAATACTTTTCGATGGAAAAGATATGTTACGCTGGACAAGTAATACCGATGAATATAAACTTGAGGATGGATGTATAGTAATGCAACCAGCTGATGGGCATGGTAATTTATACACTAAAAAAGAATATGATAACTTTATTCTACGATTTGAATTTTTACTCACTCCGGAAGCTAACAGCGGGCTTGGCCTGAGACATAAGATGATAACTACTAAAAGCGGCTATGACGGTATGGAATTGCAGATTCTTGACAATTCGGCTCCAATATATGCAAACTTAAAACCGTATCAGTATCATGGCTCTCTCTACGGATGGGTTCCGGCCAAAAGGGGATACTTGAAACCTGCTGGAGAATGGAATTACCAGGAAGTAATTGCAGAAGGAAGTAAAATAAAAATTATATTAAACGGGACTACCATTCTGGATACTGATATTCAGGAGGCCGTCAAGGATGTGCCAGAGAATAAAATACCTAAATCTTTGTTGTATAAGAAAGGACATATTGCATTTCTGGGGCACAACTCCGTGGTTAAATTCAGAAATATCAGGATCAAAGAACTTGACTAAAGAGCTGTTTATAGATTTTCAAAAAATTATCGGCTATTGCTGCCTTCTACTGTTATTTCCTTTGTGAAACGAATCAGCTTCCCGTTGTTGTTTACACCCTCGGCTGTCAGCAGATATACTGCCGGATAATCGGCAGTATAAAAATTGATAACAGCTTCGCCCTTTTCAGAGAACAGTACATTTGGCTTCCAATAGATTGTGGTACGGAGATCTGGTAACGATGATTCTATTTGCTCCGGTGTTTCGTATTTGGGAGAGTAGAATTCGGCTGCCTGCTGATAACCAAGAGGAACAATCTCATCAATGCTAGGAGGCCTGTGTGTATCGGTTTTGTAGTTGCCTGACTTAGTGGTGATAACTATTGCGCCACTTGTGTTAGGGTAATAACCGGGCATTGTGGTATTATCTCTCAATACAAATATGCTTTCGATAGAATTGACTTCAATGTTGTCAAGATAACTGGAGAAATCTTCATAATTAACATTGTCGATAACAAAAAGCACAGGTAAGTCTGAACGTGTAGTGGTCACTTCATCCCCTCTGATTATAATTCCAGGTTGATGGTATAGCAACGACCGCAAATCTGATACTACCATCTTCTCAATGTCTTTGGCTGTTTTTAACCCTACTGCACTGATGGGAGAATAAAAAGTTGATTCCTTATACTTTTCCAGACTTTGTGCCGTAATAGTCACTTCATCCAGCAAAATTGTCCGGATGCCATTTTTCTGTGTATAGTCTTCATCAGCTATTTTTAGATAGGAGTCTTGCGTGGAGGAGAACTGGTTTATAGCTTCCGATCTATTGGTAATTCCGGCACCCTGAAGAGGAGGAAATACTTCCTGATCGATGTTGATAACATTTAGTTTTCCACCTTTTTTACTTCTCGATTGAACAAGGATTGTGGTTCCCTCCGGATATTCAACGTTGAAAGTAAACCGCCCTTTCTCGTCAGCCTGTGTGGTAATAGTGCTGACCAAAGTGTCGAGCTTGGCAAGCAGGCTGATTTGCCCTTCCTTTAGCGATCTAAAAAGTCCAGAGGCCTTGCCGGTTACTCTTTGTGACAGTTCGGGAGTAAATGCATCTGGCGTTCGTATTTTTCCCTGTAAAACTCCAGGAATATCGTATCTGTTCCACCCTTGTGTCAGCATCAGGGCATCGAGAGCATATTTGTTGACTTTTCCGTCTGCAAAATAAGAAACGGGTGATTCTATATGTCCTTTTAATTCCGACGACAAGAGCATTGTACTTATAAGGTTTATCGTGCTGTCGCGTACAACGTTCTCTTTATCTGTTACTGAAACGGCAATATTTCCGGTAGAGGGAGTAAGATCCGGGTCGTTCATCTTCAGTCTAATAGAAATGTGTTCTCTTCGTTTGTAGGTGGATTCGGGAGTAGTGGCCTGCATGAGGGCAAACTCATTTTCATTCAGGTTAAAAAGAAGACGTTCGCTCAGCACCTCCTGTCTTGAGTTCAGCAACAGGATATGTATTATTCCTGATGGTAGTTCTCCGGCAGCAATATTATACATTTCAACCTCAGGATTCCACATTCTGTGAAGCAAAACTTGCCCTTTGTAGT
>JAQVXD010000036.1 GCA_028709385.1 Fermentimonas sp.
TTTTGTTGGTATGACTGCTCCAAAACAGGAAAAATGGTCGTTTGAGCACTTCCATCGTCTCAAAGCCGGACATATATGCTGCATTGGGGCGGTATTTGATTTTTATGCAGGTACAGTCAGAAGAGCACCAGGATGGATGATATCGGTGGGACTGGAATGGTTTTACCGGTTAATACGAGAACCGAGACGTATGTGGAGGAGGTATTTGATAGGTAATATCTTATTTGTGCTTGCTATTCTGAAAGAGAAGTTTTTACAAAATTATAAAGTGTCTCAAACTGTTTCTGTACGGCCGGATGCGATTAAAGGAGAGCAGGCTTGAATAAAGAAAGCTCTCCTTTAGAAAACTTTTTAAAAGTCACACAACATTATATTTTTTAAAATTATGCACACAGATAATATGGGAGTAAAATTATTTTTTCTTCTATTCGATTTATTACTCTTAAACTTATCCGTTTTCATGGTTTATCATTTCAGCCCGATTTATGAATATATAGATCTGCCGGGGAGGGATCTCTATTTTCTTCATGCCAACATTTGCGAATTATTCGCTTATGTTTTGTATTCGAAAAGAAACTATTTTTTTACGGATAAGTACTTGTACAGGGTTAAAGCGTTCAGTATACGTTTTATTATTCTTTTAATTACCATATTTTTACTTGCGGAAATATTTCTTCCAAAGGATTATTACAGAGGCTTTTTACTGGAATATGTAGCATTCTTTTATATTTTGAAAGTTGTTGTTTTTTATTTCATCTATAAATATCATCAATTCAGATACAAAAAGGGTTACACCTATTACAGGGTAGCTATATTGGGCATAGAGAATTCGAGCAGGATATTGGGGAAATTGCTGAATAATAATCCTGCCCTGGGATTCAGGTTTGTAGGATATATTTCAAATAATGAAGATTGTTCTGACTGTCCGGTTTTGGGAGAATTGGATGACCTTTCGTTGTTGTCGGAAAAGTTCAAATTAAATATGCTTTTTGTGACCAACCCTAAATACTTTACAAAAAAAAGGACCAATGAGCTGCTTACCCTGTGTAATGAGACAGGAGTAAGGGTACGCTACATTCTTACTAACGGATATTGGAACAGTTATGTGAATAAAAGGATAGAGTCCTCGGGCTTTTTTGAAATGTTTAATCCTCAGGAGATTCCATTGGATAATTTGAATATGAGAATTGAAAAGCGGATTTTTGATGTTTTTTTCTCAACTGCAATTATCCTGTTAGTTTTCAGTTGGTTGTTTCTAATTATAGGCATTTTTATAAAGATAGATTCTAAAGGTCCCGTGTTTTTTTTGCAAAATAGAACAGGGATAAACAATAAAACATTCAAGTGTTTTAAATTCAGGACAATGACAGTGAATAACGAGGCAGACAGCAAACAGGCAGAGGTTAACGATTCACGAATAACAGCAATAGGGAACATCTTAAGACGAAGCAACATTGACGAGCTACCTCAGTTTTTTAACGTGTTTTTAGGGAATATGTCGGTAGTTGGGCCACGCCCGCATATGTTGAAGCATACTGAACAATATTCTGCATTGATAAAATATTACAAGGTGCGGCATTTTGTAAAGCCTGGTATTACAGGATGGGCACAAGTCAATGGCTACAGGGGCCTTACTGATGAACTTTGGAAAATGGAAAAACGAGTTGAATATGATATGGAGTATCTGGAAAAATGGAATTTCTTTTGGGACATTAAAATAATTATTATGACGGTTTTTGGCAATAGTGCATATAAAAACGCTATGTAGGAATAGTGATGTTATTGTTAAGGCGTGATTTGAAACTTGTAAAAGCATAAAAGATGCGATTGAGAATGAATGAGAGTAGCAAAATATATATTGCCGGACATAAAGGCTTTGCCGGTTCTGCTATTTGGGGAAATCTTCATTCACGGGGTTATACTAATATTGTAGGCCGTTCTCATAGTGAACTGGATCTTATGGAGAGACACTCCGTGAAATATTTTTTTGATAAGGAGAAACCTGAATATGTGATTCTGGCAGCAGCTTTTACGGGGAGAACTGTTGAGAATAACAATAACTGCTGCCGCGCAGATTTCATATATCGTAATCTGCAAATACAGAACAATGTTATTGGCGAGAGTTTTCTCCACAAAGTAAAGAAACTGTTATTTCTTGGCAGTAGTTGCATATATCCTAAAGTCTCGCCACAACCATTGAGGGAAGAAGATTTGTTGACTTCATTACCAGAATATGTTGATGAACCTTTCGCTATAGCTAAAATTGCCGGTATAAGAATGTGCGAGAGTTTCAATATTCAGTACAGGACAAATTATATTTCAGTGGTGCCGGCCGACTTCTATGGGCCAAACGACAACTTTAATCTGGGAAAATGTCATGTCCTCCCTGGTTTGATGCGTAAAATGCATCTTGCCAAATGTTTGCAAGAAAATAACTGGAGTGGTATTCAAAAAGACATTAGGCGCAGGGCATTGGACGATATTGGCGGCGACAGCACCATGGATGATTTTGTTTTTACTTTGAGTAAGCTGGGAATTTACTCCAACCATTTGGAGTTATGGGGTACGGGAAGGCCCATGAGAGAGTTTTTATGGAGCGAAGATATGGCAGATGCATGTGTTTTCATTATGGAGAATATCAATTTCAACGAACTGAAGAAGGGTAAAACGGAGGTCCGTAACTGCCATATAAACATAGGAACAGGCAAGGAGACAAGCATAAAGAGTCTGGCTTTTCTTATGGCTGATATATTGGGTTATTCCGGCAGAATAAAATTCGATACTACTGTGCCTGATGGCTCTATGAGGAAACTGACAGATGTCTCCAAATTAAGGTCATTGGGATGGCAGTATAAAGTTGATCTTGATGAGGGTATCAGGAAGATGTATAAATGGTATTTGGAAGATCTTGAATTTGAATAGTGTTAATAGTACCGGTTGTAATAAATAACAATTTGAATTAATTTTATAAACCGGAAGAGGATAGGGAGCAATTACAAATAAAAGAGTTATTTTATAAAACAACTTGCTGCAAACTTTAGCAATAAACATAAAATATATGGGGCAAAGTAAAAATTCATGTCCTCGATTCAGGGAGTTTGATCGTAGGGTATTTGAAAAGTCGTTGGAATGGCTGAACGATCCTGAAATAAAGTATTTAATCGTAGCACCGGATTCAGACCGGGAGTCACGAGAACGATGGTTTAACAGCCTAAAAACAAATAAATCTCAATACATCAAGTCGATCTGGTGTAAAGAAGAACCAATTGGCGCATTTGGTATTAAACATATTACTCCTGTGGATGGTGAAGTTTGGGGATATATTGGAGAAAAGAAACATTGGGGTAAGACCCTAGGAAAACAGATGTTTCAGTATTTGGTTGATTATGCCAGATCAAACAAAATGACGTCTCTTTATGCCAGATTACTTAAAGATAATATCCGTTCATATAATTTATTTCTGAAGATAGGTTTTGTATTCGAAAAAGATATTGGTGAGAATATGATATTAATGCGGTTGTTCCTATAAGCTTACCCTTTTGTTATTGAGCGCTTTCAGAAACAGGCTCTTTTGACTGGGTTTTCAATTGTGAAAAGTACATTGCGAATGAGCGATAAAGGAAGTGAGTCCATTTGCCGAACGGGACAATTATAAGCGCCCATTGTGCAAGCACTATGAGATGGATAAGATAAACCCACCTGACTGACTCTGTGAGGTTAAGATCGATGAAAAGACGAACTAAAAAAGCGGTGATACCCATCAGTAGCAGCCAGGTGACAAAGAGCCAGTCTGATGGTTGCGAGAATTTGTTGAGTGTCCGGCTTTTTTTGATACGACTACCCACAAAATCGAAGGTGATTGCAAAGATCAGTAAGCTCTCAACATATCCCAGAATAATGAAAAACAGATTGTATGTGGCAAACCAGTTAAGAAAAACAGTTGTGAAAAGCAGTGACAGATATGCAAACACCAGGATCATATGTTCAAACCACCTGAAGTGTGTATTTTCCTCACAATCCTTGTATCGTTTCTGGGTGAACATATGGACAAACAACTCACCTGATGTTGAAAAGTACCGTTTCAGAGGTGTTCTTACTTTTGGTTTTACAATAGTGAAGTACCACATACGCAGCAGGTTGGGGACAAATATAACCAGAAAGACAGTGCTGATGGCAATAATTTCGAAACGATGTCCGTAATGAAGCATTTCCTCAAGGTTAAAGTCCCTTGAACAGGCAAAGAAAAGAGTACCTGCAAGAACAAGAATCAGAGCGGCAATGGTAGCAGGGAAGGACCGATAGAGAAGGCTGGAGAGCCCTGTCCAGTCGTATTTCGACGTTAACCACCTTCGTAGCGACATCATCAGTTCACCAGGATTTGCTGTTTGCGGGCAGCTATTGGTACACTCGCCACAATAGTAGCACTCCCATGGTTTTAGTGATGATTTTATCTCATTCTCAATTCCCAGGGCGCTGAGGCGTATCATCTCACGGGGAAACGATTCTTCCGTGGAGGAAAGAGAGCAAACTGCCGTGCAGGTGCCACAGTTGTAACAAGCACTCATATTCACCGCACCATATTTCTTCAGCTCATCTTTAAACTTCGGATTAATTTTTGTCGCCATTTATTTCACCAGTTTATAGGTATAATATTCATCCATATAATCTATCTCTCCAGTTGCAATAATTCCGTATTTAACCAGTGTCATCAGATAGAACGTGATCTCCGACTTAGGGATCCGAAGCTTCTCCGACAGCTGGGTGATAGTGAGATCTTCCTCTTTCAGGGCATCAGTAATCACCTTTTTAATGCGGTTATATTCCTTAAGTTGCTCCTTTGCCTTTTCTGGTATACCTTGTTTGTCCCTTAGGTATTTAGCTGTTTTTCCAATTTCTGTTTCCATCATTTCGTATTTTTACCCTGTATAAGAAAGTAATGCTTCGTTAAAACTTCATTTATAATACTGACAGTCAATAATTTATGCCAGATTCCCAAAAAGTGCCATACTCTATTGATATTCAGTGAACTATAAGAACTGTTTTAAAAAAATTACCGAAGTATTGAGAAAGTAAACTTGTTCTTTTATTTAAAAGTTTGGCAAATATTCTTTTAACATCTATATTGACAAATAATTATCTGGTTTATCCTAAAAATGCTAGTGTTGGGTTATACCAGAACGTCGATCATACTCATCATCTCCTTGCTGCTGTAACCTGTAAGGTCTATGGCATCAACCGGGCAGACAGGGGTACACATTCCGCATCCTTTGCAAACCGAAGCATTTACAATAGCAACCTCTCTATTGTGAACCGCCTCTTTACTAATTGCGTCGAACGGACAGGCATTAAGGCATTTACTACACCAGGAACAGTTTTCTTGGTCGATTTTGGCGATAATCGGCTCAGTCTCCAGCGTTCCTTTGCTGATTAGAGAGTACGACTTGGTTGCAGCCGACAGGGCTGAGTTGACAGACTCGCTGATATTTTTTGGACCCTGACAGGTGCCGGCGATGGTAACTCCATCAATCACCGTCTCCACCGGGCGCAATTTCATATGCACCTCGTTATAAAATCCATCCCTGCCTTTTGGCAGCTTCAGCATGGAGCCTACTGACCGATCGGAACGGGGCACCATTCCAGTGACCAGTACCACCAGATCAGCTTCCACCTCAAGCTCTTTCCCTGCTGAAAGAATATCCTTTACCGCAATAACCATCTTTTGCTTTTTGACGAAGATTTTGGGAAGAGACTCTTCGTTGAACTGCAGGTAGAGATCGCCCATCTGCAGCGATTCAGCATAAAGCAACTCCTGTTTCCCGTAGGTTCTTATACCCCGGTTAAGATGAATATTAACGATTCCATTAAATTTTTTTTTGGCTTCTATAGCAGTATGGATTGCCGAGGTGCAGCAGTAGCGCGAACAATAACTGTTTCCGCCATTGGCCTGGCGGCTTCCCACACAGTAAATATAGACCACATTACTGATTCTCATTCCTTTGTACTCCAATATCTTACCGGTTGAGCTATCCACCAGCTTTTTGAATTCAGGCAGTGTGATAACCCAGTCACTATTCCCGAAACCATATTCGCCATCTTTAGGTGAATAGTGATCATACCCTGTTGCCACCACTATAGATCCAATCTTCATAACCATTATCTCTGACGGATCGCCCTCTTTCTGAGGCTTTTTTCGAATTCTGATCTCGAAATTTCCTATACTCCCTTTTGTAGAGATCACCTCTGCTCCGGTAAGGATAAATATATTCTCACGGTTCCGAATATCTCCGGCAATCCTTTCAGTCAGTTCGTACCCTTTTTCGTCTGTCATCGCGAGGCTGCCCCATTCTGCCGTGTGGCCTCCCAGCCGGCTCTCTTTTTCGATAAGCACCACATTGCTGTTTTTGTCAGCAAGAGATGCCGTCGCCTTCATGCCTGCAATACCTCCCCCAATGACTGCTATGGTTTTTTCAGCTTCAAACCAGTAGGGATACAACGGTTCGGCATATCTCGATTTAGCGATGGCTGCTTTTACCAGGTGAATGGCTTTTTCAGTAGCTCCTGTTTTATCATCGGAGTGAGCCCACGATGCCTGCTCACGGATGTTGGCATGCACATAGGTGTACTTGTTCAGTTCGCCCCGCTCGGTAACATTACGAAAGGTGGCCAGATGAAGCTTGGGCGAACAGGAAGCAACGATCACACCATCGAGGTTATGCTCTTTAATGTCGTTGATCATTTCATTCTGATTACTGTCAGAGCAGGCAAACAAGGTTGTCCTGGCCAGTACCACGCCATCTTCATTTTCTACTGCCCGGCACACCTTTTCCACATCCACATAATCAGATATGTTGCCGCCGCAGTGGCATACGTAAACTCCTATTCTCTCTTTCATTGTTGTTGAGGTTGCGATAAATAACTGATTGCTTCTGAGGATGCCGATCCGGCCGAAAGGATGGAGTCGGGGATATCCATCGGCCCTGAGGCTGTTCCGGCAACGAACACTCCGTCGATACTTGTTTTTGAAGGACTACCCATTAAATCTTTCTGAGCCACAAACCGGTGGAAATCGAGTTTCAGCGATCCGGCATCAAAGATATTTGAAACAGCCGGGTTAGATTGAACCCCTACAGATAGAACCACCATATCGTGCTCGGCCTCGGAAACCACACCACTGCTTATATCTTCGTAGCGAAGGATAAGGTTTCCGTTCTCTTTCTCGGTAATCTTTCCTATTTTTCCCTTTATGAAATTGACTCCCATCCCTTTGGCTTGCTGGTAAAACTCTTCGAACCCTTTGCCGAATGACCGGATATTGATATAGTATATAGTTACATCAGCCATTGGTAATGCCCCCATGAGCAGTTGTGCCTGCTTAATGGAGTACATGCAGCATATCTGTGAACAGATGGGATTGCCCACAGTGTTGTCGCGTGAGCCTGTGCATAGCACGTAGGCAATCTTGTCGGGCACCTTGCCATCTCCAGGGCGCAGTATGGTGTTGTAGGGGCGGGTAGGAGCTATCTCTCGCTCCATCTGCATGGAAGTGATCACATTCTTGTATTGTCCGTATCCGTAACGGGGTATCTCTAGCGGGTCGAACAATCTGAATCCGGTTGCCAGTATCACTGTCTTCATTTTAAGTTCATACAACTCAGTCTCCATTGTGAAGTCGATGCAGTGTGTGGGGCACACTCTTTCGCAGGCACCACAAAGTGTACAGTTCTCAATATCAATTACTGCCGCTTTGGGGTTTGCTATGCTGAAAGGTATAAAAGCTGCCTTTCGTCCTATCAGGCCGTACTGGTACTCATCAGTCACGTTTACGGGACAGGCCTTTTCGCATAGCTGGCAAGCGGTGCAGTCCGCCACATGGACATAACGCGGTTTTTTTGTGATTTCAGCGGTAAAATTGTTCTGGCCCCTCTTACTTACATGTGTAACCTCACTCTCGGTGAATATGGTAATGTTTTTGTGGCGCGCAATCTCGGATACCTTTGGTGTGGTAATGCATGCTGCACAGTCGAGCGTCGGGAACACCTTACTCAGCAATATCATCTTTCCTCCCAGCGAATGGTCCTTTTCTACCAATAGTACCTTATAGCCAGTATTGGCGAGGTTAAGCGCAGCCTCACCACCCGCGATACCGGCACCTATTACCAGCGCATCGTATTCAATTTTTATTCTCTCTTCCATCAGAAAAATCAAATTTCACTCATAATAATGAGCATTGTTTCTTATGCATTCCTGGTTTTCAGCAGGTAGTCGTTGAAGCTGCGTATCTGCTTCACAAAAGCTTCACTGCAGACCGAGCAGATAGCTGCCATACGCAGGCGTGCCGGATCCAACTCTTTCTCTTTCATCTGCTCGTGTGTCATACTCACAATATTACCCGTTTTTTCAGTGCAACTTTCACCAAAGATACAGTCGCTCCCGTCGGCAGCAATGAAAACGCCGTCGAACCCTTTTTCATATGCATACATGATCCATGCCGGCTTGATACCGCCGGAACATGGTACTGTGAGGGTATAGACAGTAGGCGGGTAGTGTAATTTCAACAGTCCCGCCATATCAATTGCAGGATCGGAAATTTTCTCGGTTGAGAAGACAAGTATTTTTGCACTTTTTTTCAATGCTCCATTCATAACAGAAACGGATTAATATATTTTACACTCCGGAAACGATTATGGTTCAGCTACAATATAGTGTGGTATTCAGGTAACGTTAGAATTATTTTTTTCTCATGTAAACCTTGAAATACCCGTTCTCTTCTACACATCCAAGGTACTCATGTCCCTGTTTGTTGCACCATTTGGGAATATCAGATTTTGTGCCTTCGTCGGCAGAAAGAATCTCCATCACATCACCACTGCTGATGGTGCCTATTGCTTTCTTTGCTTCAAGAAGTGGCCCGGGACAAGCTGTACCGCGTGCATCTACCGATTTTGCCACTGTTAATGTTCTCAATTCATCTGTTGTCATAGTTGTATTGTTTGTATTGTTTGTAATGTTTGTTCCTCCCTGTTTAATTTCGGGAAGGAGCATGATAATTAGTAATTTAACTTTCGCATGAATAATTTACTGATATATACAGCTGACTATAAGCTGTATATATGTTTTGTGGAATACCCACCAGATTAAACCATTGTTTGTTTATAATTAGATGAACCATTGCATGCTGCTCTCTCCTGCATCGGCAACAAAGGTTGTGGCCCCAGCATACCGAAGATCGGGATAGTCTATCATCTCCTCCTTTTTAAATCCCATAAGGTTCATCGACATCTCGCAAACTGTGATCTCTACTCCCAGGGCAGCTGCCTCCTGAAACATTACATCGAGCGACATCACATTTTGCTTTTTCATTAGAATTTTAATCATTTTAGGCCCTATGCCACACATGTTCATTTGTGAAAGTTTCAGCTTGTTGCGTCCCTTTGGCAACATCATTCCGAACATTTTCGAAACAATATCCTTCCCTTTTGCCTTCTTTTTCGGATCTCGCAGCGCTGAAAGCGCCCAGAAAGAGAAGAATAGTTTCACATGACTGTCCATTGCTGCCGCTGCAAGCGATATGATCATCGCCGCTAATATCTTGTCCATATCTCCAGAAACGATAGCGATGGATAGCTGATCTTTGCGTGAATCCTCCAGCCGGCCGGTTCTTGATTTCAGGGTTTCCAGTTCCGCCAAAAACTTATTCATGGTGATCTCTGTTGAGTTATCCATAACATTTTAAAATTTAGTGATTTAAACTATGACAAATTACGGAAATATTTCTGAAAAAATAACAGAAACCAAGGTGTTGTATAATACAATTTTTTGTGATATTAATCACATCATTTTACTATCTTCGCAGTGATATGCAGAGATTATTTTCACCTCATTAACTTTAAAATATGATTATGAGTGAGTGTCTGAATTGTGCTTGTGTGATGAGATCGATGAACAGGTTGAATAATTGCCAGGTGGAACAGCTGGAAAAGAACCATGCAGTGGTTAAATTCAAGAAAGGCGCCTCTATTATCAGGCAGGGAATGTTCTCAACTAACGTGGTATTCCTTCGTAATGGGCTGGCTAAGATGCATTTGAACGGACCTTATCACGAGCAGATTGTGAGGGTGATAAAAGCGCCCACTTACCTGGGGCTGCCTACCACCTTTGGCGATAAGATTAATCAATACTCCATTACCGCTGTAATTGATAGTGAAGTGTGTTTTATCGATATGAATGTTTTTTCGATGGTTCTTCGTGAGAACAGTGACTTTTCTACCCATATCATTCAGGAGCTAAGCAAAAGCGAACTGGAGACCTACCGGCGGTGTGCGAACCGTACGCAGAAGCAGGTGAGGGGGAATCTGGCAGATGTATTGCTCGATTTTGCCGACAATATATTCGGAAGCGACGAATATACGCTCCCTCTTTCACAGTCGGAGATTGGCAACTGGGTTGATGCCAGCCGCGAAAGCATCAACCGGCTTCTTTCGGAGTTTGTGTCGGATAAAATTATTGACATGAAAGGGAAAAGAATACACATCCTGAATAAAGCTTCACTGCAGCTTATCAGTCAGTACGGATAATTTTCTCTTTCCGGCAAGCTGTAAACACCCTCCTCTAGTATTTCACGGTGGGAGAGATTGTTAGTTATCTCTACAAAATTTCCAGAATGCATGCCGGTAGTAACCTGAAAGGGTTCAAAATAGTAGTCCATGCCATATTTTTTAGCAAGCAGATAGATATACCCGGTTTCACCTGCTATATCCAGCGCGCTTTCCGGAACCCCTTTCCCTATGCGTTCAGAAATGATCACATCAGCCTCCACATACATGTTATTAATGCGAATCAGTAGTTGAAACTGTCCGCTAGTTTATTTAGTTAAAGTGCTTAAAATTAATGAAATAAGCATGCCAAGTATTTGCTCAATCCACTGGAAATCATTAGCTTAGAAGAAAATTGCCACAAATTCTCTAAATAATGATTTCCAGGAAGAAACAGGCAAGGAAAAGTAGCCCCGAAGATAACGATCTGACCTCCTTTAAACAGCTCTTGGGTGATCATATCTGTAACACAAGGATCTTTGGAGACAAGATATATTCTGATTTTAAATACTGATTCGCATAATTTGTCAATTATCCTTGCTAAAATCTTGTTATTTTGGCAGACTTTTTTCCATGTCAACGCAATCGAACCTTATACACACTACACTTCCATTTGTAAACATAATATAAGTGTACAGGAAAAAACCATTTTCAGAAACCTTAAATGCGACATCGCCGGTACCGTTTCCATTGTTGGTACCACCGTAGGTGCCTTTTGTGAGATTCCATATTGAAGAATTGAGTCCGGTATCGGTGCTGACATCATATATATATGCTGTATCATCAGTGCCGCCGCTATTGAGATTGTTATGTATTACATAAGGCACTTTATTAAAGACAACATAATCTGCAGCATTTGATACTAATACAGATGACGGGCCGGATGAATTTATAGCATTGGTTTCACCGTCAACCCACGAAATAAAAGAGGGATTGTTGCCGTATGCAATAAAATAATCTGCAGTAAGGTCAGTAGAGCTGGTCGATACAACATCAACATTATTAGCCCAATTGATATTTGTACCGGTTATTGTGACGAGTTGGGGATCCTGAGATTGGAGAACACCTGCTTTAACCTGCCACCTGGCAAACCTGTTTCCGGCACCCATTATTGGAGCAGTAATAATTGCATCACCATCCACACTCCCAATTATCGACAACTTCCTTCCAATAGCAACTCCTCCCGCCCATGTAATATATGGCTCGGGAGTTCCAGTGACCCCTTGTATTTTCCAGACCTTGAATGCGCCATTATTAGATGCATCATTGGGAGCCAGATTACATAGCAATATATTATTGTTATCATCACCTGTATGATAGAAATTTATAAAATTTCCCTTTATTCCGTTCATATTAATAGTATCCGGGGATAATGCGCCTGTTTTACTGTTTACATATATACTTCCTTTGTCTCTGGTGTTTATTGCTAAATAATCATCCAATGCAGCTATACCTCCTGTTACCTGTAGAACATTGATTTTAAGGTCATCCTGCAATTTTTTACTCCATAATAAAGTACCGCTTCCTGACCTTATTCCCGAAGCTAATTTAACAGGAGATACTCCATAAATTGTATATGTTACATCTTTGAAAAGATTATTGATGACTAATTTTTGAGGTGTTCTTAAATCAAATTTCACAATAGTATCTGATATGGAAACCAACTTTGTTCTGGGATTGAATTTAAAATGCAATTCAACATCAGATAAATCATTTTCATTAAAAAATATCAGTACAATTGTCTTGTCGTCTTTTGATATTAAAGCGTTAGCCACATCCTCACCATCTTGAGCTGTAACAGCCTTTATAGGATTTATTACAGGTACCACGGGAATGGATTCATCTATGCTTTCTTCCTTGCATGAAGTAAAAAGCAGACAAAAATAAATCAATATGTTTAAATAAATCAATATTTTTTTCATGACAAATTAACTTAAAATGATTACCACCAAGGATTTTGAACAAGACTCTTTGTTTTATCTATTTCTGTCTGTGGAATAGGAAACAAATAGTACTCTTTTTTAAATATACGAGTTTCAAAAGGAACTATGTTGTAAAAACCAGTAAATGAGAAATTATTCGTCGATGGGCTTCCTGCATTGATATCCATACCCCACATACGTCCGCCATCTCCCCACTTACGGTTATCAGTTACTCCATCCTCATCGGGTGTATGAGCCAGCCACCGCCTTCTGGAAGTAAAATAGCGATCTCCCTCAAAACAAAGTTCTATCTGCCGTTCTCTTAAAATAAATTCTCGTTGCTTTTCTTTATTGCCTGATATCTCAGGATAAACCTGGAATACGCTTGGAACCCCGGCTCTTTCACGAATCATATCCCAGTATTTTCGTATATCTGCATTATTGGGATCATATTCGTTTAATGACTCAATATAGTCCAACAATACTTGAGCATAACGGATGTATACATTTATATAATCTTGTGGATAAGTCCGGTCACGCATATTGGCCATTGGGTCAACATTCTTGAATGCCAAATATCCTGTTCTTGAAAAGAATGTATAAGAGCCTGATTGGCGGGATACCCCTCCATAGTATAACTCTGCACGACCATATCCGTTTTTTTGGCCTACTGAACTGTAGTAGTCTCTTTTTGCAACATCATCAGGTATTTGAGGTATTACTCTTTTGTTATACAAAATAGCAGCATAAAATCGTGGTTCCCGGTTGGCGTACATATTCCATTCTCCTGTCCAATGTCCCCATGCTTCAGAAGTACGAATATCTGCAATTATTTGTTTTCTTCCTGTATCTGAATTAATATTTCTATTGTTCGGATTCCAGTGCGGCCCACCTACAGTGGTGAACCCATCCTGTATATATCCCGACATCGGATCATCTATAGTTCTTCCGTTTTCCATAAGGAAAGCATCAACTACTCTTTGTGTTGGCCCAACTCCCCCAAGATTGTTGGGACCCGGAGAGGTATGTATCATCCAGGCTTGTGTTTGTCCTGTTCCATATGCTCCCCATATAATTTCACAGTTCCACTTTATTAATTGTACATCCACTACCGATTTGTATGGATTAAACACTGTACCGCCATTTTCGTTGTTTTTATATAATTTCAGTCTTGCTTCGGGTTGTGTTTCTGAAATATTTATTACATCCTTGCAAGCGGCAGCCGCCTTTCTCCATTTATTCTCATCATATGTTGTATTAGCAAGTGGCGTTCCATCCGGGTTTTTGAAATCGGCATATTCTTTGTTTCCATTCCATTGAGGGCTTGCAGCGAAGGTCAACACCACAGATTTAACAGCCTTGCACACTATTTTATTAGGCCGGCCAATATTGATTTGGTTATCCCACCAGTGAAGTGGTAAATCCTTTTCAGCTTCATCCATCATTTCCACAATATAATCAACACATTCATCAAATGTATTCCGGCTAAATGATGCATAATCGGCGTTCAGGGGCTGTAGTTCTTTAATCAGGACCATAGGGCCATACTGGCGTATCAACAACCAATAATAATAACCACGTAAAAATTTCGATTCAGCTTTATATTGTGTTATTAATTCAGGACCAAGTTCCAGACACTTGTCAACATTGGCTTCAAATACATGTGAAGCACGTATAGCTCTGTAATAAGGTTCATATTTTCTATAAAACCAAGATGTTGTTGTCCAGTTTCCTAAATTGATTGGATATGTATTATAAACAGTCCATGAGTTGTCAATCTCGTCAGAACAGCCCAGCCATGGATCATCTTGATGAAGGTTGTGTCTTGGAATAGCTGCGTAAATATTTGCAAGATAAGATAGTACATCGTTTCTGTTAGCCCAGACTTTTTCATCTGTCCTGATATCTTCGGGTATTTTATCCAGGAAATCAGAACAATTAGTTGTAATAACTATAAACGCTATTAGAATTAAAAATATAAAATTTTTCATAATGATCTGTTTTAGAAAGTTGCTCTTAAACCAAAGTTTAATTTCCTGGGTAAAGGATACCTATTTCCGTTTTGTGTACCTGTTTCAGGATCCCACATATCCCATTTAGACCAGAGCGCTACATTTGTAGCCAGTAGATAAAGCCTTAGTCCCTGCATACCATAGGTTGAAATGTATTTTTTATTTATATTATACCCAAATTCCAAATCACCCAGTCGCAAAAAATCCCCGCTGTAAATTGTTCGTGTTGATATCTGCCAATTGTTGGTTGACCTTCCGTTTGACATACGCGGATAAAAAGCGTTCGGGTTAGGATTCTCCGGAGTCCATCTATCTAATGCTTTTGCAAATACATTTCCTTTGCCAACTCCTTCACTGAATGGAATAAATGTAGACCCGCCCAATGAATATGTCACATTAGCCTGGCCCCGGAAAAAGATTCCAAGATCAAATCCTTTCCACAGAAACTGAGCTCCGAAGCCATAATTTATTTCAGGAATACTGGAGTAACCAATAGGCGATATATCATCAATATCTATAACTTCATCGCCGTTTAAATCGGCATATTTAACATCACCAGGGCGCACCGCTCCAAAAGTTTGCTCCGGACTATTATCTATCTCTTCCTGATCCTTAAAAAGCCCGATAGCAGTAAGTCCGAATTGCTGCCCATATCTTCTTCCTGTTAACATCCGTTGCGGAGAAACACCTTGTGGTTCATCATTAAATAATATCTTATTTCTGTTGAAGGCGAAATTTCCATAAATGCGATAATTGAGTTTATCTATATGTTCATTTACCTCGATGGTTGTTTCAAATCCACGGTTTACCATTTTACCCATATTTGCAAATGGTGATTGATTAAATCCTGATATAGCGGGAATAGAAGATCTTGTAATAAGTATATCATATCTTTTTTCATGGAACAGATCAAAATCGAATGAAAACAGATCGTTGAACAATTTAAATTCAATCCCCAGATTTTTTTTAAGTCCTTTTTCCCAGGTCAGTGTTGTTAAGCCAACTTGCTGTTCACCCAATCCCCCTACAGCAGTAGGATTGTATCCCCACGCATATCCACCCAATCCGCTACCCCAGGTTGATAGGTAAGCGTAGCGCAAATTGTTTGGTAACGCCTCGGAACCGACTAAGCCATAAGAGCCTCTAAGCTTTAAAAAATTGACAGGTTTAAATTTCCAGAATGTTTCATTTGATATTACATACCCTAATGCAATGGCAGGAAATATACCGAAACGATCTTGTTTGGGGAAATTTTCTGAACCATTGTATCCAATATTAAATTCAGTGAAATAAGTATCTCTGAATGAATATGTGGAACGAAACGCTATACCTTGCTTTCTATATGGGAATGAGGTTATTGATGTTGAGGCAGTATTATTGTTGAAGTCACGCTGATAATACATAAGCATTCCCCCTACACGGTGTGAATTCATGAAAATTTGTTCGTAGTTTAATTGTGCTTTAGCTTCAATAGCCCTTGATGAGCCTGAGTTAAACGAATACCCCATTACATCGGAACCTTTGGTAATCTCTTTTACGGTAAATTCACCTGTATCGTCATCAATTTTGTCAACGGCGTATGTTGACATTTGTTTTAAACGTGCCTGAGAGGAATTATTATATCCGTCATATGAAAAAAAACCCTTTAAATTCAAGCCTTTTAACAAAAATGAAAGATCCTGATTTAGAATCAGCTGACTCATTATTTGAAAGGTATATCTTGTATGGTATCCTGATCCCAACAACCTTTCTGCCGGATTCAATTCCCCGATCTGACTTGGAGCACCCCAGCCCCATAAAGTATTTCCATCTACATTCTTCCCTATAGGCAAACGTACTGGAGCTGCAAGAGGATTGGATAGATATGCCCAATAGTAAAGCTCTTCCACCGGGCTGTTAAACCATGTTGAATAGAGAGTCCTGTTCCCAACTCCGGGTTCATGCTGATCCATAAGATTCGCTCCAAGTTCTAAATTGACAATCGTTGACTTTGTCAGGTTCATATCAATATTAGAGCGGAAGTTATATCGTTTTACAGTGATATTAGAATCATAATTATTAAGAGGATAATTCCTCAGATTCCCTTTTTCTTGAAAAAAACCTGCACTAACAAAGTAACGGGCTCTTTCTGCTCCTCCATTAATATTGATTGTTGCATTGCTGTTTGTAGACCATTTTTTAAAGATTTCATCAAACCAGTTTACATTGGGATAAATAAATCTATTTGAGTTGTCTCTCAAATTCTCAATGTAATCTTTTGAATAATTCTCATGTCCCAATGCTTCATTATATAGCATGGCATAATTAGCTCCATCCAAAAACTTAGGCAAATTTGGCAGATCGGAAATACCTGTTTCCATTTTTACATCAATTACCGGTTTTTGAGCAATACCTCTTTTAGTTGTAATGACCACAACTCCATTAGCAGCTCTGACTCCATACACAGCAGTAGCAGATGCATCTTTTAATATTGAAATTGATTCTACCTCCTCTATTGAGACATTATTCATATCTCTTTCAACACCATCCACCAGAATAAGTGGTGCACTCGAAGTAAATGATGATAATCCTCTCACCCAAAATGATGCATTGTCATATCCCGGCTCTCCTGAACGCTGTACAATAGTCGCACCGGCTATGCGTCCAGACAATGAGGACACTAAGGAGCGCTGTGGAATCATTAAATCTTGGGTTGACACAGATGAAATAGAACCTATCACACTTACTTTCCTTTGTTTACCCATACCAACAACAACAGCTTCATCCAGGAGTGTTGTTTCTTCTGTCAAAGTGACATCTATTGCCAATCTGTTTCCAATTGTTACTTTCTGTTCATGAAAACCAATAAAAGAAAAGATAAGCACCTCTCCTTTTTCAGCTTCTATTACATAATAACCTTCAGTATCAGTTACAACGCCACGAGTAGTTCCTTCAACCGTAACATTGGCTCCGGGTAAAGAATTTCCACTTATGTCAATTACTTTGCCTCTGATAAGCATTCTGCTTTGAACAGTTTCATCTATTGTTGTATTTGCATATGCTTCCATAACAGGATAACATAAAAACACAAATAACAACTTCAGCATTACCATAAATGCAGCTTTTGTTAATTTGAAGTTAATATTTCTCATACATAAGATTTTTTAATAAATAAACATGTCTAAATGCATTTAAATTAAATTTGAATATTTTAATATGAATATCTAATTAATTCAGTAATGAGATAAATAATTCTATTTTACATTATAGTCTGTCATTAAATATTTTACCTGTGATATATTCAGCCGGAAAGAAATAATATTCTCCAGAAGTTGATTTTTAAAATGTTTTATTAATTTAAATTTATTCATAATTTTGGTTTTATGAATAAGCGAAATACTAATAAATCATGGATTCCAATATAATATTTAATTATATTATACAAATAAAATATAAATATAATTAATGAACAAGGAAATGATTAAATATTTACAGGTATCGATCTGTTTTTATATTTTTCAAACGTATACAGATTACTTTGTTGCTGAAATTTCGCATATGGTTCGATAGCGGCTAAATATTTTGTAAATATTATGAGTGCGCAAATTACCCGCAAATAAAAAAAGCAGCTACATTCTCTTTTTATGTAACTGCTTGATTGTGAATGTAGCGAGACCGGGGCATGATCCCGGGACCTCATGA
>JAQVXD010000084.1 GCA_028709385.1 Fermentimonas sp.
GTTTAATGTATTTCTCTCTATTCGCTAATAAAGTAGTTACTTCTGGATTTTGATACACATATACTCTCCCTCTTTCTGCATCATAGTTAATATTAGCAGAGAAAAAGATAACAATGTCAACCAGTGGTTTTCCACTATTTTTCATGTAAAAGCTCAAGTTGTTTAATGGGTTGGTATCATTCACCTCCATACAACTAACAATTTTCACTCCTGTACCTTTATCAGCAGATGGTATCTTAGAGAAATCTCTAACAAAAATCAAGTGTTTTGAGCTTCTCTCTGAAATCTCAGCATCCGCTGAATTTACTTTAGCAGACACTGGAATAACATAGGTTTTATCAGTTTCTAAAGAAGCACTCGAGGTAAAAGTTACTACTCCAGCAGAGGATTGTTTTTCTCCTTTTGTTATGGTAACTTTTCCATCATTTTCTATAGACACTAACTCTTCAGGAAAAAGCTCATAGTTAGATTCATTCTGCTCATTGTACTCTGTCAATAATCCAGCATTGTATGCTATTTCTGCAGAAACATCCACTTTTGCTGCCTTATCCAAATGCACATAAATAGATGAATTTCCTTCTTCTCTAAATTCCACCAAACTAGTCAAGCGTTTTCCTTCTTGGTTTAACACATACGCTTGAGGAGTTTTTGAAGTGATATAATTATCCTCATCAATAGTCGCAACTGTTATGTCGTTGCTGCAGGAGCTAAATATAGCTCCTACATAACAACACAGCATAACAATTAAAATCTTATTATATAAATAGTTTTTCATAATTGTTTCTCTTTTTATTTTTCTGGTAAAGACACAGAGTTCCATTTAACATCAGTTTTAGATTTTAAGTGGTTTTCATTTGAAGTGTGATCTTTAACTTCGTTACCCACCCCATCATCACATTTCCAATAAGATACTAATCCTTCAGACTCTGGATCAACTTCATAAAAATTGTTTGCAATTTCTTCTTGCGTACGGATCACATTCCAAATACGACATTCAGAAATTTCACCGCTTAAATACCTAGAATCCTCATAAGAACGCCCGATATAAAAATCACCCGCACGTGCAAAAGTAACAGATCCTCCTCTTGTTTTACCCGATGATTGCAGTTTACCATCTACATAGACTTCTACATCACCAGAAGATTTGTAAGTTACTGCCATGTGTACCCATTGATTTTGAGGTAATCCCTTGCTTGAATCTTGGTCAGGAAAATTACCACCTGGAGTAACTACTTGAATTTGATTAGAAGGAAAACCTGCGTCCCCCAATCTTATCAAAAAGTGTCCTTCAATACCCATCACTGTACTTATCATTTTAGAGTAATCTCGCACTCGTATCAATGCTTCAATTGTAAGCTCTGATAAATTAGTTAATGGAGCTGGATTGTTCCAACTGTTTGCCACAAAGTAATTTTCTTCAATATCAGGTACCACATTAATTAATGCAGCTCCCTTAAATACGTAATATACGGTTCTTTTACTCTCTAATACTTTAATATTAGAATTTGCAATCGTAACAGGTAACACATACACTACATCCCGATCTAACAGATTAATATCAACAAATTCAATATTAATTTCATTCGAACGAACTCCACCTGGTTTAATCTCAACGGTAGATTCGGGTATATTGTAATAGTCCGCTTCTAATGCTACTGCATTATCATAAAAACGTTCATTATAGCGCGCCACCAACGATGGATCTGCTTTATAAGATACTGTTACCACTCGATCTTCTGGACGAGCCATTGCAATAGATAGCGACTGAACTGAGCTGTCTAAACTCGGTTTAATTAACAAGGTATTAACTTCAGAAGAAATATTAGTATATACCTGATTTCCAAATTCATCTGCATCGTCTGAACAACCTAATAATAGACTAGATAGCATCAATGCAAACAAAAAATAATATTTATCTAATTTCATGTTTATTTTGTTTTAATTGAAGGATTTAAAATATCTACTACTTCTCTTACATTTAGATAATCCTTTTTAGCATTAAAATAGTCATTATTAACAAGCTCAATACTAACTCCAGCTATAGAAAAATCAGCATAAGTAGCATTAGCCCAATTAGCAATAGCTTTAATAGCAAGACCACCATCACTCCATACTCCTGTTTTGTTATCAGTAGGATCTAAAGAAGTCATTGTGCCAGATATTACTAGGTTATCTGTAGGTACACCTTCGGTTAAACTAGTTAAAACATTATACATCAATTGACTTTCATTCGTTGCATCAATGCAAGGAATAATAATATAATCAAAGGATTCAAGTTGAGTTTTATCTACAACATTCTGAGGGTATCCATTGAACAAAAATAGACTTGTTTTGCTATTCTCCTGCATACCAATTAAAGACTTCAAAAATGCATTCTCACGATTGATATATACCTCATATTCTTCAGGTGTCATATGACGTGAGTTTCTACCTTTATATGAAATAGTTACTCCATCGTAATTGTACTTACTCACCACTTTAAAATCATCTTGTAGTCTACCAACCATATAATCTATAAAGTCTATAGGTTTTTCAACTTCACCTTCTTCACCATTCTCAACTTCACCTTCACCTTCTTCAGACTCTTCCGAGTCAGCTTGCTGTTTTGCTAGCTCCTCTTCATAGTCTTCAATTAGTTGATCGTAATCAGCTTTCAACGCATCAAAATCAATATCAACAACAAACTTCATCCCCTTTTTCTCTCTTGCTTCAGCAATTTCTTGTTGTAACTGAGAAGATAAATTATTGGGGTGCTTCAATGCAACAATATCAATACTATCAGGAAGACTGGCTACATGATAGGCACGACTTGATTGCTTTGTTTCATCATTATCAAAAGAAACATAAACTATTTTATGATCTTCTTTTTTGTAATTTCTTAAAGACTCCAAGTAGTCAGCATACAATCCTGAGTTTTGACTTTCAATATCAGGTTTCTCAATAGTCAGCGACTCCATATCTGTCCATTTGCTACACGATCCTCCCACCATGATTAGCAATGACAGTGCAATCACTCCTAGTATTTTATTATTAAATATATAATTCTTCATATTTTAGATCTTTTGTTTTAATTTTTAGCCCACCATACATCAGTACCTAAGTTATCAGGTCCTTTCAAGTGTTGATTGACTGCATTAAGTACATTTTCTCTATTATCCTCATACTCTAATTGTGGATAAGGTAATCTTCTAGCCATTCGTTTAGAGTCAACGGTACCCGAACTGTTGTTTACTACCACCTCCATTAATTTAGGATAGCCTGTTCTACGATAATCAGCCCAAGCTTCTAAACCGAGAGGGAAGTTTGCAATCCATTTTTGAGTAATGATTCTCTCCAGTTGCTTTTCTTGAGAATCAGAATCGTCCCATTTGATTGTAATTTCACTCGGACTACCGGTATAAGAGTTTAATCCCATAGGGTCTTTATAACCCATTGGTTTGCTTTTTCCATCCTTTAGATATTGGTCAGCTCCACTAACACCTAGCTCGTTAAATGACAATTCAACACCTTGTTTGTAGAACTGCTCAGGTGTTCCTCCCATATTCCAGCCATATAATGCCCCTTCAGCTTTTAAGAAAGCACATTCAGCTGCATTCATCCAGAGCAGTTTACTATCTACACTCACATTCATATTAGAGTAAAGTTTTATAGCACCTCCTCCAGGTATAGTTATTCCCGATCTTAGACCATGGTATCCATTCGTAATGGTAGGACTAGTAAACTGAGATGGCGTAAAGTACTTTTCACGTCGTGGATCGTTATAACCATTCATATAAGAGGCAATATCAGCACTAATACGAGAATCACCATCATTATATTCATAGGTAACTACACGGAAAGGGTTTTTCCCTGGGGACGATTTATAAGCACTTTCACTAGGATCAGCAATAACACCATAAATATGATTTACAGCTTCTTCAGCTTTTTGTTGTGCTAAAGCAGGATCAGCTTTTGAAATTCTAACTGCTAAACGCAATTTCATTGAGTTCGCTAACTTTATCCACTTCATAACAATTCCACCATACACATCATCCACTTTAGGACTAAAGTCTTCAGTTGGACGCTCAGTCAATACCTCTATAGAGTTATCTAACATTCTAAATAGCTCATTATAAACCTCTTGTTGAGAGTCATAAGGTGCTTGCATGGCTCCATCTACTCCAATTTGACTAAAAGGAATAGGACCATAGGTATCAGTTACTCTAGAAATAGCCATAACAGCCATGATGTCTGCTGCAGCTAAAGGTACTGGATCATCCGTTAAATCGCTCACCGATTTTCTAGCAGCATATACCTTAGGTATAATATCATTAAACATAACTCTTGACCAGTGATCTTCAGGATTATAAGTAGCAA